>SKKH01000268.1 GCA_007121555.1 Gemmatimonadota bacterium | reverse complement strand
TGCCGGGAGTGGGACTCGAACCCACAAGAGCCGAAGCTCAGAGGTTTTTGAGACCTCCGCGTCTACCGATTCCGCCATCCCGGCACATCCCGATCCGTGCCCAAACCCCAGCGAGTCGGGGCTCCCGAACGTGCTTCCGTGCGAGCCTCCCTGGGGGGTCTCGGAGGACCGCTCGCCAAGGGGAGGATGTGTAGCAGGAACCGTCCAGGAGACTGAAGATCGGGTCTGGGGGGAGGTCGAACAAGGGTGGGGCCGGGGTCGGCTCCCCGGCACCGGACCTCCTTGCCCCGCACGAACCGAAGCGGGAGATGCCCCAGGTCGTTCGAGCGTACGGGGGATGCTGGACCCTCGAAGAATCCCCCGGAGATGTTCGGCTGGTCAGGCGCCCCCCCCTTCCCTGGGCTCGTCGCCCTGGGTGGGCGTCCGATGCCGGAGGGGAAACACCTGACGGAGGGTCCCGTCACGGAGCAGGAGGGCTCCCCAGGCCAGAGCTCCCAGGTACACGGGAAATAGCGTGTGGGTAAGAATGGGGTTCCCCTCGAGCAGGTGCACCGAAACCGCGCCTCCCAGATAGCCGGTCAGGATGACCGCGCCGAGCACTGCCGTCCGGGGCCAGGCGTAGGTTGCCGCGCCGAGGAGCGCGAGGATCCCGATGACGGCCACGTGGGATTCGGCAAACCCGAGTTCCATGGTCCCTTCGACCGCAGGGTTCGCTCCCAGTACCTTCGCCCCCCCATCCATCAGAAGGAAGACGACAACCAGTATCGTGAGCAACAAGCCCACCCGTTCCGCCACGCTCGTCTTGCCCATCCTCGGTCCCCTCTCCTGGGTCGCGATTCGAAATCGAGGTCTACCAGTCCGATCGGCAGGGGCCACCGCTTTCCCCTCTCGTGGACCTGGGATCTCCTGTGGACCATGGAACGACTGAGTCCACGTGGGATCGACAAGCCGGGTAGAATCGGTAGGAGCCAGGCACAGTTTTTCCGGTCGAGGGGCGCTATCTCGCATGGCGCTCGAATATGGTCGAGCGGTACCTTGCGAACCTCGACATCGAACGCCGCGCCCCCCGCCATAACGAAACCCCATGAAATACCTGTGCCTTGCCTACGAACGTGAGTCGGACCTCAACGGACTCTCCCCCGAAGAGTGGGCGTCGCTCCGCGTGGAGACGCTCGACTACGTGTCAGAACTCCGGGAGAAGGGGATCCTGATCGAAGCCCGGGCCCTCCGGAGCGCCACCGACGCCTCGACGGTGCGGGTTCGGGGTGGGAGGTCCCTGGTGACCGACGGCCCCTTCGCCGAGTCGAAGGAGCAGCTCGGAGGCTTCTTCATGATCGAAGTGCCGAGCCATGCCGAGGCGGTCCGGGTCGCGGAGCGCTGGCCAGGGGCCCGCCATGGCACCATCGAAGTACGGCCCATCGAAGAGAGCCTGCCCGAGGAGACCCGCTACCCCTCCGGTTGAGCCCCAACCAGGGTGGAGGCGATCGGCGTGCCTTGTTATTTTGCAGATCAACCAATTTTCAGATTGTGTCCGACCGGCTAGAGTGGTGAATCTCTGACTCACCACTCCATTTCGACTTCGGCGCAACCGGCCCTTTCAACGCGACCCGGTTGCGCCCGCCGCACCCGCGAGACCAATCCCGACCCCTGAACATCAGGAGTAGCCCGTGGCAAAGCACGCTAGCAAGTGTCCGATCACAGGAGCGCGCACCACCAACGAAGGTCCTTCCGCAGAGAAGTGGTGGCCGAACCAGTTGAACCTCAAGATCCTCCATCAGAACCATCCCAGCGCCAACCCGATGGGGCCGGACTTCGACTACGAGGAGGCCTTCAGGGAGCTCGACGTGGAGGCGCTCACGCGGGACCTGGACGCCCTCATGACCGACTCCCAGGAGTGGTGGCCCGCCGACTACGGGCACTACGGGCCCCTTTTCATCCGGATGTCCTGGCACGCGGCCGGCACGTACCGGGTCGAGGACGGGCGCGGCGGAGGAGGGACCGGGGCCCAGCGTTTCGCCCCGCTCAACAGCTGGCCCGACAATGCCAACCTCGACAAGGCACGTCGCCTCCTCTGGCCCATCAAGCAGAAGTACGGAGAGAAGCTGTCCTGGGCCGACCTGCTCGTGTTCGCCGGAGACCGCGCCATCGAGTCGATGGGGCTCGAAACCTTCGGCTTTGGCTTCGGCCGCCCGGACATCTGGACTCCGGAGGAAGACATCTACTGGGGTCCGGAGAGCGTCTGGCTCGGAGACGAGCGGTACGAGGGCGACCGGGAGCTCGAAAATCCCCTTGGCGCGGTCCAGATGGGACTCATCTACGTGAACCCCGAGGGCCCGAACGGGACCCCGGATCCGGTGGCCGCCGCCCACGACATCCGTGAGACCTTCGGCCGTATGGGGATGAACGACGAGGAGACGGTGGCGCTCATCGCCGGTGGGCACACCTTCGGAAAGGTCCACGGCGCCGCCCCCGAGTCGTACCTCGAACGGGAGCCGGAGGCCGCGGGCCTCGAGGAGCAGGGCCTCGGCTGGAGGAACCGCCACGGAACCGGAAAGGGGCCCGACACCATCAGTAGTGGCCTCGAGGGTGCATGGACCCCGAACCCGATCGAGTGGGACAACGGCTACTTCGACATGCTCTTCAAGTACGAATGGGAGCTCACCGAGAGTCCCGCCGGAAAGAGCCAGTGGACTCCGAAGGACGTGGAGGACGAGGACCTCGTCCCGGATGCCCACGCGCCGTGGAGGAAGGAACCGCCCATGATGTTGACCACGGACCTCTCCATGGTCCAGGACCCGGTGTACCGGGAGATTTCCGAGCGCTTCCACAAGAACCCGGATCAGCTCGCCGACGCCTTCTCCCGGGCGTGGTTTAAGCTTCTCCACCGCGACATGGGTCCCACCAGCCGTTACCTGGGTCCCCTCGTCCCCGAGGAGGAGCTGATCTGGCAGGATCCCGTTCCCGCCGTGGACCACGAGTTGATCGATGACGCGGACATCGCCGCGCTGAAGGCCACGATTCTGGATGCCGGGCTGTCCACCTCTCAGCTCGTGTCGACGGCGTGGGCCTCGGCGTCCACCTTTCGGGACACCGACAAGCGAGGGGGCGCCAATGGCGCGCGCGTCCGCCTCGCACCCCAGGCCGGGTGGGATGTGAACGTGCGCTCCGGCGTGGCCCCTGTCATCGCCAGGCTGGAGGAGATCCAGGAGGAGTTCAACAGCGCTCAGAGCAGCGGTAAGCGGGTGTCCCTGGCCGACCTCATCGTCCTGGCCGGGTGCGCGGCGGTGGAGGCAGCGGCCCAGGCGGCCGGCCACAACGTGGACGTGCCCTTCACCCCGGGTCGGACCGACGCCACTCCGGAGCAGACCGACGTCGAGTCCTTCGGCTACCTGGAGCCCAAAGCCGACGGGTTCCGGAACTACCTGCAGGAGGGTGGCAGCGTGCCGGCCGAGCACCTCCTCCTGGACCGGGCTCACATGCTCACCCTGTCGGCGCCGGAGATGACTGCACTCGTAGGTGGGCTGCGCGTGCTCGGCGCCAACGTGGATGGTTCGGCCCACGGCGTATTCACCGACCGTCCGGAGACCCTGACCAACGACTTCTTCGTGAACCTGCTGGACCTGGACACGGAGTGGAAGGCGACCAGCGATGCCCAGAAGACCTTCGAAGGCTCGGACCGTGCCTCGGGTGAGGTGAAGTGGACCGGAACGCGGGTGGATCTGGTTTTCGGCTCGAACTCCCAGCTCCGGGCCATCGCCGAGGTCTACGGCAGCTCCGACGGCGAGGAGAGGTTCGTCCATGACTTCGTCGCCACCTGGGACAAGGTCATGAATCTGGATCGCTTCGAACGCGACTGAATCCAGGCGGAAGGGGCCATCCCCTGGGAGGTCGCTCGACCTCCCAGGGGGGACGCTCTCAGGGGCGCGGAGGGACCTGGACCCGCCGCTGGACGGTACGAACGGAGCGGTTCCAGCGTTCTGGAGCCGGAGACCGTTCATCCACTGCCTGGTTCGGCCCTTTCCACCCGCTCGAAGCGGAGGTTCAGCACGCGGCCTGCGTCCAGACGGAATCCATCGACCATCCCCTCCTCGTCACGCTGAAAGCGAAGGATCGCGCCGCCGAGCAGGTACACGTCGTCCTCCACCGGCCGGAGGGCGGAGGCCAGGAGGGCCGGGGACTCCAGCCGGAGGTAGTCGCTGACCCGCCGGATCCGGTAGGTTACCTCGAGTTCGGGGCTCCAGAAATCCCCTACCTGCTCCTCGAGCACCGCCGAATCGGGCTGGAAATCCCAGCCAGGAGACGGCCGGGACCGATCTTCCCGCTGGTCCAGTTCCCGGATGGGGCCGGTTCGATGTCCCAGCACGGCCCGGCCTACCTCCCGGGTGAGTCGAACGGCTTGAGCCGTGCTCACGTTGCAGAGTACGATGATGGAGGTCCGCTCCGACGGGATCCGGATCACATTGGCCTCGAAGCCGGCGAAGGACCCACTGTGTTCCACGGTCTCGAGACGCCCCAGCGCCCCTCGGTACGTCCCAAACCCATAGTTGAGCCGGGATCCACCTGCCCGATGATCCAGGCGACCCATTTGCTCCCGAAGTAGCTGTGCGAGTCCGTGGCGGGGATCTCCCTCCGAGGGGAGAGGACCGACGAAGATGCTTTCCCAACGGGCCAGGTCCTGGACGCTGGTGTAGAGGCCCCCATCGCCCACGACCGACATGCGCAGGAGCATCTCCTTGTACCGCCCCCCCTCCAGCCCGTACCCCGTGGCTCGCTCCGGAACCACCTCGAAGGGGTCGTCGTGAAAGTGGGTCTGCTGCATCCCCAGAGGCCGGAAAAGCCGCTCCTCCGTATACTCCCGGAGCGTCTGGCCACTGGCTCGCTCGACGATCGTCGCCAGGAGGACGTAGCCGGTATTGCTGTAGAGGAAGTCTTCCCCGGGCGGGAAGTTCAGCTCCTCCTGCCGGGACAGAAGATCCAGCACCTGGGCATCGGTGACCTCGTCGGTGATGGGGACCCCTGAGAGAGTGAGGAGAACCAGGTAGTCCCGGATCCCACTCGTGTGGTGGACCAGGTCTCCTACCGTGATCCTCCGGTCGAATTCGGAGAGTTCGGGCAACAGGCGTCGGATGTCGTCGTCGAGGGAGAGCAACCCTTCATCCGCAAGGAGGAGGATGGCTGCCGCGGTGAACTGCTTCGAGACCGAGGCGATCCGGAAGACGCTCGTGGAGCGGAGAGGAATGCGGTGATCCAGGTTGGCCAGGCCGTATCCGTCCGAGAAGACCACGCGGCCCTGCTCCACCACGGCCACGGCGCAGCCCGGGCTGTGGGTGGAGTCGTGCTCCCGGAAGATGCGGTCCACCTCGGTCGCCAGTTCCTGATCAGCTCGCAGGGGGAGGGGGATGGGATCGCCACCGTCGGGTCCGGACGCGCATGCGGACAGCAGGAGGACGATTCCCGCGGCCAACCATCCCGTGACCAGCCCCCATCCACTGACGTTCCCAGATTTCATGGTTCAGTTCCCCCCTATCATCGTAGCTCGGAGGGTGGGCTCAGGTTCCCTGTTCCGGCGAGGGGTTCCACGTCACCTCGTGACGCGTCTGACCCAGAAGCCTCGGGGAGCTGCTCCAACTGGTCCCTGAACTCCCTGAGTATGGCTCCCGGGATATCCCGGGCCACCCGCTCGAGCACCGCCTGGAGCACGGAGCGGACCACCACACCCACCACCTCCTGGAGCATCAGACCCTGCTCGGCCCCACCTATGTCGGTGAGGCGGAGTTCGTGGATTGGCACGCTCAGCCTGCCCGCCGGTCCCAGCCGCGGCACCAGGTCCAGGTGGACCATGGCATCGCGCACCACCAGGGTCTCGATCACGAAGCGCCGGTGGGGATCACCCAGGTGGCGCCCCTCCCGAATGAAGTGGTCCAGGACCAGGGTGTAGTTTCCGATGCCCTCGCGCCGCTCCAGGTGAAGCTCCATGTCGCTGAGGGTCAGGCTGGACATCTCCACCACCGGCCGAAGGAGGGTGGTGATGCGGACCCGACCCTGGACCTGGGGGAGCAGCAACACCTGAGGCGCATCGAAACCCGTCGGGTTGTCCGCCGCCAGTCCCGAGAGGCGGATGCCACCGGTGAGGAGCGTGACCGAGGCGTATTCGAGCGAGGTCGTCACGCCCAGGGCCTGGGCCGTATGCTCCACCACGACGGCCGCGGTCCGCTGGTTCGCCACCCAGGTCGCCGCGGCATAGCCGACCGCCAGGAGAACCAGGAGGACGAGGGTGAGCGTGAGCTTCAGGCGGGTTCCCACGCGGCTCCTCCCCTACCCCATCCCGGGTCCCTGCCGGAACCTTTGCGCCTCAGCCCCTGGAGCCGCTCCCCACCGCCCGGGGCGTTCCGCTTCAACGTATGCATGAACCCATCCTCTCACACTCCGGGGGGCTCATGCAATCCTCAAGCAGCACAGGGCCCGCCGCGAGCGGGTCTTGCGGCGCAGGGAACAGGATAGGAAGTCGTTCTCCCCGCCTCGTCAGGCCAATCGCTTAACCCTGGGGGTGGAGGCCCCCACACCCAGCTCGGTGAGGATCTCCAGCGCCACCCGCTCTCCGGTCTCGCAGCCGCCCTCCATGAACCCCTGGGCGTCCAGCGAACAGTGCTCGCCTGCGAAGAAGAGGCCGCGCACCCGCTCTCCCTCGGCGCCGCAGATCCGGGTCCACTGGCCGGGGCGGTAGCTGGCGTAGCTGCCCCGGGTCCAGTCGTGGGAGGGCCAGTGGAACCGGACGGCCCGGTCCGGGAGGTGGATGTCCTCCACCCCGGGATAGACCCGCTCCAGATCCCGGACCAGGGCCCGAGCCTGCTCCTGGGCGCTGCCCTCGCCGACCCGCACCCCTTGAGCTCCTCCGGTGAAGTTCGTCAGGATCCCGCCCGGGCCCGCCTGCTCCCGGCTCGTCTCCCAGGTGAGCTGGAAGGGGAGATCGGTGAGCACGCTACCCGCCGATCGGTGGCGGCTCCGCCAGGGCCGTTCGTTGAAGCCCATCATGAGCTTGGCGTTGGTCCCGTATCCCAGGTCGCGGATCGCCTGGAGCTTCACCGGAGGAAGCTCCATGTCCAGCTCCACGTTCCGAAGGAGTGTGAAGGGGAGCGCCAGGATCAGTGTGGGCGCGGTGAGGTTCCGGCTGCGTCCGTTCTCCCTGACCGAGAGTTCGAAGCCGCCGTCCGCCCTCTCCCGCACCGATTCGAGGCGGACCCCCAGGTCGATCTCCGGCTCCAGACGCCGGGCCAGCTCGGCGGGAATCCGGTCGTTGCCGCCGCGCACGTGATAGCGCTCATCGCTCTCCCCATAGATCACGAACTCATCGGGATCGGGGTCGATGAGAAAGTGGAGATTCAGCGCCGACTGGTCGCCGGCCTCGAGCCCGTACTCCGTGGTGAAGCCCACGTCCAGGAGCCTCCGGAACCACCCCTCCATCTCGATGCCCTCGAGCCACTCCGCCAGCGAGGTTCGGTCCAGCGCCTCGGCTCCGTTGGGGTCCCGGTAGGTGACCCAGGGCCAGTCGCCCAGGGTGTGGAGGGTGCCCAGATCCGCCTCGATCCGGGCCGCGACCGGACCCCAGGCCTGAACCACCTCGGCCTGGGGAATTCGGCGACCCTCAAAGTACCAGAGCTCCTCTTCCATGGTCTCTCCGGTCCGGAGGTCCACGAGATCGAGCCCCAGCTCCCGGGCCAGCGCCCGGATGTGGACATGGCCGCTGTCGATGAGCTCGCCCCCCAGCTCGGCCACCTGGTCGTGGGCGAAGTGCCCTCTCAAGCTGAACATTCGACCGCCGATCCGCTCCTGCGCCTCCAGGATCCGGACCCCCACACCCGCCTGCTTGAGTCGCCAGCCGGCGGTCAGGCCCGCGATGCCGGCGCCGACGATGACCACCTGGGGGTCGTCCCCGGGGGATCGCTCATTTCCGCTCCGGGGGAGACAGCCCACGAGCCCGAGCCCCACCATCGCCGTACCCGAGCGGAGAAGGAATTCACGACGGGTGTAGCGGCGTGGATCCTGGAGGTCGGCGAGGAGGTCGGAGGGCGCTCGGCCGCTGCGAGCGGAAGCCTGGGCCAGGCGAAGGGACCTGCGAAGCGATCGGAGCAGCGGAGTCCGGGCCATGGACACCTCGGGGAAAGGGGCACAGCAGGGGGCTGAAGACGGGGTTCCCCCCACAGCCCGGACGCCTCTCCCATCTAGTGCTGAAACTCCGCCAAGGCAAGCCGGTCATTCCCTTTTACGGCCATGCGCCTGTCGTACGGAGGTCAATGGAGGTTCTCCTGAATGGGTCGATGGACGCTGCCCCGGGTGGACCGATGGACGCGGGAGAAAGCGGAGGGCTACCGGAAGAGGTCCCGGAGAAGGCGGCCCAGTCCCCGACCGGCAGCCCTTCGCCCCACCCGCCGTCCGACCCGTCCCCGCTTGACCGCGTTCACATCTCCGAGGAAACGTGCCAGCTTGTAGAGGAAGCTACGGAAGCTCATGGGGCACCCCTGGAAGGCTGTTGAGGAACTGCAGTGATCACCGCTCGGAGCGGCAGGCCGCCGGATCCAGGGCGGCTCGCCGCAGTCCTCGCGGGCGAGATGCGCCCACGCGAGCCAGCGGAGCCAACGCTCGAGGCGGCAGGCGGCCCCTTCGGACCGATCACCACGAAGTTAACAGTCTGATCGGGCATCGCTCCGACACATGCAGAATCCAGGCGCTTCAAGAGCATTCTATCCCGGAACGGGAAACCGCTCAGCCCGAGCCAGGTCCAGCTTCTGTGCGGCCAGGTCCGTCGCCGGGTGTCCTCGTCCCACCCCGGTGGGCTCCCCGGTCTCCATGTTCGGATTCCCGACCTGATCGAGTCCGGAACGCACCAGCTCCCGGAAGCGCTCGGGGAAGGTCTCGATCTCCTCCTGAACGGCGTCGAGAAACCAGCGCCTCGGCGCCTCGGGCGCCAGGAAGCCAGCGAGGGGGGTCTCAGGGCCCCGAAGTCTTCCGATCCTCTCGAAGACCGATGCATGAAGCCCCGCCCCGTTGACCATCCGATCCCCCGCCGGGGGCCCGGGAGGATGAAGCGGAAGGAGGGCCAGGGCCCTGGGCCACCACCGGGTCAGGCGCACGGCTCGCAAGTGGTGCTGGGTGAGGAGAGCCGGATCCCACTCCAGGTCGTAGGTCTCGGCCAGGGCGCGAATGAACGACCGGATCCCGCCGTGGGTCGGGAAGAAGGGGACGGCGGGGGGGCGAGGAATCTCCGGGTCTCCTCTCAGGACCGCCACGTCCAGCCCCACCTCCAGGCTCACGTGGGTGGCCACGTCCTCCATGGCATCGATCCGCCGACCCCGATCTCCGTGAAGCCGCTCGCCTACGGCCCGACCCACCAGGGGATGGATCCGGACGTCGGCCAGGAGATGGGAGGCCCAGCCCCAGGCAAAGGCCTCCTCCGCCGCCGAGTTGGCCCTCTGAAGGAGAGCGCGGGTCAGGTCCCCCGGACGAAGATAATGGGCCGCCTCGGATACGAGACGGTGGGTGCCGGGGATGAATCCCATGTCTGGGGCCAGCGCGCCATGGAGGAAGGCCTCCCGAACCCCGGCTCGCCAGGGGTCCACGGGAGCGGTGGGGGGCGAGCGGGTCCACTCGTCCAGGACGCGGCCGGCGACGGCCATATGGATCGTAGCGCAGGGCATAGAAGTCTCCGGTCAGCTCCAACCCCCCTGGCGGAGCGGAGATCCATGCTGCGGCCTGGGCGCTTCCACCCCGGAACGCTGCTCTCGCAGCCCATTCCTTCCCTGTCCTCTTCAGCAAAACTTTCTTAGGTTAAGAATCTATTCCGCACCATGGACGTGACCGACTAAAACGCAGCAGGGGACCCATTTTGGCCAATCAGAGAAAGGATCCATTCGGAGCGCTCACCTCCCTCGATCTTCCCGAGGGAAAGACCTCCTTCTACCGCCTCTCCCGCCTCGACGAGGAGGGGGTCGTCTCTACCGACCGCCTTCCCTTCTCCATCCGCATCCTCCTCGAGAACGCTCTCCGGAACGCCGGCGAGGGGTACGTGACCGAGGACGATGTGCACGAGGTGGCGAAGTGGAGCCCGACGAACTCCGGGGCCAACATCCCCTTCCTCCCCAGCCGTGTGGTCCTTCAGGACTTCACGGGTGTGCCCGCCGTCGTGGACCTCGCGGCCATGCGAGAAGGCATCCACACCATGGGCGGAGACCCCCGACGGATCAACCCGCAGGTTCCGGCCGACCTGGTCATCGACCACTCGGTGCAGGTGGACTTCTTCGGCTCCTCGGAGGCGTACCGCCTGAACGTCGAGCGCGAGATGGAGCGGAACCGGGAGCGCTACCAGCTCCTCCGCTGGGGGCAGCACGCCTTTGAGGACTTCAGCGTCGTACCTCCGGGCACGGGCATCGTCCACCAGGTGAATCTGGAGTACCTGGCCTCGGTGATCCATCGTCGCCCCGAAAACGGGCTCAATCTGGCGTACCCCGACACTCTCGTCGGCACCGACTCCCACACCACCATGATCAACGGTCTCGGTGTGGTGGGTTGGGGCGTCGGCGGGATCGAGGCCGAGGCGGTCCTCCTGGGCCAGCCCTACTACATGCTCCTGCCCGAGGTGGTCGGGGTGAAGATCAAGGGCTCCCTGCCCGAGGGTGCCACGGCCACCGACCTGGTGCTCCACGTCACCGAAATCCTGCGCAACCACGGCGTCGTGGGTCGTTTCGTGGAGTTCTACGGGAAGGGGCTCTCCTCCCTTCCCCTCCCCGATCGGGCCACCATCGCCAACATGTCGCCCGAATACGGGGCCACCATTGGATTCTTCCCGGTGGACCACGAGGCCCTCGCCTACCTTAAGGGCACCGGACGTGATCCCGACATGGTGAAGCGGGTCGAGGCCGTGTCCCGGGAGATGAACCTCTTCCGCACCGACGACACCCCAGATCCGGAGTACACGGTGTCGCTGGAGCTGGACCTGGACACCGTCGAGCCCTCGGTGGCCGGACCGCGGCGTCCCCAGGACCGGATCGGACTCTC
The DNA here is from genome assembly GCA_007121555.1 of Gemmatimonadota bacterium. Classification (GTDB taxonomy): domain Bacteria; phylum Gemmatimonadota; class Gemmatimonadetes; order Longimicrobiales; family Gaopeijiaceae; genus PWLA01. The sequence continues at coordinate 13,592 of SKKH01000268.1, read as the reverse complement.
CAGCCTTCGTCCGTCCTTTCACGGTGACCTGGCCGGTCTCCTCCCCCAGGGCTTCTCCCTCCCGTCCGACACGGAGCCGAACGGGGAGTCCGGTCGCACGGCTGAATCCTGGTCCGGCGAGGGCGGGGGCAGCCCCAAGGCCACGGCCAACGGCGGCGTGACCTCCGAGCCCGCCCTGTCCACCGGGGGCTCGGCCCACTCGGCGGTGGCCGAGGCCCCCAGCGCCGGTCCCCGCTCGGCGGTGATCGAGCTGGACGGCGAAACCATGGCCATCACCGACGGGAGCATCGTGATCGCGGCCATCACCTCGTGCACGAACACCTCGAACCCCTCGGTGATGGTGGGTGCAGGACTCATGGCGAAGCGTGCGGTGGAGAAGGGCCTCGACGTGAAGCCCTGGGTGAAGACCTCCATGGCTCCTGGATCCAAGGTGGTGACCGACTACCTGGAGACCTCCGGCGTCCTTCCCTACCTCCAGAAGCTCCACTTCGATGTCGTGGGCTATGGGTGCACCACCTGCATCGGGAACTCCGGCCCCCTCCCCGAGCCCATCGCCGAGGCGGTCAAGGAGAAGGGCCTCGTGGTCTCTTCGATCCTTTCGGGGAACCGGAACTTCGAAGCCCGCATCCATCCCCTGGTCCGGGCCAACTACCTGGCCTCTCCCATGCTGGTGGTGGCCTTCGCCCTGGTGGGCCGCATCGACGTGGACCTCCACAACGACCCCCTGGGCACCGACACGGAAGGTGAGCCGGTCTACCTCCGGGACATCTGGCCCACCCAGAAGGAGATCCGGGACACCATCCGCGAGTCCCTGAAGCCCGAGATGTACCGGGAGCGCTACGCCGAGGTGTTCGAAGGCGACGACCTCTGGAAGGCGCTGCCCCTCCCCGAGGGGGACGCGGCCCTCTACGACTGGCACGAGGACTCCACCTACGTCCGCAACCCTCCCTTCTTCGAGGGCATGGGACTGGACGTTCCGGAGGCTTCGGACGTCGACGGTGCCAGGGTGCTCGCGCTCCTGGGCGACAGCGTGACGACGGACCACATCTCTCCGGCCGGCGCCATCCCCAAGGACGAGCCGGCCGGCCGCTACCTCCAGGAGCGGGGCGTGAAGCCCTGGGAGTTCAACACCTTCGGGTCCCGACGGGGCAACCACGAGGTGATGATGCGGGGCACCTTCGGGAACGTCCGGATCCGCAACCTCCTCCTCGAGGGCAAGGAGGGCGGCTACACCCGGTACTTCCCTGACAACGAAGTCATGCCCATCTACGACGCCTCCATGAAGTACCAGGCGTCGGGCACCCCCCTCGTGGTTCTGGCTGGGAGTGAGTACGGCGCTGGTTCCTCCAGGGACTGGGCCGCCAAGGGCACTGCCCTGCTGGGCGTGAAAGCCGTCATCGCCTCCTCCTACGAGCGGATCCATCGGTCCAACCTGGTCGGGATGGGCGTCCTGCCCCTCCAGTTCCCCGACGGACAGGATGCGAAGGCCCTGGGTCTGGACGGAACCGAGACCTACGACATCACAGGCGTCCAGGACGGCCTGAAGCCCAACGGACAGGTCACCGTGAAGGCCCACAAGGAGTCGGGCGACACGGTGGAATTCCAGGCTGATGTGCGGTTGGACTCGGACGTGGATCTGGAGTACTACCTGAACGGCGGGATCCTGCACACGGTGCTTCGGAAGATGGGACGGGGCGAGATGTAGGAGGTCAGCGGAACTCGGCCCGGTCCAGGGCCGCCCGGAAGAACCGGAACTCGTCGTCGGAGCCCAGCCTCCAGCCCGCCTCGATCGCGGAGGGGATCGTGTAACCTCCGGAGGTGAATGAGCCGGTCATCTCCACCGCGAACTCGTCGTAGCCCGGTCCCGCCTCCTCGGACCAGCGCTGCGCGCTCACGCGAACCGGGCGGCCCTCCGGGTCCACCTCCAGGGTGGCCTCCACGGTCTCCTGGCCGACCCGGATGATGAAGCGGGCGCGATCCTCGCCCGCATCTTCCCACTCCACACCTTCCTGGGTGAGGAGGGCGGAGGGGAGGAGGACCGCTTCCATGGCCAGGCGGCCCGCGGCGGACCGGGTCACGTCCTCACCCGTGGACCGCATCACGGGGATCAGACCCCAGAGCTTCCAGCGCATCTCGCCCTCGCCCGCGGCATATCGATCGAAGCCGTTGATGCGCATGAAACCGTCGCCGGCCTGGGCTCGCCAGATGAACCCATGGGGCGGGGCCAGGATCTGATCGGCCTGGATGGGGAGGGGGTCGCGATCCGGGGCCAGAAAGATCTCGCCCTCCATCCCGAGGGAGACCGAGCGGGCCAGGGGGGTGCCAGGAGCGATGGACCAGGCGAAGAATCTCCGGGCCGGCTCCGGGAGGCCTTCCACCAACTCCGAGGTGAAGACCCGTCCGTCTCCCTCCAGCTCCAGGTCCGCCCAGATCTCATCCAGCGAGCGATCGTCGCGAGTACATCCGACGGTCACAAGGAGGGTGAGACCCGCGGCCGCCACACCGGCCAGGCCGATCCAGAGACGGGAGCGAGTGGGCATGGGGGTGGATCCGTGCGGAGGTATTCTTCTCTGTCTCTACCAGCGTCCGGGAGCGCCCTCGTCCTTGAAGGCCACGGGGGGCCCCAGTACCTCCCTCAAAACGATGGCCTTTCGAAGGTCGTCTACGTTCCCCGTGGCCAGAAGCCGGGTGTACCTCCCGCGACCGGACATCCCACGGGGACGTGAGGGCCCGCGCGTCCGTGTGCCCCACGCGGCCTCCCGGGGCGCCTCCTGGCCCTCAGCGGTGGTCAGATCCTCGGAGGAGATCTCCTCCATCCCGCCCCAGGGCTCATCGGGGAGATCATAGATGCGGCTCTCCTCTTCCTGGATCGTGCCACCGGCCCAGCTTTCGGATTCGTCGCGTCCCCGCGTGCCCTCCATCCATCGGGCGGAGCGGCGTGTGGGCGCTGCCTCCTCGGCTGGGGGGGGCGCATCGGGTCGGGCGGGGGACATCCGGTCCTGGGGGACGGGCGCCGGGATCTGGGGATCGCGCCCGGGATCGTCGGAACCGGGACGGGACCACTCCTCCGGGCCCTCGCGTTCGGCCTCCTGCGGCTCGGCCCCGGAGCGATCCCTGGGCGGCTGTCCGGTGAGGATGGCCCAGAGGTCCTCGGGCACCATGGTCTCCGCGCTCTGGGGGTCCCGGACCCCCTCGCCCTCGGCGGCGGCCCGGTCGGGGCTCGGCGCACCCCGACCTTCGGACCTGCCGCCCCGACCTTCTTCCCGGCGGCGGGTCGCCACCTCTCCCGGATAGGTCTCGGCCCCGTCGTCCTCCGCGTCCATCTCCTCCATGCGCCGCTGCTTCTTCTTGCGGCGGCCCACCGCATCCAGGATGGATGCGGCCACCATGAAGAGGATGAACATGAGGGTGAAGAGTCCTTCTTCCACGATGCGCCCCCCGGATCAGGAGCCTGGGCGCGAACCGCCGCCCGGCGCCTGCTGGCTGTCGTCCTCGTTCCCGGCGATGGCATCGCGCATGGAGGTGTCGGACTGAATGTTCCGGTACTTCATGTAGTCCATGATTCCCAGATTGCCCTCCTTGAAGGCCTCGGCGATGGCGAGGGGAACCTGAGCCTCCGCCTCCACCAGGCGAGCGCGCATCTCCTGCACCTTGGCTCGGTTCTCCTGCTCCAGGGCCACGGCCATGGCGCGCCGCTCCTCGGCCCGGGCCTGGGCGACCCGCTTGTCGGCTTCGGCCTGGTCGGTCTGGAGTTCGGCCCCGATGTTCTTGCCCACATCGACGTCGGCGATGTCGATGGAGAGGATCTCGAAGGCGGTCCCGGAGTCCAGCCCTCGAGACAGGACCGTCTTGGAGATGGAGTCCGGGTTCTCGAGTACCGCCTTGTGAGAATCCGAGGAACCGATGGACGACACGATCCCCTCGCCCACTCGGGCCAGGATCGTCTCTTCTCCGGCTCCCCCGACGAGGCGGTTGATGTTGGCCCGAACGGTGACCCTGGCCATGGCGATGAGCTGAATTCCGTCGCGGGCCATGGCCGCCACCCGGGGCGTGGCGATGACCTTGGGGTTCACCGACACCTGGACGGCCTCGAACACGTTTCGACCCGCCAGGTCGATGGCGGCCGCCTGTTGGAAGGAGAGTTCGATGTTCGCCTTGTCGGCCGAGATCAACGCTCGAACGACCCGGTCCACCTGGCCCCCGGCCAGGTAGTGGGCTTCGAGGTCACCGACCTTGATGTCCAGACCCGCCTTGGTGGCCCAGATGAGTGGGCGGACCACGGCGGGCGGGTTCACCTTCCGGAGCCGCATCCCCACCAGGTAGCCAATTCCCACCCTGGCGCCGGCCGAAATGGCCTCGACCCAGAGCCGGATCGGAACGACCCAGAGGATGATGATGACAAGGACCAGCAGCCCGATGAGGGCCAGGCTGGTGGTACCAAAGATCAGATCTTCCGTCATCCCTCAACTCTCCCGCAAGGAGGTGGTGGTTGTCTTTCGACGCTGGATGCTGCGTGTTCGATGTCGAGCTTGTGAAGGAGGGTATCACTGTTTCGAGGTCAGGGGCACCCCCCACCGCCAGCTCCGGGTCAGTCGCCCATCTGGTCGTCGGGCTCAGACGCCGCACCCGCTCCTTCCCGGATGAGGCGAACCACATGCCGATATCCCTCGGACGCGACGATCTGGATGGGGCTGCCGGCCTCGATCCACTTCTGCTCGGAGACCACGTCCACCCGCTCGTCTCCGAAGAGGCCGGTGCCGGAGGGTCGCAGATCGGTCAGGGCCTCTCCCTTCTGGCCCATCAGCTCATCCCGGCGCACCGAGGAGGTATATCCGGTCTCCCGGGCCGTCTCCTCACCCAGGAAGATCCCGAGGCGCGTCAATCGCCGGTTGGTGGGGAGTCGGCGAATGAGGAACCACGAACTCACCAGCACCATGGCCAGCGTCATGGAGAGGACCATGCCCGCTCGAGTGTAGTCGTCGGTGGTGGGCACTCCGCCCAGCATGGACATGTACACGCCGGCCAGGATGGCCATGGCTCCCAGGATCCCGAACACTCCCAGCCCCGGAAGGACCAGGGCCTCCACGAGGACCAGGACCACGCCCACCCCGAAGATGATCAGGCCTTCCATCCCGGCGAGCCCGATGATGAGGTGGGAGCCGAAGAAGAGGGCCAGCGCCAGAACCCCCGCGCCGCCCGCAAGGCCGATCCCAGGAGACTTGATCTCGACCAGGAGGCCCAGGAAGCCCAGGGAGAGGAGGAACGGGGCCACCACGGGGTGGGTGAGGAAGCGGACCGTGCGCTCGGCCCAATTGGCCGTCTGGTCGCGAACCTCCCGGTCCTGGGTCCCCAGCACCTGCATCAACTCGTTCCAGTCCGCGACCTGAAGGGCGTATCCCACCTCGGCGGCCTCGGAGCTCGTGAGGGTGAGGAGACGCCCCTGGGCCACCACCCCCTCGATCTCGATCTCCGGATCCACCATGGCCTCCGCGATGGCGGGATCCAGTCCTCGGGCCTCCGCCAGAGACCGCATGGTGCTCCGCATGACAGAGACGACCTTCTCGGGGGCCGTCTCGCCGGCACCATCGACTGGTGTCGCGGCCCCGATCCGGGAACCGGGCCGCATGTAGATGCCGTCGGCTGCCAGGGAGATCAGAGCTCCGGCGGAGATGGCGGCCCGATTCACGAAGGCGTAGACGGGCACCTCGGAATCGCTGACGGCGTCGGCGATCCGCTCCGCGGCGTCGACCCGGCCGCCCGGGGTGTCCAGATCCAGGATGATCACCGACGCCTCCGCTGCCATCGCCTCCTGGATGCTCCGCTCCACGAAGGGCGCCAGACCCAATTCGATCACCCCCTGGATGGGGACCCGGTAGACCGGGCCGTCGCCGAGTTGCACCGCCACGGTGTCTGTGGTGGCTTCATCGGCCTCCTGGGTCTCCGGCGAGGGCTCCTGGGCCCGGGGGAAGTTCGGGACAGACGTCCCTGCGGCCACCCATGCCACCGGGACGAAGTCTTCCTGGGAAACGGCGGCACCGTCTGCTGAGATGGCCGAGTCCCCCCCGCTCGTGAGAAGGGGGTACACGAGGAGAAGGGTCAGAACAGACCATCCTGGAATGATCCCGCGGGGCTTCATCATCTCGGTCCTCGTCCAGGTACCTCGGTGCCGACCAACCTTCGGCCGGGGGGGTCAGTCAGGGCTCGCCTGCCCCGTCCATGAGGCGGAGGGCGTACCAGGCCCGTCTCAGGGCCAGTACCGGCGCCTGCTCATCCAGAGCCGTTTCGGCTCCGGCCAGCAGGCGCCGGACACGCCTCCGCTCCTCTTCTATGTACGGATCATCCCCCCAAACCCTTCGAAAGGTTTCCTCCGCCTCATGGAGAAGCTCCCGAGCCAGGGTGCTCGGAGTCGTCGCCCGCAGGCGATCTGCGGCGGTCATGACGTGGAGAAGGGCGATCCGGACCTCATCACCCTGCAGCGCCGCCTCGCTCCGATCTCTCTCCTCGAGGGCGAGGGAAAGGGTGGGCGACAGATGGGCGTGTGACCCTCCTTCGAGGAGGCGCGGGATACGCGTCAGTGCCTGATCCAACTGTTCCAGGAGTGAAGCGACATCCTCGGCCGTCATCCTGGGGGCCACCAGGTGGGCCACGGCCTCTCGGGACTCGGCCCTCAGAACCTCTCCAGAGGACGTCTCGCTGCCTTCCCCACCGACCGCTCCCACGTCGGTCCAGGAGCCCTCCCACTGGCCCAGGGGACCGGAGAGGTCCATGTCCCGACCCCACAGGCGAACCACCTGTGACAGCGTCGGAAGGTCGGCGTGGTACTGGAGCGAGGCCAGCGTCTCATCGGACTGGAGCTCCACCGGATCCGTAGTGCTCAGATCGTCACAGCCATAGAGGAGGAGACTGACCACGAGGCCGGTCAGGATCCGAAGCGACCCGCGCCCCCGTCTGCGGCTGGGAGCTCTGAACCGTCGCCGCCTGCGGAGAGATCCAGAGCCTCCACGCCGCTGCTCGTGGACGCCTTCGAAGGACGGGCCCGACGAGCGCGTGGCCGGAGAGGTCGGGAGCACCGGGGAGAGCCTCCGAATCAAGAGGGTTCCGAGTCGAGATCAACGTCAGCCATGAAGCTATGGTCCGAGCCTTCAGGCTGCCAGAGACCTACACGTCTGCCCGCCTCGGAGGTCCCCGGAAGGCCTGCGGTAGAGGGACTCCCTTGCCCGGTGCGAAGCAGCGCCATAGCTTGGCGATCGAACGATCGTACGGATCCGACTACATCCTCACGCGACCGTCAGCGCCTCCAGCGGCCCGCGGGTCGCGCAACCCGTACCGGAGCGGCACCGGTGGACTCCCGTCCAGGGTACGACAGAAAACTGCTCAACATTCTGCGGACGGCCGCCTCGGTCTTCGCGGAGAAGGGCTATTCCCGGGCCAGCATCCGGGACATCTCCGGTGCTACCGGCGTCAGTCTTTCCGGACTCTATTACTACTTCGGAAGCAAGGAGGAGCTCCTCTACCTCATCCAGGACCACTGTTTCGCCACGCTCCTGACCCGCCTGGAAGAGGATCTCGAAGGCGTCGCCGATCCCGAGTGCCGCCTCCGCATCTTCGTTCGGAACCACCTGCACTTCTTCGTGGCCAACATGGAAGAAATGAAGGTGCTTTCTCATGAGGCCGAGGTGCTCACGGGAGACTTCCGGAGTCGGATCCTGGACAAGAAGCGAGCCTATGCCGGGGCCCTCGCGGGCATCCTCTCCGAGTTGAGGGAGCCCGAGGGGGGGACTGGATCGGAGGCCGTAGAGAACGCGCTGCCGCCCCGAGGCGAAGGAGCAACCCTCCGGACCACCACCTTCGTCCTGTTCGGGATGATGAACTGGATCTACACCTGGTACGATCCGGAACGGGATCTCCCGGTCGAGGAGTTGGAACAGACCATACTCCACCTCTTCCTCCACGGAGTCCTGACCCCTCCGGCTCCGGACGGGGAGGTGCGGCTCCCTGAGACGTCCCGGATGGGCCGGTCATCGATCTGGCGGGGAGGGTGAGTCGAGATCAAGCCTCTCCACTCCGTCGGCCGGCCGCACGCAGAATCCAACCCACCGGTCCGAACACCCCTTCCCGAAGTCCACACCCACTCGTATCACGACCTTCACCCTGAACACTGGGGCTCGACACATGGCAGACAAGACGCTCGTCCACTACGAGGCCGCCGATGGGATCGCTGTATTGACGCTGGACGACCCTCCGGCGAACACGTACACCCACGAGATGATGAAGCAGTTGGATCAGGGGATCCTGCGGGCCCGGATGGCCGACGAGGTCCATGTCATCGTCCTCACGGGAGCCGGCGAGAAGTTTTTCAGCGCCGGAGCCAACATTCAGATGCTCTCGGAGGTCACGACCAACTTCAAGTACTGCTTCTGTCTCCACGCCAATGAGACGCTCCTTCGCCTGGAGCATACGCCGAAGCTCACCATAGCTGCGCTGAACGGGCACACCGTGGGTGGGGGCCTCGAGATCGCCATGGCCTGCGACATGATCCTCGCCCGCTCCAACGCAGGGAAGATCGGCCTGCCGGAGGTGAACCTCGGGGTGCTTCCCGGAACCGGAGGAACCCAGCGACTCTCCCGCCTGGTGGGGAAGGCCAAGGCCATGGAGCTCATGGTGACCGGCGACACCTTCGGGTTCGACCGAGCCGTGGAGCTGGGGATCGTGAATCGGATCGTGGAGGCCGAGGATCACGGCCAGTTCATGACGAAGGTCATGGAGTTCGCCGAATCCTTCACTACCCCGAACCGAGCCACCAAGGCGGTGGGCCACATCAAGCGGGCGGTCCAGACCGGTTCCCTCCTGCCCCTGGAGCAGGGGCTGGCGCTGGAGCGGGAGCTTCAGCAGCAGCTGTTCGCCTCGGACGATGCCCGGGAAGGACTGGCGGCGTACGTGGAGAAGCGGAAGGCCGACTTCTCGGGGAACTGAGCCATGGCCGACTCCGACGCGACTCCGAGCCCGACTGGACAGGAGCCCCCTCGCCGCCTCTGGATCCACAACGACTGGGTCGAGGCCGAGGGAGGCGAGACCTTCCCCACCGTGAACCCGGCCAACGGCGAGGTGTTGGCCCGGGTGGCCAGCGGCGACCGGGCTGATGTGGACCGGGCGGTGGCCTCGTCCCGGGAGGCGTTCCAGTCCTCGGCCTGGGGAGGCCTGGATGGACACAGGCGAGGACGCCTCCTGTCGAAGCTGGCCGACCTCATCGAGACCAACGCGGACGAGCTGGCCACCCTGGAGACCCGGGACAACGGCAAGCCCTTCTTCGAGTCCCGGAAGGTGGACCTCCCCATGGTGGTCCGGACCTTCCGTTACTTCGCCGGGATGGCCGACAAGATCCATGGCGAGACCATTCCCGTCTCGGGTCCCTTTCTCCACTACACCCAGCGCTCGGCGCTGGGTGTCGTAGGGTGCATCGTGCCCTGGAACTTCCCCCTCAACCTGGCCTCGTGGAAGGTGGCTCCCGCGCTGGCCTGCGGGAATTCGGTGGTGCTGAAGCCGGCCGAGCAGACGCCTCTCACCGCACTCCGGCTGGGGGAACTGGCCGCCGAGGCCGGCTTCCCCCCTGGGGCGCTCAACGTGGTCTCGGGCTTTGGAGACCGGGCCGGAACCGCACTGGTGGAGCATCCGGACGTGGCCGCCCTCTCGTTCACCGGTTCCACCGAGACGGGCCGGCTCGTCATGAAGGGGGCGGCCGGGACGCTGAAGCGGCTCTCCCTGGAGCTGGGTGGAAAGTCTCCCAACGTGATCTTCGCCGACGCAGACCTCCAGGCCGCGATCCGGGGCGCCACCTCCGGGATCTTCTACGGAAAGGGCGAAGTGTGCGCCGCCGGTTCGAGGATCCTGGTGGAGCGCAGCGTCTACGACGAGGTGCTGGAGGGACTCGAGGCCCGAGCCCGCAAGATGACCGTGGGCGACCCCATGGACTCGGGAACCCGGCTGGGCGCCATCGTGAGTGAGACCCAGCTCGAACGGGTCCTGGGCTACATCCAGGTCGGGAAGGACGAGGGAGCCCGGCTCCTCACCGGGGGAGTACGCCGGGAGGTGGAGGGTCGCGGGTTCTTCGTCGAGGCCACCGTTTTCGCCGATGTGGAGCCTGAGATGACCATTGCCCAGGAGGAAATCTTCGGGCCCGTGGCCGCGGTGATCCCCTTCGACGATTTCGGCGACGCGGTGGAGAGGGCCAACCAGACGATCTATGGGTTGGCCTCGGGGATCTGGACCCGTGATGTGGGCAAGGCTCACCGCATGGCCGAGGCCATCGATGCCGGGATCGTCTGGGTCAACACGTACAACCGCTACGACCCGGCCTCTCCCTTCGGCGGCACCAAGGCCAGTGGGTTCGGTGCCGACCTGGGCTTCCAGGCCGCCCTCGAGAAGTACACGCGCTCCAAGAGCGTCTGGGTGGCACTGGACTGATGGGCCGAGGCACGCGAGCGACTCAGAGAGAGGTGTGGATCGTGGACGCGGTGCGCACCCCGATCGGCCGACACGGGGGCGCACTGGCCCCGGTCCGCCCCGACGACCTGGCCGCGCGGGTGATCCGGACCGTTCTGGATCGCACCGGGATCGAGGGAGAGCAGGTCGACGACGTGATCATGGGGTGCACGAACCAGGCCGGTGAGGACAATCGAAACGTGGCCCGCATGTCCCTGCTTCGAGCCGGACTTCCGGTCCAGGTCCCGGGACAGACGGTGAACCGGCTCTGTGGCTCCGGACTTCAGGCCGTGCTCTCCGCCGCCCACGCCATCCGGGCCGGCGAGGGCGAGGTGTTCGTGGCAGGCGGAGTCGAAAGCATGAGTCGGGCGCCCTGGGTCCTCCTGAAGCCGGCCTTCGCCTACCCCCGGGGGACGCCCGAGATGGCCGACACCGTGCTGGGCTGGCGCTTCCCCAACCCCACCTTCCCCGAGGAATGGACCATGGGGCTCGGAGAGACCGCCGAGGAGGTGGCCCGGGAGTTCGGAGTGTCCCGGGAGGAACAGGACGCCTTCGCCCTGGAGAGCCAGCAACGAGCGGCCCGGGCTGCAGAGGAAGGACGATTCCAGCGCGAGATCGTGCCGGTAGAGGTACCCCGGCGGAGGGGCGACCCGGCCCAGGTCCAAGTGGATGAACATCCTCGCCCCGACACGACCCTGGAGGCTCTGGCCCGCCTGCGTCCCGTGTTCCGGTCCGGCGGCACGGTGACCGCAGGGAATGCCTCGGGGATCAATGACGGCGCCGCAGCCCTCCTCGTCGTCGCGGCCGACTGGGGTCGCGCAATGGGGCTTCATCCCATAGTTCGGATCGGGAGTGGGGCGGTGGCCGGAGTGGAGCCGCATCTGATGGGGGTGGGGCCCATCCCCGCCACCCGGAAGGCGCTGGATCGGGCGGGAATGGACACCCGGGACCTGGAGCTGGTCGAATTGAACGAAGCCTTCGCGGCCCAGGCCATTCCGTGCATCCGAGAGCTGGAACTGGACCCGGAACGCACGAACGTGAACGGGGGCGCCATCGCTCTGGGCCATCCCGTGGGCTGTTCGGGCGCCCGGATCCTCACCACCCTGATCCACGAGATGGACCGAAGGGGCGCGGCCACCGGACTGGCCTCGATGTGCATCGGTGTGGGTCAGGGAATCGCCCTGGTCGTGGACCGGGAGGGCCTGTGAAGGAAGAGACCACACCGTCCTCGTCGGGCGCGATCCTGGAGAACGTGGCCGTGCTGGGGGCCGGAACCATGGGGCACGGGATTGCCCAGGTGGCCGCCCTGGCGGGTCACCGGGTGCTCCTTCACGACCCGTCCGCTGAGGCGTTGGACCAGGGTCTGGTCCGAATTCGGGACAACCTCGAGAAGGGGGTGGAGCTCGGGAAGGTGTCGCCGGAAGCCCGCGACCTCACGTTGGCGCGGATCCTCACCTCGACAACCCTGGAGGAAGCGGTCTCCGAGGCCACCATCGTAATCGAAGCGGTCCCCGAGAAGCTCGAACTGAAGCGGGGCCTCCTGGCCCAGTTGGAGGCCTCCAGCGGCCCGACGGCCCTTCTGGCCACCAACACCTCGTCGCTCTCCATCGACGCCCTGGCTCAGGCGCTGGAGCGGCCCAACCGCTTCCTGGGCCTGCACTTCTTCAATCCCGTCCACATCATGGCGCTGGTGGAGGTGGTCCAGGGATCGGCCACCGATGCCGACACCCTGGACCGGGGGGTGGACTTCGCCCAGGGGCTGGGAAAGGAGCCCATCGTCGTACGGGACTCCCCCGGGTTCGCTTCGTCCAGGCTGGGCGTCGTCCTGGGCCTCGAAGCCATCCGGATGCTGGAGGAGGGGGTGGCCTCGGCCCAGGACATCGATCGAGCCATGGAGTTGGGATACCGGCATCCCATGGGCCCACTCCGACTTACCGACCTGATCGGGCTGGACGTGCGTCTGGAGATCGCCGAATATCTTCACCGGACACTGGACTCCGAGCACTTCCGCCCACCCGAGCTCCTCCGCCAGATGGTGCGCGCCGGCCATCTGGGTCGAAAGAGCGGGAAGGGTTTCTATTCGTGGGACGACTGACCCGCGGAGCCTGACCCGGGCCCTCCCACGGGACCGGGCTCGGTCGGGGACACTCCTTCCCCATCTCCCCCGAGATCTCACCCCCCTCACGCCCCTGAAATCATGGAACTCACCACCATCAAGATGGAGATCGAGGAGCCGCTCGGCCTCGTCACCATTCACCGTCCGGACAAGCTCAACGCGCTGAACTCCGCGGTCCGCCAGGAACTCATGAACGCGGTGGACGAGTTGGCCCAGCGCGATGAGGTCCGGGTGGCCATCCTGAGCGGAGCCGGGCCCAAGGCCTTCGTGGCCGGTGCGGATGTGTCCGAGTTCGCATCCCGAACTCCGGGCGAACAGAGAGCCCTGTACGATCGACGGCGCGTCTATGATGCCCTGGCCGACTTCCCGAAGCCACTCATCTGCGCCGTGCATGGGTATTGCCTGGGCGGGGGGTCGGAACTCGCGTTGGCCTGCGACCTTCGGGTCGCTGACCGAACGGCGCGGTTCAGTCAGGCCGAGATCCGGCTGGGACTCATTCCTGGCGCCGGCGGTACCCAACGGCTGGCCCGGCTGGTGGGTCCAGGTCAGGCGATGCGCCTGGCCCTCACAGGTGATATGATCGACGCCGAGGAGGCCTACCGGATCGGGCTGGTGGAGTTTCTGGTGGACGAGGGTGAGCACCTCGTCCGGGCCAGGGAGCTGGCGGAGCGGATGGCTCGGTGGAGTCCGGTGGCGCTTCGCCTGGCCAAGCGCTCGATTCGAGCCACCATGGAAACCCCGCTGTCGGCGGGCCTGGAGCTGGAGAAGGAACTGTTTCTGGCGGCCTTCTCATCGGAGGACGGACGCGAGGGCGTCCAGGCGTTCGTGGACAAGCGGGATCCGGAGTTCAAGGGCCGTTGAACAAGGTCCGGAGCCGCTAGTGTGGTGAGTCAGAGATTCGGCGAGGGACCGAGGGGCTCGGCGCGCCGGGGTGGCAAGGCGCGATGGTGAGCGATAGCAACGCTATTGCGATCCGGAGCAACGTAGCCACCTCGGA
>SKKH01000026.1 GCA_007121555.1 Gemmatimonadota bacterium | reverse complement strand
GCCCTCTCGAGACCCGTCAGGCATCCTTCGGGCGGGCGGAGGCGCAGTTCACGTCGGCCCTGGCCCGGGCGCAGGCCATCAACAGCGCCGAGCTGCGCAACACGGCCCTCGTAGGTCGGGCCCGGGCTCGCCCATCCCCATCGCCTCCTGGGAGGAGGCGCAGCTCATCATCGCGGAGGCCCGTCCGGACGAGGCGGAGGCGGCCATCAACCGGCTGCGGAATGCCCAGGGGCTCCCGGAGTATACTCCGTCCGGTGAGGGCCACATCGCCGACGTCCTGGAGGAGCGGCGGCGGCAGCTCTTTCTCGAGGGGCATCGCCACAACGACATGCTCCGGCATGACCTCCCGTTCCCGACGGGCGCCAACCACATGGGCGAGTTCCGGGGTGACGTGACGTGCCTGCCCCTGCCCCTCCAGGAGAGGGAGAACAACCAGAACATCGCCTCCTGACCCCTCACCCCGTCCAGAGCGACTCCGGGCGAGGAGCAGGCACCGGAAGCGACATGGATGTGGAGCCGAGAGGGCGGTGGCTGGAAGGTCCGACCAGCCGCCGCCCTCGTTTCATCGGACCCTCGATCTGAGAGAAATCAGTGCGGCTCTGACGAAGATCACACCGCCGACGCGGGCTTCGGGGATCAGGAGCAGCTCAGCCCTTCGAACCGACCCGAGGCCTGCCCACGCGTGGAAGGAAGAAGGCTCCGGCGAGCGCGATGAGGCCTGCACCCGCGAGGATCCCCTGGAGCGGCGTCCGCACCCGGTGACCGAAGAATTGCATCGCGCCGGCGCCGATCAGGATGAGGATCATCATCCAGCTGCCGACCAGAAACGGCCAGATCGCCATCCCCCTGAGCCGTGGGAAGAGAAGCAGGATCAACCCTGAACTCACGAATCCCATCAACTGCAGGTGGATGAATCCGATCATCAGCATGCGTGTCCCCGCGACCTCGGGGGCCAGGGGAGGCGCACTCCCGATCATCCCCAGGACCCCGAGAAGGAGGAGTGCCACGGCCACCGATCCAAGTAGCCCCCGCGCCGGACCCGACGCCTCGGAGACCCCTCCCGCCAGCCCCGAGAGGAGATCCCGCAGGCCTCCCCACCCCAGAACCACGAGCGCTCCCCCGAAGAGGATCGCCCCCATCCATCCCACGCTCCGAGCCAGGGGAATCTCGATCCAGGCGGTCAGGGGGGGCAGTGCCGTGGGCAGCACTCCCAGCGCCATGACCCTGAAGATGGTGGATCCGGCCCGCAGCCATCCCGCTCCGACGAGCAGGCCGATCACGGCGAAGGTGAGCCAGCCGTTGAAGGCGAGTGTGAGGTAGTACCCGACCCAGGCGTCGATCCAACCCTGACCCATTCGTCCGCCTCCGGACAGGAGGAGGGGACCCAGGTTGGCGAGGACGAACCAGACCATGGAGGCGTCGATCCACGGTCGTGCGTTCCGGTCGATGGCAGTACGGGCCCCGGCCACGTAGCCCGCAATGAGACCGAAGGCCACTCCAATGTGCAGCGTCGACAGGAGGATGGACCAGAAGGCGTACCCCTCGAAGAGAAACGCCACGAAGAGCGCAAGGATCAGGCTGAACACGAGACCCTCGCCGAGAAGACGGAGGACAGCCGTCGGCGCGGCTCTCGAGCTCTGCTCCACGGATCCGGGCCGAGCCCCGACCCGGCCGGCGCTCGCGAACACGAGGGCGAATACGGCTACGAAGGTCCATCCCAGGAGGGCCACGTGGGAGTGCGCGTGGAGGAGGAAGCGGCTGTCAAACCAGGGTGCCGTCTGGCCAGTCCACTGATATCGGAGGAAGACCCCGCTGGCGAGGGTGAGCAGAAGAAAGCACCATGCAGCGAGCCTTCGGCGGGCCGGAACCCCTTCCGAGACCCGAGGCGGATGCTGACTCGGCGGGAGGGCTCGGTCCGAGGGAGGCCTCCTCATGAGTTCAACCCGACTCCCATTGCGGGCACCAGTTGGAACTCACCCTCGAGCAGCCGACGTGGAGGTCCAGGACGTCCTATCCCTCCACGCCGACACCTTCCCGGTCGGCTTCGGCGATGTGGGGGCTGCGGACCGTACCGAGCTCGATGGGCAGCGCCACCCGGACCAGAACGGTCAGAATGAAGAGTCCCATGGCCCAGATTCCGGCCGTCACGGCGAGCTCCACCCAGGTCGGAGCGTATTCGACGATCTCTCCGAGGGGCGACGGAATGAAGCCCGGCACGACCATTCCCATCCCCTTCTCGATCCAGATGGCGACGAAGAGGACGAAGCACGCCGGAATGAGCCATTTCGGGTTCCGTCGGAGGGGATGGATGGTGAGGACCACCGTGGCTCCCACATTCAGAATGATGGCCGTCCAGATCCAGGGGACCAACGCGTTGTGCCCGTCGAGCCCGAAGAAGAGATACTGTGCGGAGACCGCGTGGTGGGTGAAGAAATAGAATTCGGTGAAGATCTCGGACGCGAGCATGATCAGGTTGATCTGAGCCGCGACCGTCACGATCATCGCCAGCTTCGCGAAGGCGGCATCCTTGATCGAGTACTCGGTCTGCGAACGGATCACCCAGAGGACCAGGATCATGATGGCCGGTCCAGCCGCGAAGGCCGACGCCAGGAAGCGGGGCCCCAGCAGCGCGTTGTGCCAGAACGGTCGGGCTGGGAGTCCAGCGAAAAGGAAGGCGGTGACCAGATGAATGCTCACGGCCCAGAATACGGAGATGTAGATGAAGGGGACGTACTTCCCTTTCTCCGGTGTGCGGCCTGCGTAGTGGCTGTAGAGAAGGTAGAAGGGGATCGCCAGATTCAGCGCGAGATACCCGTTCAGAACGATCACGTCCCAGGCGAGCAGGGATCTCGGCCAGTTCAGATAGCCAATCACAGGGATGAGGTGCCAACTGGCAAAGGGGTTCCCCAGATCCACCACCACGAAAGCGAGGCACATGATCAGTGCTGCCACCGCGACCCCTTCGGCCATGAGGACCGCCCGGCCGAAATCCACATCCTCGAAGACGTACGCGGGCAGGACCACCATCATGGCGGCGGCGGCCACACCCACCAGGAAGGCGAAGTTCGAGATGTAGAGACCCCAGCTCACATGGTCCGTCATCCCGGTGACGGCGAGCCCTTCATGGAGCTGGATGAAGTACGCGTACCCGCCCAGGAGCATGACGAGAGTCAGCCCGCCCATCCATAGGTGGTAGCGCCGGTCGCCCGAGGTGGCAGAGTCCAGCGCGGTAGTCAGGAACGGCTTGAGATGCATGGGACTCAGTCCATGAAGTACCAGAAGCGGGGCTCGGTGTGGAGATCCTCCTTGAGGCGGAAGACCTGCTTGTTTTCGATCACCCAGCGGATCTCGGAATCGGGGTCCAGGATGTTGCCGAAGACCCGAGCGCCTGTGGGGCAGGCCTCTGCACAGGCGGGGAGGCGACCCGCTCGGGATCGTTGGATGCAGAAGGTGCACTTCTCCACGACCCCGGCCTTCCGGGCCCGGTTGCCCAGGTAGTGCTGGTTGGGGTTCAACTCCTCGGCCGGCACCTCGGGCTCAGCCCAGTTGAAGCGGCGGGCCCAGTAGGGACAGGCAGCCATGCAGTACCGGCATCCGATGCACCAGTCGTAGTCGACGACCGTGATGCCGTCCGGCTCCTGCCAGGTCGCCCCCACGGGACACACCTCCACGCAGGGTGGGTTGGCGCACTGAAAGCACTGCGTCCCGATGTAGAAGTGGCCCTCGGCGGGTACCTCGTGTTGAAACGTGGGGTCGCCGTGATCCAGGTCATCCATCGAACTGCCCTTCTCCATCTCGAAGATCCGGATGTACTGGGTCCCAGCGTCGCGGTCCAGATTGTTCTCTTGAACGCAGGCGTCGACACAGTTCCGGTAGCCCTGACACTTCGAGATGTTGAAGGCGTACCCGTAGACCACCCCCGGACTGGCCTCGGTGGTGTGGATGTTCACCTCCGCTCCCGTTCGGATCCTGGAGAGCCGCTCGAGCCTGCGAATCGAGTCAGCCTTCTCTTCGTCCGACATGAGGCGGAAATTTCCCTTGAAGTACTCCCCCCACTCCAGCAGCTTGGCTTCCCGCTCCTCCGAGGAGGCCAGGCTGGCGGGAGAGCAGGCGCTCAGAGCCTGCGAGCCGGCGGCCAGAGCCCCGAACATCGCTCCGAGCGCCCCCCGTCGATCGAGTTTCCGATCGAGAATCGTGTGGCCCGCAGGCTCGGTATCCCTGGTGGCGGGAGCGGGCTCCGGCCCTCGTTCGTCGGCTCCCCCACATCCGCAGGAGCCTGAGCCGCATCCCCCCCTGATCTCCGAGGGATACTGAGCTCCCGGCGGGGGACCCAGGCGCTCGGCCAGAGGTCGTGTCGCCTCCTGGCCGGCGTACTGCAGGACATCGTCGAGGGTGAGTTCCCGCTCGGTGCTCATGGTGATCCTCCTCGGATCAATGACGGCCCCGGGTAGGGAATCCGGGGTTCGAGCCCCGGTCGGTGGGGATCATGACAATCGGCGCAGTTCATGACGATCCGGCGCCCGTACCAGCCTTCGAGCCGCTTCCCATGCACCCCCGCCGCCCAGTCCCGGGTCTCGCTCACATGGCACTGGGCGCAGAGCCGGTAGGCGTGATCGAGCGTCGTGGTGGATGCGTCGTGGAGGGCCAGGAGCTCTACGGAGTCCGCCACATGGCAGAAGGTACAGGTCGTCCCCGCAGCCTCCGGGTGGGTGGCCTGGATGTCTGCGTGGGCATCCTCGATCCGGTCTCCCATGGCGAGCTCCCCTTCATGGCAGGCGGAGCAGGGATACTGGCTCAGCGCGCCGGCTCCCAACCGAGCCGCCAGGGGAAAGGTCGCCTGGCCGATCCTCCGGGACAGATGCATCGTCCGACCCGGCGTGCGCCGGGCCACCTCGAAGGATCGACCACCGGGTCCCCTCCACCCCTGTACCGTGTCCGCCATGATCGTACCCAACCCTGCGGGCTCGGTGATCTGGAATCCCTCTCCGTCGAGGGGATCCGGAGTCACCGGGTCGGTCCCCGCTTCAGGAGCCACGGACCCCAGCCCCTCGGCCGTCTCGACGGGGGGATCGGGGACGGCGTCGTCTCCGCAGCCCCACACCAGGGCCACGAGCAGGACCGAAGCGATCCGCATCAGAAGGATCGACCGCGCGGTCCTCACGAGTCGCCTCCCGTGCTCCGGGCGAGCGGACGAGTGAACGTCGGCTCCTCGGTCACAAGGGGCATGTGGCACGAGCGACAGTCCGTCCGGTCCGGGTGCGTGGTGCGGAGCTCTTCGACCGCCGAGGGGCCCGCATGACAGGCAAGGCAGTTCTCCCGGAGCCGAAGCTCGTGGGGGATCCAGAGCGGGCTTCCGGGCATGGCCCGCTGATCGAGTTCGGGCCACTCGCTGGGCACCCAGTCCGTGGGCGCCCAGCCGACCCCTGAGAGGTCGGTGGGAACGGCGGCGAGCCCGGCGCCCACGGCCCCCGCATCGGGAACGTGACACTGGAGGCAGTCGGAGAACTCTGGATGAGGTGTCACCGGGGTGTACGCTCCGAACCTGGGCACGTACCCTCCCCCGGCGTGACAGGCGTTGCAGAGGTTAGCCCGGGACTGCTCCGGGCTGACCTCGTGAGGGATGCGGGGCGGTGCCCCCGGATAGGCCCGGAGGCTGCGATACGCCTCCATCGTCCGCGGGCGGGCCCCTTCTCTGGGTTCGGCATCGAGAGGCACCGACAGATCGCCGGGACGAATTCGGAAGGCGAGGGCCTCGGCCGGGATCGGCTCTCCTGGAGAGGCCATCCTCGTCACGGGCGGGAGGTCCGGCCCGGCCCGCCAGTCGAGTAGAGCTGGAACCACCACCGCGACCCCCAGGAGCATCGCCACCGCGGCCAGGCCGATGGCCAGCGTCCGGGTCAGGAGGGGAGCCTGCCGCGCCATCACTCCACCCCGATCCGCTCCACCCGCACCGCGCACTTCTTGTAGTCGGGCTGCGCTGAGATGGGGCAGTAGGCGTCAAGGGTGAGTTCATTCACCAGGAGGGTCTCGTCGAAGAAGGGAACGAAGACCTGCCCACGGGGCGGTTGCGCCCGGAATTCGATGCGCGCCGGCAGCTCCAGGGATCCTCTGCGAGTCACGAGCCGAACCCGCTCGCCCTCCCCGATCCCCAGCGCCCGCGCATCCGCCGGGTGTATCTCCACATATGCCCCCGGTACCGCCCGATGGAGGGTCGGAATGCGTCGGGTCATCGAGCCCGAGTGCCAGTGCTCCAGGACCCGCCCCGTGTTGAGCCAGAACGGATACTCTTCGTCGGGCCACTCCGGCGGGGGCTCGTACGGTCGGAGCCAGATCCAGGCTCGATGGTCCGGCTTCCCGTAGAAGTCGAAGGCTCCACGGGCCGGGTCAGCGGCGGGATCGGTTTCGGTGTTGTAGCGCCACTTCGTCTCCTGTCCGTCGACATAGGGCCAGATGATTCCGGGACGCTGCCTGAGTTCGGCGAGAGGAGCCATCCGGTGATCGGGACTGTCGTGGAAGCGGATGTACTCGGCCCAGATCCCGTCGATGTGATCCTGGTAGCTCCAGGGGAAGAGCTCCTCGTAGCCGAGCCGCCGCGCCACTTCGATCAGCTGCCAGGTGTCGCTCATGGCGTCACCCGGGGGCTCAAGGAGCTGCTGAAAGTGCTGGGTCCTCCGCTCCGAATTGCCGAACAATCCCTCACGTTCGATCCACATCGCCGCCGGCAGGATCACGTCGGCCACATCGGTGGTCGGGGTCGGGTAGACGTCGGACACCACGATGAAACGCCCGTCCTTCTCCGCACCGTCGCGGTATCGGTTCAGGTGGGGCATGGTGACCATGGGGTTCGTGACCTGGATCCAGATGAAGCGGATGTCGCCTCGATCCAGGGCACGGAACATCGAAACGGTGTGATGGGTGGGTTCCGGATCGATGTTCTCGACCGGCACCCCCCAGATCTCGGCCGCCTTCTCGCGAGCCTCGGGATCGGTGACGTCGCCGTAGGGGAGCTTGTGCGTGAGCGTCCCGACCTCGCGGACCGTCCCGCAGGCGCTGGGCTGCCCGGTCAATGAAAACGGGCTGTTGCCAGGCGTCGCGATCTTCCCGGTCAACAGGTGGATGTTGTAGACCAGGTTGTTGATCCAGGTGCCCCGGGTGTGCTGGTTCATGCCCATGCACCAGAAGGACATCACCTTCCGGGACGGGTCTCCGTAGAGGGAGGCCAGCCATCGGATCTCCGACGCCGGCACTCCCGAGATCTCCTCCACGCGCTCGGGGGTGTAGTCGTCCAGGAACTCCACGAAGTCGCTCCAGCTCGCGTCGGTCGCCCGGTCGCTGAAGCTGAAGTCGTCTTCGAGGCCGTAGCCGATCCCCGTGCGTCCCTCCTTGAAGGTCACGTAGCGGTCCACGAACTCCCGATCCGCCCAACCCCGCCGGACGATTTCGTGACAGATCCCGTTGGCGATCGCCAGATCCGCCTGAGGGGTGAAGAGGATCGATCGGTCCGCGGCGTAGCTCGTGCGGGTGGTGCGGGTCGCCAGGTCGATGATCCGTACATCGGGCCGACGATCCCGCTCCTTCAGCATGCGTGAGAAGAGGACCGGGTGCATTTCGGACATGTTGTTTCCCCACAGAACGAAGACATCGGCGTGGTCGATGTCCTCGTAGCACCCCATGGGTTCATCCATCCCGAAGCTCGTCATGAACCCCGTGACGGCACTGGACATGCACAGGCGGGCGTTCGCCTCGAGGTTGTTCGTGCCGATGCCTCCCTTGAAGAACTTCGAGGCCACATACCCGTCGGGGATCGTCCACTGCCCCGAACCGTACATCGCCACGCTGTCCTTCCCGGTCTCTTCGATCGTCTCGCGGAGTCGGTCGGCAATGAGGTCGAGGGCCTCCTGGATCGGCACGTCGACGAACTCCCCATTTCGACGCACACGGGCGCGGGTCAACCGGTCGCGACCATACAGGGCCTGCACCGAATGGTAGCCCTTCACGCAGGCCAACCCTCGGTTCACGGGAGAGTCGGGATCCCCCCGCACGGCCACCGCCCGACCGTCCTCGATGGCAACCTGGAGGCCGCACCCCACACCGCAGAAGCGGCAGGGCGTCTTGTGCCAGGTGACATCCGAAGGGGCAGCGAAGCCTTCCAGGTAGTCGTGGAGCTCCGCCCCGAAGGTGACTCCAGGAACCATCGAGGCGGCCGCAGCGGAAGCCGAGGCCATGGCGGCCTGCTTCAGGAAGGTCCTCCGGTCCACCGCAGTCATGGGTTCGAAGGAGGTGAAAGGACTTCGGAGAGGCCGTCCGGACTCACCACGGGAAGATGCCGACCCCGTCGTGTCGACTCCGGCTTCCTCCCCGCTCCCGAGCGGATGGGATCCGCCTCCTCGGTATCGGGATCGATCTCGCCGAAGGTGAGGACCATCGCTTGGATCCCCTCCATCCCCTCGATCCGTC
>SKKH01000233.1 GCA_007121555.1 Gemmatimonadota bacterium | reverse complement strand
TCGTCCCAGCGGGCCAGGACGATCCCCGAGAGCGCCCAGACCACGGCCCACCCCAGGTAGGGGTTCCGGAGATGGAGGGCGGCGGCTCCCCCCACCCCGGCCCCCACCGCGGTCATGATCGCGGCCCAGGGAGCGTCCCCGAGCCCCAGGCCTCCCCACCCCACGGCCACGAGGAGGGCGGTGACGTTGGCGATGGTGGCCACGCAGATCCAACCCAGGATGAGGCCGAAGGCGATCCGGGCCGGAAGGGGTCCACCCCTGAGGAGTCGCCCGTTCGCCAGCACCAGGACCCCGAGGAGCCCGAGCATCACGAGTACGGAGAGGCCGACCTGTTCCCAGTGCCAGGCGAAGAGCCAAGAGGCGTTCAGGGCAGAGGCCACGGCGAAATAGGGCGCCATCGTTCGACCCCACCCCGCCCATCGGGGGAGGAATTGCACCACCGCCCAGACCGCCAGCGCCAGGTAGATCACCCCCCAGATCGAGAAGGTGACTCCGGCAGGAACAAACAGGTTGGGGTAGAGGGCCGCGAGTTCCCCCGTCGTCCGGTCGTTCAGGGGGAGGCCGTTGGCCAGCCCGTTCACCCCCAGGGCGCCGGCGAAGAGGAGGGCGGCGACGACCCTCATTCGCGATACGCCGGGTCGGCACGCCTCACGACCCGCCCAGCTCGCGCAGCCGTTCCCGCTGGTCGGGGCGCAGGGTCGGATACTGGATCCCCAGCTGCTCGAGGTAGGTCTCGAAGCGGGTCTCGTCGTAGTAGAACTCCCGGAGCTGGGGTCGGAACTCCTCCATGATCTCTCGGTTCAGGTGGGTGGCCGGGGGGTCGTCGGGGCCGATGAAGGAGATGTACTCCTGCTCTGCCGTCTGCTCCTCACGAAAGTAGCGCCAGGCGTCTTCCACCAGGTCGGGGCTCAGGTAGAGTTCGAGAGCGGTCCGGGCCAGGACCCGGGCGCCGGCCACCCCTCCCTTGTGGGCGATGGGGGTGGCCATGGTGATCGCGTTCGACCAGTGGTGCCCCGGAAGACCGGGGATGTTCGAGGGGAATCGGAGCGTCACGGTGGGCACGTTCCATGAGATGTCCCCGATGTCGTCGGAGCCTCCGCTCCGGGGCTCCTCCGAGGGGGTGGCGATCTCATCGAGCTCGGCGGCCAGGCCCTCGGGGTCACTTCCCACTTCGAGCTGCACCGCCCGGGCCAGGAGCTGGTCCTCCTCGCTCCACTCCGGGAGCCCCACCTCCTGGATGTGGCGGTACATGGCCTCGGCCACGGGCCGGTTGAAGTGCCGGGGCCAGGCGGTTCCCAGGATCCGGTACTCCATCTCGGTGTCCGTCATCCGGGCCGCGCCCTCGGCGATCCGGATGGCGATGTCGAAGTTCTCGCGGATCTGATCGTACTCGATCTCCCGGATGTAGTACCAGACCGCGGCCCGGGAGGGGACCACGTTGGGCTGGTCGCCCCCGTCGGTGATCACGTAGTGGGATCGCTGAAGGGGTCGCAGGTGCTCCCGTCGGTAGTTCCACCCCGTGTTCATGAGGTGGACCGCGTCCAGCGCGCTCCGTCCCCGCCAGGGGGCGCCGGCCGAGTGGGCGGCCTCACCCCGGAAGATGAACTCCACCGAGACGAGTCCGGTCCCGTTGGCGTGGCCCCAGCTCACATTCAGATTGTTCGAGACGTGGGTGAACAGCGCCACGTCCACATCGTCGAAGTACCCCTCCCGGACGAACCAGGCCTTCGCGGCCACCAGCTCCTCGGCCACTCCGGGCCAGAGGACGATGGTCCCGGGAATCTCTTCGCGCTCCATCACCTCCTTGAGGGCGATCGCCGCGGCGATGGTGACGGCCTTCCCGGAGTTGTGCCCCTCCCCGTGTCCCGGGGCGTCCTCCACGAAGGGATCGTGATACGCCACCCCCGGCCGCTGGCTCGACTTCGGGATACCGTCCACATCGCTGCCCAGCGCCAGGACCGGGCCTCCGGACCCCCAGCGGGCCCACCAGGCGGTGGGGATGTCGGCGATCCCCTCCTCCACCTCGAAGCCGTGCTCCCGGAGGAGTGGGACCAGGTAGTTGAAGGTCTCGGTCTCCTGGAATCCGAGTTCGGAGAAGGAGAAGAGCTTGTCGATGATCTCCTGGATCAGCTTCGCGCGTTCCTGGACCTCCTCCTCGACCTCGGCCATGAGTTCGGCGATCCGGGCCTCATCCACCTCCTGCGCCGAGAGGGAGTGGGCCTGACCCGTCCCGAGGAGGAGGGCGCAGAGGAGGAGAAGGGCGACCCTCGCAGTGAGGGGCACGCGGCGGGGAAAGGACGAAACGCTACGCATGACATCACTCCGGAACGGGGGGACGGAAGTCGCTGGCCGGTTCGATCCCTCAGTGGAAGAGGGGGAAGACCTCGGCGACGAGCATTGTGCGCACTTCATTCACCAGCTCCCGGGCGTCGAGCCGGCGCTCGGGACCCGGGTCCTCGTCGGTGTTCAGGACCCCGATGGCGCCGGCTCCGGTCTCGGGGTCCAGGTAGAAGAAGGAGAGCTGCTCCCACTGCCGGCCGGCGTGGCCCACCAACCCTCCTTCGGGGTGTTCGGTCAGGAAGAAGGTGAGACCCATCCGCTCATGGGCCTCCCCCCACGCCGCGCCCTCGCCCACCTCGACCCTGGGGCGCCACATCTCCTCCAGGGTGGAACGGGAGAGCACGTGAGCCCATCGATCCGCTTCGGCGGCCTCCTCGTCGCGACCGCTGAGAAAGGCCAGGTAGCGGACCAGGTCGGGAACCGGGGCGTTCAGACCCCCGTTGGAGACGGTGATTCCCGGGTCGAAGTCCGGGCCCCGAGGCTCGGCTGTGCCTCCCCGGATGCGGTAGGCGTTCGTCCGGTGGCGTCTGAGGTGGCTCGGAGTGTTTCGGACGTAGCTGCGGTCCATGGCAAGGGGTCCCAGGATGTGCTTGGCCACGTAGGCCTCCCAGGGTTCACCGGAGGCCTCCTCCAGGATCCGGGCGGCGAAGACGATCCCCGGATTGGAGTAGCCGAAGCGGCTCCCCGGCTCGAAGAGGAGCTCCGTGTAGGGCATCATGGCCGCGAGCTGGGCCCAGCGGGTGGGCTCGTAGGGGTGCCAGGGCTCGTCCCCGCCCCAGGGCCAGGTGGAGGCCCTGAAACCCGCGGTGTGGCTGAGCAGGTGGGCCACGGTGACGTCGTCGATGGAGCCCTCGGGCACCTGGACCTCCCGCAGCTCGGGGAGCCAGCGCACCGCCGGGTCGTCCAGGGAGAGGAGGCCCCGGTCCCGAAGCTGGAGGAGGGCGATCCCCGTCAGCGTCTTGGTGTTCGAGGCCCAGTGGAAGATCGTCTGCTCGTCGACCTCCCACCCTTCGTCCCGATCGGCGTAGCCGTGGAACTCCCGGGCCAGAACCTCGCCGTCCTGGACGAACCAGATCGTTCCCCCCACCACGCCCCGGTCCACCGACGCCTCATGGAAGTGGGCCGCGACCCGGGCCCACGCCTCGTCGAACCCGTCGGGGACCGGGACCATCTCGCTGCCCGGCCCGGAGAGGGCGAGCACGAGGCTCAACGAGGCCACCCCCGAGCCCCACGCCATCAGAGGGAGCGGGCCAGTTCGGGGATCTCCTGGTTCAGCACCCGGTCGTCGTCTTCGTAGGTGATGGGGAGCTCAATGACGTCCACCCCGGATCGTTCGAGGCACGAGGCCAGGAGCGGGGCGTAGTCCTCGGTCTGCTCGACCCGGTGCCCGCGGGCGCCATAGGCCTGGGCGTAGGCGGCGAAATCCGGGTTCCCGTACGACAGCCCGTAGTCCGGAAACCCCATCTCCTTCTGCTTCCAGCGGATCATCCCGTAGGCGTCGTCCCTCAGCACGACCACGACCAGGTCCAGCTCGAGTCGGACCGCCGTCTCCAGCTCCTGGGAGTTCATCATGAACCCTCCGTCCCCGCAGATGGCCACGACCGGCCGGTCCGGGCGAACCAGGCGCGCGGCCATGGCCGAGGGGAGCCCGGCGCCCATGGTGGCCAGCGCGTTGTCGAGGAGGAGGGAGTTCTGGCCGTAGGCCGGGTAGTTCCGGGCGAACCAGATCTTGTACATCCCATTGTCGAGAGTCAGGATGCTCTTCCGGGGAAGGGTTCGCCGGGTGTCGGCCACCAGCCGCTCGGGCTTAATGGGAAAGTCGGAGCTCCCGGCCCGTTCGTCGAAGTGTCGATGGGCGGCCTCCCGGATCCGGGAGATGTGGGAGAAGTCCCATTCCGGCGCCTCTCCGAGGTGATCCGAAAGCCGATGGAAGGAGTGGGCGATGTCGCCCACCACCTCGACCTGAGGAAAGTAGACCGGGTCCACCTGGGCCGAGCTCACGTCGATGTGGATGACCCGGACCCCGTTGTGCTCCATGAGGAAGGGAGGCTTCTCCACCACCGTGTGCCCCACGTTCACCAGGACGTCGGCGGTCTCCACGGCTCGGTGTACGAAGTCGTCGGAGCTGAGCGCGGCGGTACCCACGTAGAGGTCACTGCCCTCGTCCAGGACCCCCTTGCCCATCTGAGTGGTGATGTAGGGGATCCGAAAGGCCTCCACGAAGTCGGCGATCCGGCCACATATCCGTGTGCGGTTCGCCCCGCTCCCGATGACGAGAAGGGGGCTTCGGGCCTCTTTCAGGAGGGTGGTGGCCGCCCTCACACTCTCCTCATCGGCCACGGGAATCCGGACCCGGCTCGGCGTCAGGGGCGACCCCTCCGCCTCGTCGGTCAGGATGTCCTCGGGGATTTCGAGATGGGTCGCGCCGGGGCGTTCCTCCGAGGCAAGGCGGAAGGCCTCGCGGATCCGGGCCGGGATGTATCCAGCCCCCACGATCTGACGGGTGTACTTGGTCAGGGGCGCCATCATGTCGACCACGTCGATGATCTGGAAGGCGCCCTGCTTGCTCGACCGGATGGGCTTCTGTCCGGTGAGGAGCACCATGGGCATCCCTCCCAGCTGGGCGTAAGCAGCCGGGGTCACCAGGTTCGTTGCTCCGGGACCCAGGGTCGAGAGGGCCACACCCGGTCGTCCGGTGAGGCGCCCCAGGGTGGAGGCCATGAAGCCGGCGCCCTGTTCGTGGCGGGTCACGATCAGCCGGATCGAGGAGTTCCGGAGGGATTCCAGGAGGTCCACGTTCTCCTCCCCCGGGACGGCGAAGACGTACTCCACCCCCTCGGACTCGAGGCAGCGGACGAAGAGATCAGAGGCCTTCATCGGAATTTCCGGGCCTGGGGAGAGGTTTCGGGAAAGGCCTCGAGGACCTGTTCCAGGAGGTCCCACGCCGAAAGCGCCGACCCCCGATCCAGCCCCCGGCGGACCACGACCAGGTCGTGGGAGGGGACCACGATGGCGTACTGGCCTCCCGCCCCCGCCGCCGTGTAGGCGTCCTGGGGGAGTTCGCTGCGGTCGTCGGGCACCAGCCACCACTGGCCTCCGTAGAAGTGCCCGAAGTCCTCGGTGGAGGGGGCCGGGGTCCGAACGAAATGGACCCAGTCCCGGCTCACGACCTGCTCCCCTTCCCACACTCCTTCCTGGAGGTGGAGGAGTCCGAGCCGGGCCAGGTCCCGGGCATTCATGTAGACCTGGCTGCTCATGACATAGGTTCCGAAGCGGTCCACTCCCGGTACGGTGTGGTGCATTCCCAACCGGTCCAGGAGCGCCTCCCTGGGGAACCGGAGGAAGGCTTCGTCGTCGTCCAGGGCGGACCGGAGCGCCAGCACCCCCAGAAGGGTGTCATGGTTCTCGTAGTCCCAGAGGGCGCCGGGCTCCCGCACCAGGCCTCGATCCCGGGCGGCCGCCCCACAGTCCCAGCCCCCGAAGTAGCAGAGGGAGGAGCCCATGGCGGAGCCCCACTCGTTGTCCACCGGGTAGAGGCCACTGGACATGTGAAGCACGTGTCGGAGGGTGATTCGGCTCCGCGGGTCGGGCGCCGGCGCCTGATCCCCCGGCGGCCAGTCCTCCCAGCTGATCATGTCGAAGCCGCTCGCATGACGGCGGCGGTACTCGTTGAGCTCGTCGGGGCGCCACTCGAAGGAAAGGGGGGCGTCGAGCTCCAGGAGTCCCCGGTCCACCCCGATCCCGATGAGTGTCGCGGCCAGGCTCTTGGCCGCCGACCAGGTGCGGGTCATGGTGCCGACTTCGATGCCCGGAGCATAGTCTTCGAAGACGATTCGGCCCCGGTGGACCACCAGGAGGCTCAGCGTCTCCTGGCCGGCGTGCCCCCCGTGGGCCTCACGGTTTCGAGCCCAGTCCCATGCGGCCTCCAGTGCACCGATCTCCACATCCGAGGGAGGCGGGGCGTCTTCGATCCGGTCTCCTCGGGGCCAGGGGATGGTTTCGGGATCCTGGTGGCGTTCGCGGGTGGGGAGTGAGGGGAGGCCTTCGGCGTCTTCAAGTCCCTGGTCCGGCGAGAGGACGATGCAGCCCAGCCCCTCTCGCCACACCGCCCGCATCACGGGAGTGGGGTCGTTTCCCCCGACGCCCACCTCGACCCCTCGCGTGCTCTCATCGATCCGGATCCGGGAGGGGGCGAGGGGCCGGGACATTCGGGCCAACTCGCCCTCGTAGATCTCTTCGAGATTCCGCTCCGACACGAAGAGTCCGTTGCACAGGGTCAGCGCCTGCTGTCCGTACTGGGTGAGTTGTGCGGTGGGATGGTGCACGTCGTACCCCTCCTGTCCCGATAAAGGATGGGCGAGCAGGGAAGCGGCGAGGAGGGCCGTCGCGAGGAGGGCCTGGACCGCGGAACGTGATCGAGGGGGCGGCGTCACCATGGATGTGGAACCTACGGCCGGAGCTGTACCTTCACAAACCCGGGAGCATCGCCGGTGCGGGGGAACGTCTGGCGGTTGCAAGGAACACGGGCTCGACCTCCAGGGGATCGGAATGCCCTTCGGGAGCGAGCGGCGAAAACGACCACACTTCACACGACGAAAAGGAGATCAGCGGATGGATCTGGAGCTTCAGGGAAAGGTGGCACTCGTGACGGGAGCGAGCCGAGGCATCGGGCGAGGGATCGCCCAAGCGTTGGCCCGGGAGGGCTGCGACCTGGCCATCTGCGCCCGGGGGCAGGAAGCTCTGGAAGAGGCTGCGGAGACACTTCGGGGCGAAGGCGTCCGCGTGGTGGCTCGGGCCATGGACCTGACCGAACCTGAGGCGGGCGGAGAGTTCGTGGCCGCCGCCGTCGAAGCGTTCGGAGGACTCGATGTGGTGGTGAACAATGTGGGCGGAAACCGCAGAAAGCCCTTCGAAGAGACCACCGACGAGGACTGGCGGGAGCTCTTCGACCTGAACGTCAACTCGGCGTTCCGGGTCACCCGAGCCGCCATCCCCTTCCTCCGCAAGCGGGAGGGTGGGTCCGTGGTCTTCATCTCGTCGATCTTCGGCCGCGAGACGGGGGGGCCTGGGCTTTCCATCTACAACACCACCAAGTCGGCCATGATCAGCGCCGCCCGGATCATGGCCCTCGAGCTTGCCCCGGAGGGCATCCGGGTGAACAGCGTGGCTCCCGGCTCCATCCGGTTCGAGGGGGGGAGCTGGGACCGCCGGGTGAAGGAGAAGCCCGAGGAGATGGCGAAGTTCGTGGAAGAGAACCTGCCCCTGGGCCGATTCGGTCGCGTGGACGAGGTGGCGAACCTGGTGGCCTTCCTGGCCTCACCTCGGGCGAGCCTCCTCACCGGGACCTGCATTCCCGCCGACGGCGCCCAGGGACAGTCCCTGTTCTGAGCGGCTCAGCTCAGCCGGACGATCTCCGCCGTCACCCGCCGGCTTCCCGAGGTGCTGGGCTCCCACTGGACCAGGATCGGGCTCTGATAGGTGCCGCGAACGATCTCTCCTCCCCGCTCGCCGGGGAGGATGGCCACGCTGACGTCTCGCCGCACCCGAAGCATCCGGGCCGGAGTCCCCTCCAGGGCCCGGTCCAGCATCCGGTCCCGACGGTCCGGGGAGATGCCCAGCGCGCCCATTGCCTTCTTGAGTTCCGAGCCGGCCTCGGTGTAGCGGAGGGGCTCGTCCAGTACCTCCGTCAGGTCCCGTTCCATGAGAAGAGCCTCGAACTCGTTGACCGTGATGCCCGAACCCCGCTCTTCCGGGGCCAGCTTCAGATCGATCCGTCCATACTCGATCCCCAGCCGCCGGACCTCTGCGGCCAGCTTGTCGGTGATGCACCCCGAGCCGTTCCGGAGGCGCACGGCCTGTCGGTCCGCCGCCGCAGCCACCTCCACCTCCACGGTCGCCACGACCTCTTCTTCCTGGAATCCTACCACCACAGCTCTGCGGGTCCGGCGGACGGGCCGGTCCTGGGAGTCCCGGTAGGCCCCATCGAAGTCCACGAACCAGAGGGGGTGGGCCGAAGCGCCCTCGTAGACGACGCAGTTGGAGAAGCCGCCTCCGATGAACGACAGGTGGGCGTCGGCGTTGAGGGGCTCCCGGCTTCGTTGCTCCTCCGAGAGCTCGGTTCGCAGCTCGAGGCGGTCGTGATGGTAGCCGGCGTCGGGAGGGAAGATCTCGCCAAGAGCCTCCAGAAAGGTGTCCAGGCG
>SKKH01000259.1 GCA_007121555.1 Gemmatimonadota bacterium | reverse complement strand
CGGGCCGATCGGACCCTGCGGTCTGCGACCTCCCTGCGGGCCCGGAACCAGTCCACACGCGGGCTGTGTCGGAGGGCCAGGCCCACGAGCTCCTTCTGGGTCCAGCGGGGCGGCGTGGGCTGGAACTCGGTGGTGAGTTCCAGAGGTGCGTCCACGGGTGGATCGCCCATGAGCTCCCGGAGTCGAATCCGGGCGCTTCTGGCCTCCCCCTCCTCCTGGAGAAGGTTGACCCGAGCCTGTCCGACTCCGACCCGAGCCTGTCGTTCATCCAGAGAGGTGGCGGCCCCGACTTCGACCCGGGCCGTGGCCAGCGCCAGATTGGACTCGGCCTGCGTCAGCTCGTCCCGTGCCAGATTGATGGCGCGCACCCTTCGCCGCGCCTCGAGGTAGCGGAGCGTGACCTCCCGCTCCAGCTCGGTCTCGGACGACGACACCCCGGCCCGGCTGGCCTCCAGCGAGGCTTCCCGCTCCCGCACGCCCAGGAGTGACGGCCCGGAGAGGTTCCAGGTGAAGCCGGCGTCGTAGCTCGAGAAGAGAAAGGAGGGCTGTCCACCTACGCCCAGGTCATCGCCGGTGAGACTTCCCAGGCGCTGCGAACCGGATCCTTCCCATGAGACCCCGAATCCGGTGCGAAGGCTCGGCAGGAGATCGGCCCGACTTGAACGAAGCTCCCATTCGGCCGATCGGGCGTCACTGCGGTCGATCTGAAGGTCCGGATTTCCGGTCAGTGACCGGGCGATCGCCTCGTCCAGGGAGAGCCGTTCAGGTTCCGGCTCCAGGTCGCCCGATCGGACCTGCGCTGCCATCGACCACGACTCGGCTCCGGGCTCGGCGAGCTGAGCCTGGGCCGTCCCGGGCAGCAGCCCTGCACTCAGAAGGGCTACAAGGAAGAAGCAGGAAAAGCGGTCGCACCTCTTCCGGGTCTGACGTTTCACCGGATGCAGCTCCTTCGTTCGGAGGGCCGTGGGGCAGCCCGCCCTGGGCCGCCGTACAACTCCCCTTACGAAGGTCCTCCCCCGAAAGCTTCAGTCGGGGGGGATCCGTAACACCGGGTGCGGGGCCCCGCAGAGACCTGGCGAGCAAGACCCGCACTCGAGCCCCGAAGGGTCAGGGCCTCTGGGTACGCGCGGCCACGTAGCCCCCGGCGGGGAACTCCAGTCGGAGCACGCGTCCCTCCTCATCCACCCAGAGCTCCCGGGTCTCACCGCTGCCTTCGAGGCGGAAGTGGCGAGCGCTTACGCGCTCTCCCCCGACCTGGATCTCCTCGGTTCCAACGGAGGTGACCCGCAGGTCGAACTGCTGGCTTTCCCGAGGTACGATCACGGGTACGGTGCCGCCCTCGGACCCCACCCGGGAGCTGATGAAGTAGTACTGGTGAGCCACCCCGGTATCCAGAAGTACGGTGCCCGGGGAGGCCCGGTATTCCCTCTCCTGTTCTCCCCGCTCCGATCGGACGCTGGTGCGGAAGCGGCGGTCTCCGAGGGTCACGTAGATTTCTTCCTGGCGGTGGCCGGACACCTTGATCTGATAAGCTGAGACCGCCATGTCGCCACCCGAGGCCTGGAGGGCGGGCCGCAGATCGAGTCGTCCCTCGGGGACCTGCATCTGGACCTCGGCGGTTGCGATGACCTGGGCATCGGCGCCGGAGCCGGAGCGGCGGATGGCGAAGGTCTCGGTGCCCACCTCCGCTCCATCCACGAGGATCCTGAAGGAGCCCTCGTCGATGGTCACGCTTTGACCCCGCAGCTCCAGGGCTGGGAGAAGGAGTGCGAGGAGGAGCAACGGAAACAGATGTCGGGGTCGTGGCATGGAGCCTCCCCTCGGAGTTGGCGGAAGCGATCACATCCGTATCGCGGAGGACACCGACATGAACGGGAACGATTGGAACTGATACCCGCAACCAAAGGGCACCGGTCCTTCGAACCGACCTGCACCGGCCGGGCTTTTCTCTGGCGACCCCTCGGACCATGTTCAATGGATGGGTGTGGGAAGGTGGCGAACCTGCATCCCTCCCGCTTCTGAACTGGCCCAATCTTTTCATCCTCCGCCCCGGGGGCAACCCGCTTGGCACCCCTTCGACTTGTCTCGCCCCTGGCGCTCATGGGGGCGGCGCTGGCAGTGGCAGCTTGGGTTGGGGGGCACGGAGTCTTCTTGCTGGTCGTGGCCGCGGCGCTGCTCCTTGGCGTGCTCTTCAGGGGGACCGGAGGACTCCAGGAGGGAGGGAGGGCCTTTTCCGGACGGATCGCGCTGGCGCTCCTTCTCCTGTCCGTGGTGACAGCGTTCGTGGCCACGGGGGACCTGCATCGTTTTTCAGCGTCCTGGCCGGACCGCCTTGCCCAGTGGGAGGTGGAGGTCCAGGACGACCTGGCCCGCGACCTGGACGCGCTCCTCACCCGGGCAGAGCAGACGGTGGAGAGGGTGTCGGGAGCCTGGGTCGGAGGGTGGGATCAGGACGCCCCCACCCTCCCCTCGGGACTGCGGGGCGAGGGCGTCGACGCCGTGGCGGTCTTCGACGCCACCGGCACACTACTGGCTTGGGAGGGACTCCATCAGGGGCCGTTCCCCCGGGACGCCCAGGTGGGGGATCTCCGGTATCTGTACCGTGAGGGGGCGTTGTTCGGCTACCTCTACGTAACCCAGCCTCTCCCCCAGGGCCGCGGAACGGCGGTGGCCGCCAGCCTGCTTCGTGCAGACCTGCCTCCAGGGCTGGATGAGGGGCTCCGGGACTTCACCTCCCGGTTCCGCACGAATCGAGGGGCTCGGATCCACATCTCCAGGGCGGATCGTGTGGAGGGAGAGAGCATCTGGGACCTCCGCTGGGATGACGACGTCCTCTTCAGCGTCACCGCCGATGCTCTCTCCGAGGCCGATGAACAGGCTGCCCGGGCCCTGAGGTGGGAGCGGGTCATCGTGATGCTCTTGGTGGCGGCTTGGTTCCTCCTCCTCCTGGGTTCATCCGCACGGCACGGTCCGACCCGCCCGGTCCTGGGGCTGGGGCTGCTCGCGCTCCTGCTCGTGCTCCCCCTGGGTCGACTCCTGGGCGCGCCAGAGCTCTTCTCTCCGGGCGCACTCCTGATGCCCCTGATCCCCGGGGTTACCCTGGGGGACCTGCTGGTGGTGGCTGCTGCCGGGGTGTTCCTGGTGGGCCTGTTCCCTCCGGCTCGGCTGCCCCGAGCGGGCCCCTGGCTCGTCCTGCCCCTGGGATTGGCCCTGGTCCTCCTCCTGCTGGCCGCCATGGAGATGGGCGCCTCCCGGGAGCTTCTCCTGGATGGTGAGGTCGGATGGATCGCCTTCCAGGGGTCTGCCACCCTTCTGGCCGGACTCATCCTGGCTCTCTGCTTCCTGATGGGCCGTCGGGAAGAGCAGGTGCTTCGCCCGGTCCTCCTCCTCCTTGGCGTGAGTGCGACGATCGCCCTGAGTGCGTGGGGAGCGGTTCAGGTGCATCGGGGTCCGGAAATCCCCATCCTGGCCGGGGCACTGTGGCTTCTGCCGATCGGCCTTCTGGCGGCAGCCCTGCCCCTTCGCGGTAGCTGGAGCGCCGGACTCCTGGCTGTGACCACGGGGATCGCCATCTCGACGAGCATGACTCTGCCCTGGGCATGGTCCCTCCGCGTCGATGCACGGATGGAGGCGGCTGAGGAGCGGATCGAGCGGCTGGGCACTCGACCGGACCCCTTCCTGGAGTTCCTTCTCCTCCGGGCAGGCGAAGAGACCCTGGAGTTGGCCCGAACCGGTCGGAACGCGGTGGAGACACTATACGGCGCGTGGACTCGAAGCGGGCTCGCTCGAGAGGACATTCCGGTCTGGCTTACGGCCTGGTCTCCTGACGGACAACCCCAGGAGGAACTCCGGATCGGCGTCTCCGGAGATCGTCCGCCCATCCCGGGGGAAATGGTGCAGCAGGCCGTCATCGAAGGGGATGTACGACTCCGTCGCTTCGACCTGGCCGACACGCACTATGTGACCGTCGTGCCGCTCTCCCGGGGGGCCGTAGTCTCCATGGTGGTCCCTCCCCGTCGCACACTCGCGAGCCCTTCGCCTCTGGGGCCCCTCTTCTCGCCAGCCCGATCTGAACCGGACCCCCTGGTCCTCATTCCCCTTCTCCCTGGAGAGGCGCCGGGTCCCACAGATCGGGTGGAGTGGATCCGGGTCGAGGATGGGTGGCAGGGAGAGCTCTACCTCGTCTATCCCGATGAGATCTACCATGCGCACTATCAGGTGCCTCTACCCAGCCTGCCCCTCCTCGTGGCCCGCGGCACCCTCCTGCTCCTCCTGGCGCTCGGGGTGGGATTGCTGCTCTGGATCGGTGGCCGGCGACTGGCCGAGGAGACGAAGCCGATCACCGGTCGGCTCCGGTCCTGGCTCACCTCCTTCCGGGGGCGTGTCACCCTGACGCTTTTCGGTTTCTTTCTCGTGCCCTCCCTGGGGTTCGGAACGCTGGCGTATCAGACGCTTTCGGCTGCCGCGGCCCGGACGGCCGAGACCCTGGCGGAGCGTGCGGTGGAGGAGGCGGCAGGTTGGTACGGTGAGGTGGGGGGGGCCATGGAAGTGTTGGCTCGTCGCGCCGGCTCCGACATTCTCCTCTACGACCGGGGAGAACTGGTCGCGGGATCCCTGCAGGAGCTCGTGGACCTGGGCCTCTATCAGGGATGGCTCCCACCGGCGATCCATGGCCGAATGATGTCGGGAGAAGAACTCATGACCTCCACAGCCGCCACACTGGGCGGGCTGCAGTACGTTGTGGCGTACCGCAGGATCGAGGGGGGACAGGTCCTGGCAGCTCCGGCACCTCTGGAGGCAGGAGCCACCGCCCTTCGACAACGGGATGTGGCGGATCTCATCGGCTTCGCCGTGGTGGCCGGCGCGGCGCTGTCCATCCTCCTCTCACTTCTGGTGGGACGAGCCCTGACCCGGCCGATCCAGACCCTGAGGGTGGCGTCGGAGCGGGTGGGCGCAGGAAACATGGGGGTTCACCTGCCCGAGGATCGAGACGACGAATTCGGAGCGGTGTTCGGGGCGTTCAACCGGATGGTCGACCGACTGGGGCGGACCCGCAGAGCGCTCATACGGAATTCGCGCCGAACCAGAGCCATCGTGGAAGAGGTGGCTACCGGTGTCGTGGCCCTGGATCCGGGTGGACGGGTGATCCTGGCCAACCCCCGGGCTGAAGACCTCATGGCCACCTCGTTGGCCCGAAACCAGCCTCTTCCCCGGGGTGAAGAGGGGCTGGCGCCCCTTCTTTCGGACTGGATCGAACAATACACACGAGACGGACTTCGCGAGGCCGGCGCTGAGTTTCAGGTGGGAGACCGGAGGATTCGGGTTCGAGCCCGCCGGGTGAGCCGAAAGGGTCCTCCGGGAGGTACGGTGGTCAGTCTGGAAGACGTGACCGACGAACTCCGTACGGAGCGGATCCTGGCCTGGGGGGAGATGGCCAGGCAGGTCGCCCACGAGGTCAAGAACCCTCTCACCCCCATCAAGCTGGGGGTGCAGCATGTTCGTCGCGCCTGGATCGACGGTCGGTCCGACTTCGGGGAGATCCTCGAACGGAATGCCGAGGCGATCCTTCGGGAGATCGACCACCTCGCTGCCATCGCATCGGGATTCTCTCGCTTCGGCGCTCCGGGAGAAGCACCCGCTGAACCCCTGGGACCGGTGGATCCCGTGGAGGTGGTCGGGGAGGTCCTCGCCCTCTACCAGGCGGGAGAAGGACCCGTGCGCTTCGAGATGGAGGCACCGGCGTCGGTACCACCGGTCCAGGCACGAACGGGAGAGCTGAAGGAGGTGGTGATCAACCTCCTGGAGAACGCCCGGTCGGCCCTCCCCACCGGAGGTCGGGTGGTGGTGGAGATCGAACCCATGGAGGAGGGATTGTCGCTCCGGGTCCGCGACGACGGTGTGGGCATTCCCGACGACCTCCTACCTCGAATCTTCGATCCCCACTTCTCCACCCGATCCGGTGGATCGGGACTGGGGCTGGCTATCGTTCGCCGTCTGGTGGAATCCTGGGACGGTCGAGTCTGGGCCGCGAGCGAGGCGGGGGAAGGGACCACGATTCACATCCACCTTCACCCCTGGGGCACCGGTGACGAACAGGGGGCTGACGTTCGGCCTGAAGAAGCGTAATTTAGAAGTGAAGTCCGTCGTAATTCGAACCTGGAGATCTATGCCAAACTCGACGCCCGCCTCACCTCCCGAGTCCCGGGGGCTCCCCGAGCTCCGATCGTCCCGGAGACGGACGTCCGGACGCGCCCTTACCCCGGAGGAGCTGGTGGCATGGCTCGAGTTGCATCGGGAGGGGATGGCGGACCGCTGGCTTCTCGAGCTTCGCTCCAGAGTCGAGGAACTGGATGAGGACGAGGAGACCCTCCTGAGGGACTTCCTCAACCTCCTGGTGGGCTTTCTCCCCGAGACTCTCGGCACGTTCAAGGATCAGGTCTCTCCTCTCTATCATCAGGCCGCCGAGCTGTACGGACACCTGGCGGCGATCCGGGGACTGGCCGCGGGAGAAGCGGTGGAAGAGGTCCAACTGCTTCGGGAGGTCATCCTCCGGTTCCTCTATCGCCATCCACCGGGAGCTGGGCAGGGCCTGGGGCTACGAGAGCTTCTCCAGCTTTCCCGCCTGGTGGACCAGGCTGTGACCCACACCAGTGTCGGACACACCGATACCCTCTTCTTCAATCTCTTCCATGGGACCGGTGTGCCTGAATCGGCCGGACCGGAGATTCTGGCGGAGGTCAGGGAGCAACTTCACGGCCTGGGCGAGGAGCTGGGTCGCCTCCAGGCGCTGGAAGAGGGGGGCGTGATTCCCAGCCGGTGAGCTCCTCCTCCTCCTCCTCCTCCGAATCGCTGCCGCCATCCCCGGTCCTTGGGGATATGACCCCTGAGGAGTTCGAGATTTGGGGCGGTCGGGTGGTGGAATGGATCGGATCCTACTTTCGGGAAGTCGAGGCTCATCCGGTGCTGGCTCGGGTCGAGCCCGGGGAGATCCGGCGGCGCCTCTCCAGGGACCCTCCGCTTCGGGGCCAATCCCCCTCCGACCTTCTGGAGGATTTCACCGAGGTCATCCTTCCTGGGATCACCCACTGGAATCATCCGGGGTTCCTCGCCTACTTCGCCATCAGCGGTTCGGGCCCAGGAGTGTTGGCGGAGATGCTGGCTGCCGCCCTCAACGTCAACGCCATGGTCTGGCGGACGTCTCCGGCCGCCACGGAGCTGGAAGAGCATGTCGTCGGCTGGATGGCCGGGCTTCTGGGCCTTTCGAGCTCGACCTTCGGGGTAATCCAGGATACGGCGTCGTCGTCGTCTCTGGTGGCCCTGGCTGCGGCGAGACACCGGGCCTATCCGGAGGTGAGGGAGGAGGGCCTCTTCGGGCTCCCTCGGGGACGCATCTATACCTCCCAGGAGGCCCACTCCTCCGTTGAAAAGGCCGGAATCGCCCTGGGCCTCGGCCGAAGAGGCGTCCAGCGGATCGGCACGGACGCCGACTTCCGCATGGACACAGGTGAGCTCGAGGAGGTTCTGGATCGGGACCGGCGTGCAGGGATCCGCCCTGTGGCGATCGTGGCCACGGTCGGGACCACCTCCACCACCTCGTGCGACCCCGTGGCGGATCTCGTGGCGTTGGCCCGCAGCTACGATACCTGGCTGCACGTGGACGCCGCCTATGCCGGCGCGGCTGCGCTCCTCCCCGAGTGCGCCGAGCATTTCAAGGGCTGGGATGAGGCGGACTCGGTCGTCGTGAACCCGCACAAGTGGCTCTTCACCCAGGTGGACTGCTCCCTCCTCTTCACCCGACACCGGGAGCTTCTCCGGCGAACCTTCAGTCTCACCCCCGAATACCTTCGGACGCCGGAGGCTGAAGAGGTCACCCAGCTCATGGACTACGGCCTGGCCCTGGGTCGACGCTTCCGGTCACTCAAGCTGTGGTTCGTGATCCGCTACTTCGGAGTGGAGGGGATACGGGCGCGAGTCCGTGAGCACATCGAGCTGGCCCGCCAATTCGCCGGGTGGGTCGACGAGGATGCCCGTTGGCTCAGAGTGGCGCCCGTCCCCTTCTCCACGGTCGTCTTCCGGTTCGCACCTGCGGACGTGACGGGGAAGGAGGCCGACGAGCTGAATCGCTCCATCATGGAGGATGTGAACGGCCGAGGCGACGTATTCCTTTCCCATACC
Source organism: Gemmatimonadota bacterium (assembly GCA_007121555.1). Taxonomy (GTDB): domain Bacteria; phylum Gemmatimonadota; class Gemmatimonadetes; order Longimicrobiales; family Gaopeijiaceae; genus PWLA01. The sequence goes on along the minus strand of SKKH01000259.1, from coordinate 16,882 downwards.
CGAGTCGGTGACCGGGTTTGCCTCAGGGTTTCAGTAGGACACCTGAGGACCGAACGGGTCCACATGGAGCGTTGCTGGGAGCAGCTCCGAGAGGCGGCCCACGAGCGACTCAGACCTCTCTGACCTCCCGGGCCAGGTCCGACATGGCGTCACGGGCGTCCGCGAAGAGCATCAGGGTACGGGCCCGGTAGAAGAGGGGGTTGTCGATCCCGGCGAATCCCGGACTGAGGCTTCGCTTGATCACGATGACGCTCCGAGCCCGATCGGCTTCGATGATGGGCATTCCGGCGATCGGACTTCCCGGCGTCCGGGCTTCCGGGTTGACCACGTCGTTGGCCCCCACCACCACCGCCACGTCGGTCCGGTCCATGAGGTCGTTGGCGTCTTCCAGATCCAGGAGGAGGTCGTAGGGCACGTCGGCCTCCGCCAGGAGAACGTTCATGTGGCCTGGCATCCGTCCCGCCACCGGGTGAATCGCGAAATAGACCTCCACATCGCGGGCCCGCAACTGGTTCACGAGCTTCTTCACCTCATGCTGGGCCTGGGCTACGGCGAGACCGTAGCCGGGAATGATCGCCACCCTGCCCGCGAAGGCCAGCAGGGGAGCGGCCTCCTCAGCGGAGGTCCGTCGGGCCGTCTTTTCCGGTCCTTCCTCGGAGGCGCCAGCGCCCCCTTCTCCGAACGCTCCGAAGGCCACGTTGGCCAGTGAACGATTCATGGCTCGGCACATGGCCTGCGTCAGGATCAGCCCTGCGGCGCCCACCAACGCTCCGGCCAGGATGAGGAGCGCGTTGCCCAGGACGAAGCCCGCGGCCGAGGCGGCCAGCCCCGAGTAGGAGTTCAGGAGGGACACCACCACGGGCATGTCGGCCCCGCCGATGGGGATCACCAGGAGGATTCCCAGGAGGAAGGCCCCTCCTCCAACTGCCACGAGGAGCGCGGGCGTCACCTCGCCCACGATCATCCAGCCGAGCCCTCCGAGAAGCGCCACGAAGAGGAGCCCGCTCACGATCCGCTGCAGAGGGAAGCGGATGGAGCGCTGGCTCATCACCCCCTGGAGCTTTCCGAACGCGATCGCCGACCCGGAGAAGGTGACGGTTCCCACGAGGATCCCGACGCCTGCGGCCAGCGCTTCGGCCATCCCGGGGTTCACGCCACCTTCCCGCATGAGCTCGGCTGCGGCGACCAGAGCTGAGGCTCCACCACCGAATCCGTTGAAGACCGCCACGAGTTGAGGCATGGCGGTCATCTTCACCAGGCGAGCCATCAGACCGCCAAGCACCGCCCCTGTGGCCAACCCGGCGGCCAGCGCTCCGTACCCGAGGATCGAGCGGTCCAGGAGGGTGACCACGATGGCCAGAAGCATGGCGGATGAGGCCAGCGCGTTTCCTCTCTGCGCAGTGGCGGGCGACCCCAGGCGTTTCAGTCCCAGGATGAAGAGGAAGGCGGAGACGATGTAGGCGAGGTCGACCAGAAGGGGGGGGAGCACGGTCGGCTGGCCTCAATCCTTGCTGTGGAACATGCGAAGCATCCGGTCAGTCACGAGGAAGCCTCCCACGACGTTGATCGTGGCGAAGACCACTGCCACAGTGCCCAGGATGGTGGCCCACTGACCGGCCCCCTCGCCCACCACCAGGATCGCCCCGATCAGGGTGATCCCCGAGATGGCGTTGGCGCCGGACATGAGGGGCGTGTGCAGGGTCGGAGGCACCTTGCGGATGAGTTCGAAGCCCACGAACATGGCCAGAACGAAAACGTAGAGGCCCAGAATCCAGGTTCCCATCAGGCGTCTCCTCGGCTGGCGGGGAAGCGGATCTCTCCGTTCTTGACCACCAGCATGGCATGGATGATATCGTCGTCGGTGGACAGCGTCAGCTCACCGTCGCTGACCAGGTGCTCGAGCAGCGCCACGATGTTTCTCCCCAGCATGGAGCTGGCGTCCTGGGGCAGGTCCTTCGCCGGGTGCTCCGGCGCCAGGATCGTGACTTCTCCGTGGCGGGTGGCCTGGCCCGGCTGCGAGAGTTCGCAGTTCCCACCCGAATCCGCCGCCAGGTCCACCACAACCGATCCCGGGGCCATCGCTTCGACCATGGCCCGGGTGATCAGGAGAGGGGCCGGTCGTCCCGGGATCTGGGCGGTGGTGATCACCGCGTCGGCCCGGGGGATGTGTTCGGAAAGGAGGGCGTGCTGACGCTCCTCCTCGGTCCCCGAGAGCGCCCTGGCGTACCCTCCCTCCACCTCGGCCTCCTCCGGAAGGGGGGCCTCGATGAACCCGGCGCCCAGGCTGCGGACCTGCTCGGCGGCGGCGGGGCGGATGTCGTAGGCATCCACTCGCGCCCCCAGGCGACGGGCGGTGGCAATGGCCTGGAGTCCGGCCACCCCCGCCCCCAACACCAGGACCCGGGCCGGCTTGATCGTTCCTGCCGCGGTCGTGAGCATGGGCAGGAAGCGGGGAAGGGCCTGGGCGGCGAGAAGGGCGCCCCTGTAGCCCGCCGCCGTACTCTGCGAAGAGAGCGCGTCCATCCGCTGCGCCCTCGTCGTTCGAGGGGTCCTCTCCAGGGCCATCCCGTCGATTCCTCGCTCGGCCAGGAGCGGGACCGGATCAGGATCCGCCGGCGAAAGGAAGGAGATGAGCAGGAACCCACGCGGAACGCCATCCAACTCGTGGGATTGAGGAGGTCGGATCCGGACCCCCACCGACGCTCCGTCGAGGAGCTCATTTCTGGAGGCCGCGATCCGACCTCCCGCCTGCACGTAGGCCTCATCGGGCCATCCGGCCAGACGCCCTGCTCCTGCTTCGATCCGAAAACTGAATCCGAGTTTCCCCAGAGGCCCCAGATGGTCAGGGGTCAGGGCCACCCGGCGTTCCCCCTCGCGGCGTTCGCGGAAGACGGCAAGATCCATGAGATTCCCGGCTGCGGGCCCTCGAATCACGCTGGAGGACCTCCTCCCATCGACGAAGTGGGGTCGATCCCCTCCTCGGGGGCCCAGGCCCCGGAACTGGCCTTCTGACCCGATAGTGGGTCAAAAGTGTCCGAACTGACAGACTCCTGGAGAACGTGGGAGGTCCGGACGGGTTGCGAAACCCCGCACCGGGCCCCAGGCTGCCCTGCTGGCCAGTGTGGTGTCCGACGCACCGGATTGTTGCCCTCGGCCTGGCACAATCCCCAACCGCCATCCAGGCATACAGGACGAAAGGTATGGCCGATTCCGGCTCCTCCCCGACTCATGTCTCCCCGCCCGTGCCCTCCGCGTCCGCCCACGCGGCCCCCGAACCCCGCGAGGAGGCCCGCGGAATGGACCGCCGAGGCTTTCTGGGCACCCTTTCCGCCCTTGGGCTCGGGGGAGGTCTTTTTCCCGGGGCTCTCTGGGCGCGGGCACAGGCGGTCGAGGAGATCACCGTGGAGGTGGTGGCGGAGGCCGAAAAACTTGCGGGGATCAAGTTCTCTCCGGAGGAACGGAGCCTCATGGTGGAGAGCCTGCGCACGAATCGGGGTGCGTATGAACGGATGAGGGAGTCCCCTCCTCCGTGGGATCTGTCCCCGGCGCTTCACTTCGATCCCCAACCTCCGGGCCGAAGGCTTCCTTCGGGTCCGAGCACGGTCCGCCCCGGCCGGCCGGCGGACCTTCCCGATCCCGACCGAGACGAGGAGCTGGCCTTTGCGTCCCTCGCCCAACTCGGCCAACTCCTTCGCGAGCGGCGGGTGACTTCGGACCGCCTCACCCGCCTGTACCTGGATCGTCTTCGCCGCTTCGGGCCTCGCCTGGAGTGTGTCGTGACCCTTACGGAGGATCTGGCCCTCGAGCAGGCCCGACGGGCCGATCGTGAGCTGGACCAGGGATTGGTCCGGGGTCCGCTCCACGGGATTCCCTGGGGGGCGAAGGACCTCCTGGCCACCCGGGACTACCCTACGACCTGGGGTGCCGAGCCCTTCCGGGATCAGGTGCTGGACGTCGACGCCACGGTGGTCCGTCGCCTCGAGGACGCCGGAGCGGTGCTGGTCGCCAAGTTGACGCTGGGGGCCCTCGCCATGGGCGATGTCTGGTTCGGAGGTCGCACCCGGAACCCCTGGAACCTGGAGGATGGGTCCAGCGGCTCCTCTGCGGGTTCGGCGGCCGCAGTGGTGGCGGGGCTGGTCGGGTTCGCCATGGGGAGCGAGACCCTTGGCTCCATCATCTCCCCTGCGGTCCGCTGCGGGGCCACCGGACTGAGGCCGACCTTCGGGAGGGTGAGTCGTTACGGTGCCATGGCCCTCTCGTGGAGCATGGACAAGCTGGGACCCCTTTGTCGAAACGCGGAGGATTGCGCTCTCGTACTGGCCGCCATCCAGGGAACCGACGAACTGGACCGATCCGTGCGCGACGTCCCCTTTCAGTGGGACGGGGAAGGGGGGCTGGAGGGGATCCGGGTCGGGGTCCTGGCCGGGGCCTTCGAAGAGGAGGGATCCGAAGGGGACCGGAACCGGGAGGTCCTTCGGGTCCTGGAGGGCATCGGGATCGAGTTCACGGAAGTGGAACTCCCTGACGAGCTCCCCCTGGCCTCGCTCCGGATCATCCTGAGCGCAGAGGCGGCCGCCTCCTTCGACGAATTGACCCGGAGCGGGGCCGTTCGCGAACTCACGCGGCAGGATGAAGGTGCGTGGCCGACGATCTTCCGGGTCGCCCGAATGACCCCGGCGGTGGAGTACATTCAGGCCAACCGGCTCCGAACCCGTCTCGTATCCCTGCTCGACCGAGCCTGGGAGGGGGTCGACGTGGTGGTGAGTCCCCCTTATCACTCCTCCCTTCTCCTGGCCACCAACCTCACGGGTCATCCTGCGGTCATCCTTCCCCATGGCTTCCAGGAGGATGGGACACCGGTGGGCATCTCCTTCGTCGGAGGCCTCTGGAAGGATGCCCAAGCGCTCAAGGTGGCTCAGCGCTACCAGGAGGCCACGGAGCATCATCGCAGGCGCCCGCCGCCCTTTGTTTGAAGGGCTGGGAAGAATTTGAAGGGCTGGGCAGAAGTGGAGTGACCTCTTCCGCGGAGCCCTGAGGGCGACGTTCCGGGGTCCGATCCGCACGGGATCGGATGACCCCGCGGATCCTTTCGGTCCTGGGACGGGTAGGTGCTCTCTCCACGACTTCCCCGACGAGAAGCGATACACGGGATCCTGCTCGGAACCAGAGTCAGGTCCCTGTTCTTCTCACGGGCCCCGCCGTCGTGCGCCCGTCCCCAAGGCACATCCTGCTCAGCGTGCGAGACCTTACGAGCATCGGGATTTTAACGCCTGTATCCTGAAACGGCTCTCTCAAGTTGCGATGGGAGGTCGGCATCTGCGGCCCGGATGCCTTGCCGCTTCCTTCGAACGACCGTCTCTGGACTTTCTCACGAGTAACGAGGTATGGAGCTGAATTCCGTGGTGATGGAACTCCCATTTCGACCGTATTCTTTCATGGTTGCACTCGTTCTCGGCGCGAGCATGCTCCTTCCCGGCGACGCGCAGGGTCAGGAGTTCGCGTCGATGGAGGAGCGGCCTGCAGACGAACTCTCCCTGGAGGAGGCGCTCAGGTTGGCTCACGAGTACAACCCTGATTTCCGAATTCAGGAATCCCAGGGAGATGCAGCTCACTTGCGCCAGCGCGAGGCGTGGGGGGATCTGATCCCGTCGGCCAACGCCTCCACCTCGTTCGGCTACACGGCCTCGGGCGAGCGCCGGTTCCAGTCGGTCCAGCTGGGTACGGAGCCTGCGATCTACTCGTCGAACTACAATCTCGGTGTCTCCATGAGCCTTACCGGGCAGACGCTGTTGCGGCCCTCGGTCGTTCGAGATCAGAACACGGCGACCCGGGCTCGGATCGACGGGGCCTCGGCGGGGCTCACCGACGAGGTGACCCAGGCCTACCTCTCGGCGCTACAGGCCCAGGAGGAGCTCCTCCAGGCGGAGACCGAGTTGGAGAGGACGCGTCAATACGTGCGGCAGGCCGAGGCCCAGGTGGAGGTCGGGGCCGGGACTCCCCTGGACATTCGCCGGGCTGAAATCCAGGAGGGTCAGGCCGAGGTCCAGCTCCTCCAGGCCGAGAACACGGCGGCGACCTCCCGCCTCATCCTGGGTCGCGTCATCGGGGTTGGGCTCCCGGAGGACGTCGCCCTGTCGACCGAATTCGAGCTCTTCGAGCCCGATCTGGCCACCGAGGAGCTCCTGAATCTCGCCATGGGTCAGAACCCGGTGCTCCGGGCCTCCCGAAGTGAGGCCGAGGCGGCTCAGACCCAGACCCGGGTGGCTCGGACCCAGTACCTGCCTTCGCTTTCACTTTCGGCCAACTGGAGCGGATCCGTGTTCGAACCGGCGGATCTGAACCCTCTGTTCGAGAATCGCCTGGGTCAGCTTTCCAACCAGTATGCGTCGTGCCAGGAGGACAACCGGATTCGGTCGCTCCTGGGCGATCCGCCTCGGGACTGCGGCCAGTTCGACATCTCCGATCCCCAGGTGGAGACCGGGGCTCTGGAGCAGGTCCGAGCGCAGAATCAGGGCTTCCCCTTCGACTATCGGGCTCAGCCACTCTCTCTCTCTCTCCAGGTCTCGATCCCCGTCTTCACCGGATTTTCGCGGCAGCTTCAGGTAGAGGAGGCCCGGGTTTCCGAGAGGAACGCCCAGCATCAGGTCCGGTCGGAAGAGCTCCGGCTCCGGTCCGAGGTGGAGGCTGCGGTCCGCTCGGTCCAGACCTCGTTCCGGACCGTGGCCCTGCAGTCCCGGATCCGGGACACAGCGGCCGAAGAACTGCGCCTGGCCCAGGAGAGGTTCAGGCTGGGACTCGCCTCGTCCATCGAGGTGGTGGATGCCCAGGCGAATCTGTCGGAGGCCGAACGGGAGGAGATCTCGGCGATCTACGGATTCCACATCTCCTTCGCCGGACTCGAAGCGCTGGTGGGGCAGTCCCTGAGGTAGCAGCACGCGACCAGGCAGGAAGCGCCTCAGGAGGCGTCTTCCTTCAAACATAGACGGGGTCCGGATGACCGGGCCCGCAACGGGTAGAGATCATGGCGAGAGCGTTGGGACGAACGAAGGTGGATCTGAGTCGATGGGGTCGAGTGCTGTTCATGGTCCTCGCTCTTGCCTCTCTCTCCTTCCTCGTTGGTTGTGGTTCCGACGAGGAAGGTGGGCGGGGACAGGTGGCCCGGGCGGCTGATGGCCCTCCCGGGATGGGGAACGGGGGGGCCCGCGCCATCCCGATCTCTGCCCGGATCGCGGCCACGGAAAACCTCCAGGTCACGCTCAGGGGATCCACGAACCTCAGAGCTCGGGAGACAGTGGATGTGATTCCGAAAGCGTCGGGAATCGTCGCGTCGATCGAAGTCGAGGAGGGAGACCGTGTGCAGGAAGGAGCGGCCCTCGCCCAGCTCGATTTCGAGGAGTGGCGCCTCCAGGCGGCTCAGGCTCGCGCTCGCGCCCAATCTGCGACGGATCAGGTGAATCGGGCTCGCGCCCTGGCCGAGCTCGATCTCATCTCCGAACAGGAGGTCGGGAACCTGGTGTCGGACTCGGCCGTGGCCGCATCGGATCTGGAGCTCGCTGAACTCCAGGTGCGGAACGCGACGATCCGGTCGCCCATCTCAGGCGTCGTGACCCATCGGTATATCGAGCGAGGTAGCCAGGTCGGGACCAACGAGCCGGCGTTCGCGGTGTCGGACGTAGACCAGCTCGAGGCCCGGGTGGCCGTCCCGGAGCGACAGGCCTCCCGGGTCCAGGTCGGCCAGGAAGCGCGCATTCTCTTCCAGGAAGGTGGGGAGCCGGTGGCCACGGGACAGGTGGAGCGGATCCGGCCGGTGGTGGACGCGGAGAGTGGGACGGTTCAGGTGACGGTGCGGGTTGCGGCCCGGGAGGACAGCCGGCTTCGTCCCGGACAGTTCGTGAACATCGACATCGTCACCGAAACCCTCTCGGAGCGGATCGTCCTCCCCCGGACCTCGGTCCTGGTGGACGGGGCCGTGCCCAGGGTATTCGTGGTGCAGGAGGGCGAGGCCATCGAACGAGAGGTCACCCTGGGCTATTCTCGCGGCGACCAGGTCGAGATCGCCTCCGGTCTGGAGCCTGGGGACACCGTGGTGGTGGTGGGGCAGGACAACCTTCGCCCGGGTGCTCCCGTGCGCATGATGGAGTTGGATGGAGCTCGGGTTCAGCAGGGCGCCCAGGAGCGAACGATCACCGAGGAGATGGACTCCCCCGACGAGGTCGAGGAGCGGAGAGAGCGGATGCGGGAGCAGGGGCGCACGGGCGGTCAACGGCCGTCGAGTGACGGGGGCTGACCGGTGAAGGTAGTCGACCTCTCAGTAGCCCGCCCCGTCGCGGTCTCGATGGCCTTCATCGCGGTCGTCGTCTTCGGGATGGTGTCCTACGACCGCCTGCAGGTGGATCTCCTCCCGGACATCTCCTTCCCCACGGTTTCCATCGAGACCGAATACGGAGGTGTGGGGCCCCGGGAGGTGGAGAACCTCATCTCCCGGCCCATCGAGGAAGCGGTGGCTGTGGTCCAGGGGGTCGACCAGGTGACCTCCCGGTCTCGTCCGGGTCGATCGGAGATCACGATCCAGTTCGGGTGGGGAACGGACATGGATTTTGCCGCCATGGACCTCCGGGAGCGGCTCGACCTGATCAACCTCCCACCCGACGCTGGACGGCCGACCATCGCCAGGTACGATCCGTCGTCTGAGCCGGTGATCCGCTTCGCCCTGATTTCCGATCGGGCGCTGGACCCGCGGCTCGAGGAAGACCGCGAGGAGCTCATCGCCCTTCGTTGGCTCGCCGAGGAGCAGGTCCGTAGGTCCCTGGAGGGCATCGAGGGCGTCGCGTCGGTTCGCGTCACGGGGGGGCTGGAGGAGGAGATTCTGGTCGAGGTCAATGAGACTCGACTCGCCCAGTTGGGAATCCCCTTCCAGCAGGTGTCCCAGCGCCTCGCGGCCGAGAACATCAATCTGGCTGGAGGGATCCTGGAAGAGGGCGACGCGGAGTACGTCGTCCGGACGGTGAACGAGTTCGTCGAAGTCGAGGAGATGCTCGCCGTGGTGGTGGGAACCGCCGGTGGCGAATCGATCCTTCTCGGCGACGTGGCTGAGGTGCGCAGGGGGGCCGCGGAGAGGGAAACGGTCTCCCTGGTGAATGGGAACGAGGCGGTGGAGGTAGCCGTTCTTCGTGAGTCCACCGCGAACATCGTGGGGCTCTCGCGGGTCGTGCGCGACCGGCTGGTCGAGATCGAGCAGGATCTGCCGCCCGGGATCACCACGAGTCTGGTGACCGACCAGGCCGTGTTCATCGAGCAGGCGGTGTCTGACGTGCGTCTGGCGGGGATCCTGGGTGCGATCTTCGCAATGCTCGTCCTCCTCCTCTTCCTCCGTCACCTTCCCACCACCCTCATCGTGGTGACGGCAATCCCCATCTCGGTGATCGCCACCTTCATTCTCATGTTCTCCCGGGACATCTCGCTCAACATCATGTCGCTGGGCGGTCTGGCCCTCGGCATCGGGATGCTGGTCGACTCCGCCATCGTCGTGTTGGAGTCGATTGCGCGGGAGCGGGAGAAGGGTGCATCGGTCGTGGAGGCTGCGCGGTTGGGAACGAGTCGGGTGGGTGGGGCGGTCACTGCCGCCACGCTGACCACCGTGGCCGTCTTCATTCCCATCGTCTTCGTTCAGGGGGTGGCGGGTCAGCTCTTTGGCGACCAGGCCTGGACCGTGTCCTTCGCCCTGATCTCAGCTCTCGTCGTCTCCCTCACCCTGATTCCCATGTTGGCGTCTCGAGGCCAGGGTGCCCGGGCCCGGACCGGGGAGGAGGACCAGAAGACGGTCCCGGGAAAGGTGGGCGCCGTCATGGCCACCGGGACGGGTGGAGTGCTGCGCGTGTTCAGGGGGGTGGGAACCACCACGGGCCGGATTCTCTCACCGGTCGCGAACGGATTCGACCGGGCCTACCGGGCCCTGGCGGGGTGGTATCCTGGAGTTCTCCGAAGTGCCCTGAGGCGTCCGTTGTTCGTACTGGCCGGAGCGGCCGTGGTGCTGGGGATCGGTCTGGCCATCATTCCGAGAGTCGGGGTCTCCCTCGTTCCCGAGCTTTCGCAGGGGGAGCTCGTCGTGGAGTTGGAGGCGGCGCCGGGGACGAGTCTCTTCCGGATGGAGGAGTTGGCCCGTCGGGCCGAGGGGATGGCCCTCGAGAGCCCCGAGGTCCGCGAGGTCTTCACCAACATCGGAGTCCGTGGAGGAGCCGGCACCCTTGGGCGCACGGGCGAGATGGAGCGTCATGCTGCGACGCTCCTGGTGCGTCTCACACAGATCGGCTCCGGGGAGGATCGCGTGGCGGCCGACCTCTCTGAGCGATTCGCGGACCTTCCGGGGGTCCAGGTCCGGGTGGACCGACCTCAGCTTTTCACGACGAGTGCACCTCTCGAGGTCGAGGTACGAGGGTTCGACCTGGGCCTTCTCAACGAGACGGCTTCTGATGTGCGGGAGCTCCTCCGCACCCTTCCGGGCGTGACCGGAGTGGAGGAGGAGCGGCGCCAGGGCACCCCCGAGATCGCCATCCGGTTCGACCGGGAGAGCCTGGCTCGGCGAGGGCTGACCGTGGCGGATGCGGCCGAAGCGCTCCAGGCCAAGATTCGGGGCTCCTCCGCCACGGAGTTCACCGAGCGCGACCGGGACCTGAACGTGCTGGTCCGGGCCAGGGAGGAGCAGCGCACGTCGCTTCAGGACCTGGAGAACCTGCGGCTGGAGATTCCGGGGGGGGGCAGTGTGGCCCTGGCTGCCGTCGCGGACCTCTCCTTCCAGGATGGCCCGGCCGAGATCGTTCGGAGGGGTGGGTCGCGGGTCGCCCTGGTGGAAGCCCGACCGGTGGGAACGGATCTGGCCGGAACGATCAGCCGACTGGAAGAGGCGATCGGGGAGATCCTCACGCCTGCCGACGTGTTCGTGGCGGTGGCGGGTCAGTCCCAGGCTCTGCAGCAATCCGTACGCTCCATGCAGCTGGCGCTTCTGCTCGCCATCTTCCTGGTCTATCTCGTCATGGCCAGCCAGTTCGAGTCGTTCCGGCAGCCCGGAATCATCCTGGCGTCGGTCCCGCTGGCCCTGCCGGGGGCGGTGGCAGCGCTCTGGCTCACCGGAGGTACGTTCTCGGTAGTGGCCCTGATCGGGATGGTTATGCTGGTGGGGATCGTGGTGAACAACGCCATCGTGCTGGTGGATTACGTGAACGTTCTTCGCAGGGAGGAGGGATATACGCTGGACGACGCGTTGATCGAAGCGGGCCGGGTCCGCTTCCGGCCCATCATGATGTCCACCATCACCACGGTGTTGGGCCTTGCGCCGCTGGCCCTGATTCCAGGAGAGGGCGCCGAGCTCCGGGTGCCCCTGGCGGTCCCAGTCATCGGAGGCCTCATCCTCTCCACGGCTCTCACCCTCCTGGTCGTCCCCGTTCTCTACCGAATGATCGAGGCTCGGGGGGAGCGACGTCGAATTGCCGAGGCGCACGTGGCCGAGCCTGTCGTAGCGCCTCGACCCCGCGATCCCGTGCCCGAACCCGTGTCCGTGGGAGCCGGAGCAGGATGATGGCCGTCCTTGCCCCGCTATCCGTCTCCTCGCTGCAGGTGGCCTGAGTCATGTCGCTTCCGCGTTTCGCCGTTCAACGACCCGTAACCACCGGGATGATGGTCGTGACCGTCATCGTCCTCGGGCTCATTTCGACCTCGCTCATTCCGCTGGACATGTTCCCCAGCTTCGAGCGTCCGGTGCTCCAGGTCACCGTGCCCTATCCCGACGCCTCTCCCAATGAGGTGGAGCGCAGGATCGTGCGCCCCCTGGAGGAGGAGTTGGGGACGGTCCGGTCTCTCGATGTGATCCGTTCCACCTCTTCTCAGAACCGGGCTCGCGTGGAACTGGAGTTCCTGCCCGGGACGGACATGGACATGGCCGCCCTCGAGGTCCGGGAACGGATCGAGCTCGTGCGGGGCCAGTTGCCGTCCGATGTCCAGCGAATCGACCTCCGGCGCTATTCCTCCGACGAGCAACCGGTGCTCCGAGCCGCTATCGGGTGGGATGGTGATCCAGCCCAGCTTTCCGAGCTCGTGGAGCGGCAGATCGAACCGGCGCTCCTCCAGGTCCCCGGTGTGGCCCAGGTGGACTTTTCCGGCCTCGAGGCCCGCGAGGTGACCGTCGAGCTCGATCAGGATCGGATGCGGTCTCAGGGGATCACCATCGGGATGATCTCCACCGCCCTGAATCGGGGGAATGAAGACTATTCGGCCGGCGAGCTGGAGTTGGACGGGGTCCGTTTCGATATCCGGGCCGAGGGACAGCTCCGGTCGGTGCAGGCCATCGAGAACCTGCCGCTGAACGCGGCCGGGGTGCGGCTCTCCGACGTCGCCGAGGTGGTCTACGATTTCCCCGAGCGAGACTTCTTCTTTCGTATGAACGGGCAGAACGCCCGGCAGGCCGAAATCTACAAGGAGTCGGACGCGAACATCGTGGAGGTAGCCCTCGCCGTTCGGGCTGCGCTCGAGGAGATCTCTCAACGTCCCGGGCTGGAAGGCGTGACTTTCCGGACCTGGCAGGACCAGTCCGAGGGCATCATCGAGGTGCTCTGGCTCTTGGCGGTGGCGGGTGCGGTCGGAGGGGGGCTCGCCGTCATCGTCCTCTTCGCCTTCCTGCGACGGCTGACCCCCACCTTCATCGTGGCTGCAGCCATCCCAGTCTCGCTCATCTTCACCGTGGCGATCCTGTACATCCTGGGTGACTCCCTCAACATCATCACCCTGTCGGGCCTGATGTTGGCGGTGGGGATGCTCATCGACAACGCCGTGGTGGTCGTAGAGAACATCTTCAGGCACCGGGAGATGGGGTCCGACCCGGAGAAGGCTGCCGTGGATGGAGCCAGTGAGGTGGGCCTCGCCATCCTCTCTGGGACCGTGACCACGGTCATCGTGTTCACCCCCCTCTTCTTCCTGCCCGAGACCCAGATGGGCACCCAGTTTCGGGCTTTCGGGTTGAGCATCTCGTCCACGATGCTCGCCTCCCTGGGGGTCGCCTTCACCCTGATTCCCCTCCTCGCTGTCCGCCTCCTGCGAGGAAAGATGCCCGAGGTCGGCGGGATGATGAGGTGGTTGAACGAACGGTACCGGGGGATGTTGGACCGGATCCTGGATCACCGCTACATCACGGCCGGTGTCGCCGCCCTGCTGTTCGCCGCCGGAGCCTTCGTGCTCTACGAGCTGCCGCGCGAATTGATGCCGGAAGAGGACAACCGGTTTATCAGGATGAGCGTGTCGACGCCCCGTGGAATCTCGGTGCAGGAGCGGAGCCAGATCTTCGCCGAGGCCGAACAGATCATCCTGGACCGGGCCGAGGAGCTCGAGATCACGAATGTGAACTCGTTCTCACGAGGCACCTTCTCCAGCATTTTCATGAGCCTGAAGCCATTCTCCGAAGGCGGCGAGAAGTCCACGGCCCAGATCACCGAGGAGATTCAGGACATTCTCCCGGTGATCCCAGGGGTGGAATGGCGTCAGCGCAGAGGGTTTGGACGAATGTCGGGTGTGCAGGTCCGTCTGGTGGGCGAAAGCACCCGGGAGCTGGCACGTCTGGCGGAGGCTGTCGAACTGCATCTCGAAGCGAATGTGGATGGGATCAACGAGATCGACAACTCGCTGGAGTCGGGCAACGAGGAGGTCCGGGTTCGAGTGGATCGCCGAGCGGCCGAGCGCCAGGGACTCACCTCGCAGGAGGTGGCTCAGGCGGTCTCGGGGGCTCTCCGGGGTTCAGTGGCGACGCGGTTCCGCTCTGGCGAGAGGGAAGTGGAAGTCCTCCTTCAGCTCCGCGACGAGGATCGTGTCTCCATCGGTCAGCTCGGGAACCTGGCCGTCGGACGGGCGGACGGTTCGAGTGTCCCCCTGGGTACCGTGGCGGACATCCAGGTGGTCGGGGGCCCCACCGACATCCAGAGGGAGAACCGTCAGACGGCTGTGTCCGTGTCGGGCGAGGTCGCTACGGGCTACAACCGCGAAGACGTGATCGCCGGCGTGCAGTCGGCGATGGCCGGCTTCGAACTTCCCCCCGGATATTCCTGGGACCTGGGTCGGGGGTGGGCCGAGGAGCAGGAGCAGTTCGGTGACATGATGATTGCGGCGATCCTGGCTCTCATCCTCATCTATCTCGTCCTGGCCGCCCTCTTCGAATCGCTGATTCTTCCTCTCATCATCTATTTCTCCATCTTCTTCGCCGTACCGGGGCTGGGGCTCATCTTCCTGCTCACGGGCTCGAGCTTCTCCATTCTCTCCTTCCTGGGGATTCTCATCACAGTGGGGATCGTGGTGAACAACTCCATTGTGATGATCGACCTGGTCAACCAGCTCAGGGACCGGGGGATGGATCGACGGAATGCGCTCCTCAACGGATGCACGGCCCGGCTGCGGCCGATCCTCATGACGAGCCTCACGACCCTCATGGGCCTCGTGCCCATGGCCTTCTGGGCGACTGAGGGGATGGGGGTCATGTTCGCGCCCATCGGGCAGGCGGTGATCGGGGGTCTTACGACCTCGACCATTCTCACCCTGGCGCTCACCCCGACCCTCTACGCCTGGTTCGACGATATGGGAGCCTGGCTCACCGCCGTGCGCAAGCGGGCAGTGGAGATCGCCGGGTTCTCGGGTGCCGGGGTCGAGGCTGGGGCACCGGGCACCGCCGTGGCGCGGGAGGGGTCGCCGGCGAATTAGGGCCACGAGGGGGCCGGTGGGCGCGGGCGGCTCTGGCGAACCGGGCTCCGCTCCACGGCTGCCGTCGGAGCTTGCCTTTTCCGCCAGGGCGATCCCGTCCCTCACGGCTATCCTTCCGCCCCTCGCCTCAGGGTAGAGTGGGTGCGGGAGGGGCCCTTTCCGGGATCCCTCGGAGGCTCGAACCAGGGGGTGGGAATGCTTGCCCGGATCCAGGCCGGGACCGTCAACGGAGTCGACTGGGTCCCGGTCCGGGTGGAGGTGCATCTCACCCCCGGACTCCCCTCCATCTCGGTGGTCGGACTTCCCCAGAGTGCGGTTCGTGAGGGGAAGGATCGGGTTCGGGCCGCCCTCACGAGCATTGGCCTCCAGCTTCCGGCGCAGAGGGTCACGGTGAATCTGGCCCCGGCCGACATCCGCAAGGAGGGTAGTGGGTTCGACCTTCCTCTGGCCATCGGCCTCCTGATCTGCTCCAGACACCTGGATCCGAAGGCCACGAGGGGGGTGGCCATGGTGGGTGAGCTGGGATTGGACGGGGGGATCCGGCCGATCCGCGGTGCCCTGGCCATCGCCAGAGGATGCGGGCAGGAGGGAATCGAGAGCCTGATCGTGCCTGAAGCGAACGGGCCGGAAGCCGCCATGGCGGATCCGGATCTGGATGTGAGGGCCGCGCCCTCGATCTCGCGCCTCCTGGCCCACCTGCGCGGTGAGGCGCCACTTCCACGGGTCCCGTCCGGCGCGCTCCCGGGCTCCGGGACGTGCATCAGCGAGTCCGAGGATCTGGTGCACGTCCGAGGTCAGGAGGCGGCGAAAAGGGCCCTGGAGGTGGTGGCCGCTGGGGGACACAACCTTCTGCTTATCGGACCTCCCGGCGCAGGAAAGACGATGTTGGCGCGAAGGCTCCCGGGAATCCTGCCGCCCATGAATCGTTCGGAGGCCCTCGAGGCCACGACCATTCACTCGGTTGCGGGGCTCCTGCCCGAGGGGGAGGCGGTCCTGAACGGCCGCCCGTTTCGAGCCCCCCACCATACCATTTCCCGGGCAGGGATGGCCGGCGGTGGAACACCGGTCCGGCCAGGGGAAATCAGCCTGGCCCACAGGGGGATCCTCTTTCTGGACGAGTTGGCCGAGTATTCCAGATCGGTGCTCGAAACCCTTCGTCAGCCCCTGGAATCGGGATGGATTTCTCTGGTCCGGGCCCGGGAGAGGTATCGCTTTCCCGCCCGTTTCACCCTCGTGGCCGCCATGAATCCGTGTCCGTGCGGCCATCTCGGGTCCGAGTCTCGGACGTGTGTCTGCGACCCTGGACAGGTGGCACGATACCGGCACCGGATTTCCGGTCCTCTTCGGGACCGCATCGACCTGACCCTGGAGGTCCCTCCCATACCCTTCGCTGAACTCAGAGGCTCGACGGAACGGAATCCGTCGTCCCGGGAGATCCGGGATCGGGTCCTGGAGGCCAGAAAACGTCAGTGGAAGCGATTGGGTGCGGGTCGCGCAAACGCCACGATGACCACGGTGGAAGTGGATTCGACCTCCCACCTCGACCGGGAGGGAGAACGGCTGCTCAAGAACGCCTCGGAGAAGCTGGAGTTGTCCGCCCGGGGAATTCATCGAGTCCTGAAGGTGGCCCGCACCATCGCTGACCTGGATGAGGCGGATACGTTGGCGAGGCCCCATCTTGCCGAGGCGCTTCAATACCGGGCCGTGTCTGGCTGGAGTCGCTGAACGCAGGGGCCGCATGGTCACAGTGGCGCCTTTCCGATCAAGCTGTTGGACTCCTTCCACGGTCCGTGGGCCTGCGGCGGCCCACGTTCGAGGGATCCCCCAAGGTCCAACGTACGGACGATCCAACCTGCGCCTACGGCACGAATCCGGGGGGCCCTGTTGTGGACCCTCCCTCCAGATTCTAGTGTAGTGTCGCGGAAGTCTCGTTGCGATTCGAGAACCGATGCATCGGGCCCTACTGCGTTGCTCCTCCTCGCCACAGCGATGCGATGCCTCGATGTCGCGCCCGGCAGGTTCCCGCTCCTCGGCCCTCTCTCGGTAGCCACCGAACTTCGGCGACACTAGCTTTCGAAGAATGCTTTGGGGGACGAGCCTCCGAAGTACACCGTGGAGGCGGCTGCGGGCGAGGCGATCCTGCGGGGTGTCG
>SKKH01000045.1 GCA_007121555.1 Gemmatimonadota bacterium | reverse complement strand
TTCTTCCAGGCGCTGCCCTCGGAGGACTGGAGGGTATTGTCCGCAGAACCGCTGGAAGGCTGTTGAAAGGAGAAAACCATGCCGAGTGAGGAAGCTGGAAAGGCCAAGACTGAAGGGCTGGTGGAGCGGATCGACCGTCACAAGGACGGGAATACCCGGGCCAAGGGACAGACTCTGGACGGAGAGCTCCACGGATATTGGGAGTGGTACCGGAAGGACGGCTCCCTCATGCGCTCCGGTTCCTTTGACCGGGGGGATCAGGTGGGAACGTGGACCACGTATGCTCGGGACGGGCGCGTGGTGAAGGTCACCGAGTTCTGACAACCCGGGGGACGTGGATGATCCCCCGCCAGCCGGCCCGCCCAGGAGGACGGTCCTCAGGCCATTGGTGAGGCCGGCCCTGCCAGGAACGAGTGAGGGGACGGGGCCCGAAGGCCGCCGTCCCCTCTGTTCTGGCTCAGCTCGGTCCACCCGGGCTCCCCCGTTTCCTTGAGGGGCCTTCCTCTCTACCGGGCTTTCTCCTGCGACCGGTGGCGGAAGACGACGCCGGGGCGCCGACGAAGCCTACTCCTCGGTGAAGCTGGGCGGGAGCAGCAGACCCTGGATCACGTGGAGCACACCGTTGCTCCCGTCGATATCCAGGAGCTCCAGGTTCAGGGTGGCCTGACCGTCGTTGAAGACGATGTCACCGTCCACCACCGCGATGGTCAGCTCCTCACCCTGGGCCGTCTCCACCGAGATCTCCCCATCGTTTTCCTCCAGGAGCGCGACGAGGGCAGCGGAGAAGATGGGTGCGTCACCGGCAACCACGTGATACTGGAGGACTGCCTGGACCTCCTCTTCAGAGAATCCGCTCAGGTCGGCCTCGGCGAAGGTGGCGTTGTCTGGCCCGAAGACGGTCCAGTTCTCCGCTCCCACGAAGGCGTCGGCCAGGCCGAAGTCCACCACCACCTGGAAGAGGGTTTCGGTCTCGTTCACGAAGGCCACCACGTTCCCCAGATTCTGGTTGCCCAGAAGGGCCCGATCGATGACGTGGATGACCCCATTGTCCGCGGTGATGTCGGCGGCAATCACATTGGAGCCACCGATGGAGACATTCCCCTCGCCATCCACACTCACGGTGAGCTCGTCACCGGCCAGGGTGGTGACGGTCGCCCCGTCCTCCAGGTCCCCGGACTCGATGGCGGCGTCGGGAATGACGTGGAAGCCCAGGACCGATGCCAGCGCCTCAGGCTGATCCAGGAGCGCTTCTACGTTGATGGGCCCGAAGGCGTCGTTGTTGGGCGCGAAGACGGTGTAGGTGGCTTCTTCGTCAGCCAGCGCCTCGGCTAGCCCCGCCGCCTGGACGGCAGCCAGGAGGGTGGAGAAGTCCTCATCGCCGGCCACCACGTCGGCGATGGTCTGGCTGGGCCGGTACGCCTCGGGAAGAAGGACGCCGTCGATGAGATGGATGATGCCGTTGGAGGCGAAGTAATCCAGGTTGCCCAGATCCAGGCTGGCCTGGCCCCCGTTGAAGGAGATGGAGCCATCCCCCTCCTGCGAGATGACGACCTCCTCACCGGTGGCGGTGGGAACGGAGATCTCCCCGTCGTTGGCTGCCAGGAGGGCCAGGAGGTCCGTCGAGTTGGTGACGCCGTCAGGAAGGACGTGGTACTGGAGGATCTCCTGGATCTGCTCCTCTGAAAGCTCGCCCAGCGTCTCCTCAACGGCAGCGAAGGCGGCGTTGCTGGGTGCGAAGACGGTCCAGGCCTCAGCACCGGCAAAGGCCTCGCCCAGGCCCACACTCACCACCACCTCGAAGAGGGAGGAGGTGGCGTTCACGGCTCCGGCCACGGTGGCCAGGTTCTGGTTGCCGACCATGACCCGGTCGATGACGTGGACGACCCCGTTGTCGGCCATGACGTCGGCGGTGGTGACCCGGCTCCCGTCCACGTAGACGTTCCCATCGATGATTCGGACCAGGAGGTCGTCACCGGCCAGGGTGGTCACGGTCTGTCCGTCGGAGAGCTGGGAGGATTCGACAGCGGCTCCCTCTACCACGTGGTACTGGAGGACCTGACCCAGGACCTCTTCGTCCCCGGCCAGCGCATCCACGTTGTACGGGGCGAAGGCGGCGTTCACCGGTGCGAAGACCGTGAAGGTGGCCTCCCGGTCGTCCAGCATCTCCACCGCCTCAGCGGCCTGCAGGATGGAGAGGAGGGTGGAGAATTGACCGTCGGCGGCCACGATCTCGGCGATGGTGGGATCCTCTTCGGCCGGGGGCGGATCCGGCGAGGTGGAGTCGCTGTCGCATGCCACCAGCACCATGGCCAGCGCTATGGCGCCCAGGAGCGCCGTCAGCCGCTGGAGGCTCAGGCGAGTACGTCCAATCATGATCAGACCTCTGTTTACGAGTTTGTGTTGGGAGCTTCAACTACTTTGGGCGGAGGCCGCCATCGGAGGCGGTTCCGCGTGTTCTTCAATGCTTCAACACGTGAGACGGGGGGAGTGACCAGTCAGGTGGAGAGGTGCGCCGCGGAGCAGCCGCATGGGTGGGTTGCGGACGGAGGACCGGAAGGGGCCGAGGCTTCAGAACCCCACCCGCAGGGTCAGGGCCAGGCTCCGTCCCGCCAGCTTCCGGGGCTGCCGTTGGTACCGGTCCTCGTCATCGGTGATCCGCTGGAGTCCGTAGTCCAGGACGTTCTGACGATCCAGGGCATTCAGAAGGTCGGCAGAGAGTCGCAGGTCCCAGTCGCCGACCTGCCCACTCCACCCGGCTCCCAGGTCCAGCTCCAGGAGGGCCGGCAGGGTCTGGCTTCCCGGCTGTCCCAACTCCAGCTCCGGCCGATCTTCCCGGACGCCCAGGAGATCGTAGTAGGCCCGCCGGAAGGCCCAACTCCGTCCCCAGGTGCCGCTGGCCCGGCTCCGGACCGAGACTCCGGCGCCCAGGGGAGCGTCCAGGAGGAGGAGGGCCCGGTGGGGGGCGTCGCCCGGGCCAGGGACGGCCTGTCCGCCGAAGCGGGTGGGGAAGGTTCGGCGGCTTCGCATTCCATCGTAGCCCACCTGGGTCTGGAGCCGCTCACCGGTGTGGCGGACCCGGAGTCCGATGCCGACGGTGGAGCCGTCCGTGGGGGTGGTCAGGAGTTGGGGGGGGACCATGATCCGTTCCAGGTCCTCTTCCGCTGCCTCGCCCGTGCCCACAGGCGCGCGGGGGGCCGGGAGTTCCGAGAAGAGGGCCCGGTAGTCCAGGACGGGGAGCTCCTGGGTGCGTCGACCGAAGAGTTCAGCCCGGATCTCCCATCCGTCCACAGGGAGGGCGGCCACCTCCAGGGAGAGGTGCTGGGAACGAGGGGGTGGGGCGTCCTCGGTGGCAGGGAGCCAGAAGCGGACCGCCGGGACCAGGGCGCTGGGTCCGGGATTGGCCAGCTCGTACTGGTTCACGAACTGACGGTAGAGCCCTCCGGCCAGCCGAGTGGTGGTGGGTCCCAGGACGGGGGCCCGGCCCTCCACCTCCACGGCGGCGCGGGGCTCGTGGACCAGCCCCTCCAGCTCGGAGACCCAACTGGATCGAAGCCCCCCCTCCAGGGTCACCGCACCCCGGCTCCAGCGGTCCTCCACGACGCTGGTGATCCGCGAGTGGCCCGCTTCGGCCTGGAGACGGGGAAAGGCCCCGCCATCCAGCCTGAGGGAGCCGGTGGCATCGGCGACTTCCAGCCCCACGAGGAGTCTGTGCCCCGGACCCAGGGCCCGCTCCAGGGAGAGCTGGACCCCCACCTCCTCCATGGCGGACCGATCGGTGAGGAGTGGAAGCGTCTCCACTCTTTCACCCAGCTGGTTCTCCGGCTCGGTGACGCCCGAACCGTCCGGAGGGCTCTGGGCCATCCTGAATCCGCCGGCAAACCGGTGGCGGCTCCCGTGGAGTTGGATGGAGGTCGTGGTCCGGTCCCCCCAGAGACCGTCGTAACGCACCCGGCCGGCCAGGTTGGACCAGTCGTACCCATCCTCCACCATCATGAGGCGATCGGCCACGGGGTGCCCCTCGTGATGGCCGGCCGCCAGAAGTCGGGTGGAGATCTGGTTGGATCCTCGGTAGAGCGATGTCTGAACGGACCGGCCTGGCCCGGTTGGCATGCGGAGGGCCAGATGGAGATCCGTCGAGCCCAGCTCCGATCCATGGCCGTGGTCCTGGTAGAGGACGGCCTCGCTGGGGGTGATCTCCCCCTGCTGGACCGCCGATCCCTGTAGCGCCCGGGTCAAGAGGGGATCCACCTGGTTCCAGTCCCGGAGCATCTGGTCCAGCGCCGACACCTGGTAGAGATCCCAGAGGGACGTGCGGGCCGTGAAACTCACCGCACCGGTCTGACCGCGGGCCGGGAGGGGAAGCGCCAGACGGCCGTTCACGTTGAACGGGTCCACCATCACCTGGCCGCGGCTCTCTCCCACGGGATGGGTGGCGTGCTCCAGGTCCAGGATCCCGGCCGTGGCGCTCCCGTATCGGGCTGGGAAGCCGGCCTTCCGGACTGAGAGCCGTTCCATGGCCAGAGGGCTGAAGGTCCCTACAATGCCCTCCACCGTCAGAGGGTTGTAGATGGGAACCCCGTCCAGTCGGAGCTGCTGGGTCACCGATTCGCCCCCCTGGATCAGCACGTCTGAGAGGAAGGGGCGTTGGGCCACCCCCAGGATCCGGGGAAGGGACCCGTCCAGGCCCTGGCCGCCCCAGATCTGGGCCAGGAGCTCCTCTCGTTCCACAGCGGAGCGGGTGGCCAGCCGGGCGCTCATCCATCCCGGATCCAGGCCGTCGACTACGATGGGCCGGGCTCGGTAGGGCTCAGGTTCCAGGGCGAAGCTCACCCGCCCCAGGCCTCGTTCCGGCACCTCCACCGTGGTTCGGAGGGGACGGTAACCCTGGGAGGAGACCAGGACCTGGTGTCGGCCCGGCAGGAGGGAGGTGAGAGAGAAGATGCCGCCAGCGTTGGAGCGGACGGTGGCCCCTGGAGTCTCGATGCGGATCCGGGCCTGGGGAAGGGGCTGACCGTTCCATCCATCCGTCACGATGCCGGTAAGGGAGCCGTACTGGGGAAGGCCTTCCGGTCCGGCGATGACCACGTAGGTTCCGGACGAGAGCCGGTAATAGTCCAACTCCGCCGACGCCACCACGCAGGCCAGGACCGCTTCGGCCGGACGTTCCTCGGCCCGGCAGAAGACTCGTCGCTGGGCGGCCAGTTCAGCCACCTCGGCGCCGTACAGGAGGTCGATGCCCGTGAGGGTCGCCACCCGTTCCAGGGCCTCGGTCAGGGGGACGTCCCGGAGCACCACCGAGTAGGTGTCTCCGTCGGAGGGGTCCGGGGTCTGGGCCTGGAGGGGGGCAGGGCGAAGGGGCGTCGCCACCATCAGGACAAGGAGTACCAGAGACAGCCCGCCGGTGGACCGTGTGACGATCCCGCCTGCGACCCGTGTGGTCAGCCTACCTGCGAGCCACCTGGACAACCCGCCTGTGAGCCGTCTGCCGGGCCCGGACGGGGGGAGGAGAGCAAGGATCCGACGCAAAACGGGGCCTCAGTAGAGTTCGTAGCCCTGGCTGGTCTCCCGGAAGCGCAGCCCCCGGGCCGTAGCGATATCCCCCAGGATACTCCGAAGATCCCCAGCTTCCTGGTAGTGGAGGGTGAGACGGTCGGTGGGATCCACCTCCTGCCCCAATCGGATCTCCACCCCGTAGCGCCGCTCCAGCTCCGCCACGATCCCTCCCAGGGGCCGGTCCAGCGCCGCGAATCCCCGGGTCCTCCAGCTGAGGATGCGTTCCAGCTCCGTTCCTTGGGGCGGGGTTGGGTCCAGGGCCCCCACCGCCACCATGGAGCGCTGGCCAGGCGCCAGCTCCACCTCCACCGCGCTTTCGTGGCCGGACATGCGGACCCGGCCCGACTCCAGGGCCAGGTCGGTGCCTCCACCAAGTTCGTCGCGAGCCCGGAGGTTGAAGCGGGTCCCCAGGACCGTCACCCGGGCGTTGAAGGTCTCCACCACGAAGGGGGCGTCGCCGGCCGTCACGTGGAAGTAGGCTTCTCCCTCCAGGCGGACGGCCCGGTTGGGACGGGCCCACGGCGGCGTCCAGCGCGGAACGGAGAGGGTGGAGCCGCTGTTGAGCTCCACGGCGGAGCCGTCCTCCAGGCTCACCATTCGCGTCTCGCCCGGGCCCGCTTCCAGTACGGTGTCGCCCATCGTTCCCAGCCCCAGGGCCAGGATGACGACTGCGGCGGCCAGCGCCAAAGCCGGCCCCCAGCGGCGGAGGCTCAATCGGGTGACGGGAGCACGGCCGGCACCCCCGCGACCTGAGCTGGAGGAGGAACGACGCCCTGCCGCCGACTCCAGGCCCACCCGCTCGCGCACCTCGTGCCACGCCCGGTCCACCTCGTCCGGAGGGGATGTGGGCGTGGGATCGGCCAGGAGGCTCCAGACCTCTTCCAGCTCCCGGGCATCGGGCTCATCCCCCAGTTCAGGGGGGAACGGGTGTCTCTTCTCGTGTGGCGCCATCTCTATCGTTCCGATCTGGGGGACGGACCGTCCTGGTCGATCCGATCCTTCAAGGTCCGGAGAGCCCGAACCAGGTGGTTGTTCACTGTCCGGGGCGACAACTCCATCACCTCGGCGATCTCTTCGTGGGGGAGCCCATGGAAGCGGCTCAGGGTCAGAGCCTCCCGCTGGCGGGGGGGGAGCGTCTCGATCCAGCCCTGGATGCGGTGGGCCAGCTCCTGACCGACCAGTGACGCATCGGGGCCCGGCGATGGGGTCTGGGGGGGCTCATAGCCCGCCGCCAGAAGCTCCTCCCTCCGACGACCGTCCCGGAGGTGGTTCAGGGCCAGGTTCCGGGCCGTTCGGTGAAGGAGGGCCCGGACGGACCCCGAGGGGTCGTGCTCCCTGCGTCGCTCCCAGAACCGGACAAAGGTCTCCTGTACCACATCCCGGGCCGTAGCATCATCTCCCACCAGCCTCCGGGTGTACCTCAGGAGATCGTCGTGGAGCGTTCGAAAGAGGGACTCAAAAGCCCCTTCGTCCGAGTTGACCACACGGCGGAACCATCTGGAGAGCAGGTCCGCCGGGTCGGCGGCCCGATGGCCGACGTCTCCCCGAGGGACAGGCTGCCCCACGTCTCCCCGGGAAGCAGGCTGACGGGGACCGGCGGGACGGCTTTTTCGAGCCTGGGATGAGGCCGGGGGCATCTCGGGTCCGGTGAGGTCGTTGACGTCGTTGTTCACCGGGAGAACACCTGAGAAGGGAGCAGTGACCAGCCGAGGGAGAGGAGTCGTCCTCCATCCGTCCCTCGAAAGCATGGTCTGACCCTTCCAACGTGGAGGGGGGACGGGAGGGGGACAAGGCAGGGGTCACCCTGGGCGCGCCGGGGCCCTCGGGGCTCTGCTGGTCTTCCCCGCACCGGGACCGTAATCTATTGTCCAGGGCTCCAATTCCCCCTGGGACCTGACCCTTATCGACCATGTCCAAGACCCAGTACTATGCCGCAGCCAGCCTGGACGGGTTCATCGCCACCTCGGACCACTCCCTGGGTTGGCTCCTCCAGTTCGGGGACCCCGAGGACAGCAGCTACCCAGCCTTCATCCGGGAGGTGGGAGCTCTGGCCATGGGCGCCCGGACCTACGAGTGGATCGTGGAGCACCTGGTGAATCCGGGTGGAGAAGCCGAGTCTTCGTGGCCCTATACCCAGCCGGCATGGGTCTTCAGCCGAGGAGCCCTTCCAGTCACCCCGGGAGCCGATGTCCGATTCGTCTCAGGAGACGTTCGGCCGGTCCACGAAGAGATGCAGGCGGCCGCCGGAGGGAAGAACCTCTGGATTGTGGGAGGCGGAGACCTGGCCGGCCAATTCCATGACCAGGGCCTCCTGGACGAACTGATCATCCAGGTCACCTCGGTGACGCTGGGGCAGGGCGCCCCCCTCCTTCCCCGGGCCATCGTTGATCCACCCCTTCGCCTCATCTCGGCCACCCCCTTCGGTGAGGCCTTCGTGGAACTTCGTTATGAGGTTCCCTGGAAGGAAAGGTCAAGCGGGGAAGTTCGGATCTCCGTGGGCACCGGATGATCTGCTTTGATAGCCCCACCGAGGATGCGTTCGGGTTCGCCCCGGCCATTTCACCGGTGGTGACTTGCCAGACCCCGGACGAAGTGGACGCCGCCTTCGCCGAGCTGTCCGCCGGCGGCCAGCTCCTCATGCCGCTGGATCGGTACCCGTTCAGCGCCCGCTTTGGTTGGGTCACGGATCGGGCCGGCGTGTCCCGGCAGCTCATTCCCGAGTAGGTTGAGTGCCACGGGCCGTCACTCCTCCAGTTCGTCTTGAGGGGGTGCGTGACCTGATCTCGAGGCGACTGATCTTGAGACTCTGGAAGGAAGATCCGGGTCCTCCACACCCAGATCCCCCCCCACAGGTGATCGTCGGCCCCGACCTCGAATACAGGAACTGGTATGCTGAAGAAGCTGGGTCTCTTGATCGTCGCTCTCTCCCTCACCTCAGCCGATCTGGCGGCGCAGAACGTGACGGGTGTCTTTGCCCGCTTTGACCAATGGTCCATCGACAGCGGCCACCTGGCCAACTCCGAGGACCGGCCTGGGGTGGCGGTGGGGTTGG
>SKKH01000060.1 GCA_007121555.1 Gemmatimonadota bacterium | reverse complement strand
GGGTGGAGCGGATCACCTCCACCACCCAGGAGGGGGGCGCGAGCATCCAGGTGGAGTTTCACCGGGATGCGGACATGGACTTCGTCCGCCTCGAGCTCACCGAACGGATCGCGGCCCTGGAGGAGGATCTCCCGGATGGGCTCCGGCCCCCCACGGTGACCCCGTACGTGCCCCGGGAGTTCGAGACCGAGGCGAGCCAGCCCTTTCTCGAGTACACCTTCTCCGGCCCCTTCCTCCTGGAGGCCCTGCGGCTCCACCTGGAGGACGCGGTCGTTCCCGAGCTCCTGCGGATCCCAGGGGTCCAGAAGGTGGTCGTGGAGGGCGCCCGTCAGCGCCTCCTCGAGGTCGAGCTGGACCCGGAGGCGGTGGAATCGTTGGGGCTTCAGCCCGTCTCAGTGGTCCGGGCGCTCTCGGAGCTCGACCTCGTGCGGGAGGCGGGTGCGGTGCGGGACGGGGACGCCGAGTGGGCCGTGACGATCCGGACCCGCCCGGCCGATGCCCAGGAGCTTCGCGAGGCGCTCCTTCCGGGGAACTGGGGCACCCCGATCCGTGTGGATGACGTGGCCGTGGTCCGGGACACCTTCGAGGAGCCCACCTCCTACTTCCGGATCAATGGATCCCCGGCCGTGAGCTTCCGGGTCGTGAACGCCCGGGGCACGAACGTGGTGCGGCTGGCGGACCGTGTGAAGGAGCGGATCGAGGCGCTCGAGGGGATCCATCCCGCAGGCACCGAGCTCCTCCTGACCCTGGATCAGAGCGAGCGAATCCGGACCCAACTCACCGATCTCCGGAACCGCGCCGGGGTGGCGGCCGTCGTGATCTTCTTCGTCCTCTTCGCCTTTCTCCGGTCGCTCCGAAGCGCGGCCATCGTCTTCGCCACGATCGCCTTCTCCATCCTGATCGCGCTGAACCTGGTCTACTTCGGAGGTCTCTCGCTCAACCTCCTCACCCTGATGGGGCTCGCCCTCGGATTCGGACTCATCGTGGACAACTCCATCGTCGTCCTCGAGAACATCTACCGGAGGTGGCAGGGGGGAGAGGCGCCGGAGGTGGCCGCCGAGGAGGGAGCCCGGGAGGTCGTGCTCCCGATCCTGGCCTCGACGGCGACGACGTGCATCGTCTTCCTCCCCTTCCTGTATCTGCAGGGCGAACTACGGATCTACTATCTGCCCCTGGCGATCGTGGTCGGCCTTACCCTGGTGGCCTCGATCTTCGTGGCCTTCACCTTCATCCCGGCGCTGGCGGCGAGGATCCTGCCGGCTCGGGCGGGGCAGGGTGCGGGGATCGAAGGGTGCAGGGCGGAGCCCAATCGGGCTGGGATCTCGGCATCGGGTGGTTCAGCCGACCTCGAGACTTTCCCGGACCCCACCCCCCTCCTCCCCACCTACGACCGGGACCGCCCACCCCTCTACGTCCGCTTCTATGCCGGCCTCCTCGGGGGGACGCTCCGGGCGCCCTGGCTCACCGCCCTGGTGGCCGGGGCCTGCTTCGCCGGGGGGTGGTGGCTCTTCACGAACCATGTGAACACCCAGGCGATCTGGGGGGGCGGGGCCGGGGCGCAGCGCTCCTACATCCAGGTGGGGGTCACCCTCCCCCGGGGAGCCGATCTGGACCGTGTGGACCACTTCCTCCGCCAGTTCGAGGAGCGTGTCGGGCGGATGCCCGAGGTGGATCACTTCACGGCCCGCGTCCAGGGGACGAACGGGACCCTCCTGGTCTACTTCCCCGAGGTCCTCGAGTTCACGGCGGTGCCCCTGGTGATCGAGGAGCAGCTCCGGGCCTTCGCCCTGGGGTTCAGTGGAGTCACGATCCGGGTCCTGGGCATGGGCCCGGCCTTCGGGACGGGGGGAGGGGGAGCGGCCCCGAACTACCGGGTCACCCTCCTCGGGTACAACTACGAGCGGCTCGCCGAGATCGCCGAGGACCTGGGGGCGCGCCTCGAGCGCAACGCCCGGATCGAAGAGGTGGACACCAACGCCACCGCCGGCTTCAGCCGGGACCGGGCGTCGGAGTTCGTGGCCTGGATCGACCGCGAGGCGGTGGACCGGCACCAGGTCACCGTCTCCGAGGTGGCCGGGCTCCTGAATGCGAGCCTTCGGGGAGGGGAGCGGGCCGGCTTCCTCATGGTAGGAGGCGAGGCCGTCCGGTACGAGGTGAAGCTGGCCGGGTTCCGGGAGGCCGACATCCAGAGCCTCTCGGAGCGGATCATCACGACCTCCCGGGGGGCCCAGCTCCCCCTGGGCGACCTCATCCGGGTCGAAGAGCGGCGGGTCCTCACCACGATCCGGCGTGAGGACCAGCAGTACGAACGGACGGTGGCCTACGAGTTCCGGGGCCCGCGCCAGCTCGGGGACCTGGTCCGGGACGAGGCGCTGGCGGCCACGATCCTCCCACCGGGTTACGCCGTCGAGGAGCGGACGCCGTGGCGGATCTCGAGCCAGGAGGAGGAGCAGATGCTCCTCGTTCTCCTCGTGGCCGTAGGGCTCGTCTTCATGGTCACCGCCGCCCTCTTCGAGTCCGTCCGCCAGCCCGCCGTCGTCCTCCTGGCCGTGCCCATGGCCCTCATCGGGGTCTTCCTGATCTTCTTCTACACCGGGGCCTCGTTCACCCGCGAGGCCCGGATCGGGGTGATCATGATGGGGGGGATCGTGGTGAACAACGCGATCCTCCTGGTGGACCAGGTGAACCGGACCCGGGCCCGGGGCGGCCTCTCCCTGGTGGACGCCATCGTCCGGGGGACTCTGGACCGGGTCCGCCCCATCCTCATGACCACGGCCACCACCGTGCTTGGTCTCCTTCCCCTGGTCCTCTTCACCCGCACGGCCGATGCCACGATCTGGAACGCCCTCACCTACGCGCTGATCGGGGGCCTCCTCTCGTCGACCCTCTTCGTCCTCGTGACCACGCCGTCGCTCTACCTGCTGGTCGAGCGGGGGCGGGAGGGAAGGGCGTCCTGACGGACGGACGCCTCGTTGGGGGGTCCTCCTGTGGGGCCGGGTCGGGACGATGTCGAATCCGGCCCGCCTCCTTCGTTCAATGGGTGAAGGTATGCTCATCGTGCACACCACAAGAGGAGAACCGCGACCATGAAGTTCATGATCATCGTGAAGGCGACTGAGGAATCGGAGGCTGGAGTCCTTCCCGAAGGCGACGACATCACCCGCATGGCCGAGTACCACGAGGAGCTCGTGGAGGCCGGCGTCCTCCGGGCCGCCGAGGGGCTCCAGGCTTCGTCGAAGGGGTGGCGCATCCGGTACACTGAGGCGGGACCCGAGGTGGTGGACGGACCCTTCCCCGAGACGAAGGAACTCATCGCCGGGTTCACCCTGATCGAGGTGGACTCCCGGGAGGAGGCGCTGGAGTGGTCCCGCCGCTTCCCGAACCCGTCCCATGGGGGGACGGCCGCCTGCGAGATCGAGGTCCGGCAGGTGTTCGGGCTCGACGACTTCGAGCCGGGCGAGGGGGTGGACCGCTTCCGGGCCATGGAGGGGGAGTTCAGCGGATGATGGAGCGAGAGGGCACCCCATGATGGAACGGCGGCGGGCGAGCGTACACTCGGACCCCGCGCAGGGCGAGGTGTCCGCCATCGGGTGGGGTGGGACCCTCGCCCTCTTCGGGGGCGCGGCGCTCCTCCTCCTCCTGGCCACCGAGGTCCTCATCCCCGCCCTCGCCGAGTGGACCGGGATCGAGGTCGTCGTGGCCTGGTTCATCGTGGGCGGCCTGGCCGTCTTTGCTCCGATCCTCGTCGTCGGCGCCCTCCTCCTGCGCGCCGAACGTCGAGGCGGGCGAAGGGGCCCGGATGCGCCCTCGCTCTGGCGGGACCGGCTCCGGTTTCGGCGGATGGACCGCTCGGACTGGCTCTGGGCGCTCGGCGGGCTCGCGGCCATCGGTGTCGCGACCGGGGCGATCCAGGGGCTCCTGATCCTGTTCCGGGGCGAAGTGGACCTCCACCCTCCCTTCATGGCCTTCGAGCCGCTGGGTCCGGGTCGGTACTGGATCCTGGCCGCGTGGCTCCCCTTCTGGGTCGTCAACATCCTGGGAGAGGAGGTCGTCTGGCGAGGTGTCGTCCTTCCCGCGCAGGAGCACGCCCTCGGCAGGGCGGCCTGGCTGGCGAACGGGGCGGGCTGGTTCCTCTTCCATCTGGCCTTCGGGTGGGAGCTGATGCTCGTCCTTCTTCCCATCTGCCTCATCCTCCCCTGGATCGCCCAGCGGACCCGGAACAGTTGGGTGGCCGTGATCCTCCACGGCGGGCTCAACGGGCCGGCGTTCGTGGCCGTGGCGCTGGGGGTTGTGGGGGGGTGATGGGTGGACGCCCACGCACAGACATCACACCCCCGCATACAGCGGGAAGGTGACGCCCAGGGCCCAGGCGAAGGCCGCGGCGTTGGCCAGCCCCGCCACCAGGGGGGAGCCGGTCTGGCGGAAGGCCCACCGACTGAAGAGGCCGTGGACGATGAAGAAGAGGACGATGACCGGGACGATGATGATCAGGAAGAAGAGGCCCTCGAAGTCCAGGCCTACGGCCAGCCCCAGCGACAGGAGGAAGAGGAGCTTGGTCAGCGGATAGGCGCCCCGCAGGGGCTGGGCCCGTCGGGTGAGCCACTCGTCGGCCACGAAGTAGGGAAGGGTGCCGGCCAGGACCGCCAGGATCAGGGGCATCCGCGCCCCGATGGGCATGAACGAGGTGAAGTATCGATCGATGGGCCAGGCCAGGGCGACCAGGAAGAAGGCGAACACCAGAACGGCCCCCAGGAGAGTCCGTCCCAACCCGGGCCGACGGAGACCCCCGGCATCGAGGACCTCCCCGGCGCCCGGACGTCCGGACTTCCACCAGAGAAGGCCTCCGGTGAGAAGCCCGTAGACCCCGAAGTGGACCGCCACGTAGTCCCCGACCACCACCGGGAGGAAGTCGGTGGAGATGAGGGTCAGGAGGAGTGGGGTGAGGAGTGCGGGGAGACCGGCCAGGAGTGCGAAGGTCTTCCATGAAGGCCCCTCCGCCACCCCTGAGTCGGAGCCTGAGCCGGAGCTGGACCTCCGGCCTCGGGACGCCCCGGGGTCGGGCACGGCGGCGTCGACGGTCCGAGCTCGGGGCAGGAGTGCCGACAGGGGCCAAGCCAGCACGAGGAGGCCCCCGAAGAGGAGTGCCAGCCATCGGCCACGAGCCGAGACCCAGCCGCCCGAGGGACCGATCTGCGGATCTCCGGCCCCGTGGAGGGCCTCTTCCCCTCGAGGGGGCAGCCCTTGACCACCGGACGCCTCCGCCCCGAACACACCGTCCAGCCACCTGCGAGCCTCGTTCAGGCTGGTCCGGCTGTAGAGCACTCCCACGTGCTCCACCCGGGGTGAGATCACCAGGCGGCGCCCGCGTCCCTCGGCCAGACTCCCGTAGGTGGTGAAAGCCTCCACGTCCTCGGGCTCCATCCCCTGCGACAATGCCACCACCCGACGCCCTTCCTCCACGAGCCTTCCTTCCAGACTTCCGGCCATGGCCAGGAGGTTGGCGGGCGAGTCCTCATCGATAGTGGGCGCGAACATGGAGATCCCCACCGTGGCCTGGACCCGTTCGTCCTTCTGGGCGTAGCGGACCAGGATGTTGGTGGCCATGGAGTGACCCAGCACGGCCAGGCGACCGTCCACCTGGGGAAGACCCAGCGCGAACTCCACCACCTCCCGAGTCTGCTCGATGAGGAGGGCCGGCGCGCCCTCCTGGTCGCCCAA
This sequence comes from Gemmatimonadota bacterium, assembly GCA_007121555.1. Taxonomy (GTDB): domain Bacteria; phylum Gemmatimonadota; class Gemmatimonadetes; order Longimicrobiales; family Gaopeijiaceae; genus PWLA01. The sequence continues at coordinate 2,928 of SKKH01000060.1, read as the reverse complement.
CTCACCGCTCAGGGGCCGGGGGTGTCGGCCGTGACCCCGGAAGTCGTAGCTCACGGCCACGTACCCTGCCCGGGCGAGGGTGAGCGCGAAGGGCTCCATCAGGGGTCGAGAGCCCGCGAAGCCGTGGGCGATGACCACGAGGGGACCGGAGTCCAAGTCGGCGGCCCGGTAGATGGAGACCGGGGTGTCTCCCACCGCGGCCGAGTCCCGGTCGATGCCCCTGAGGTCGGCCTCGAGGTGCCAGAGTGCGCCAACGGCGGCCGCGAGGGCCAGCAGGGCGAGGATGACGCGGATCAAGGACCCTCCAGTTCAGGGAAGGAGCGAAGCTACCGGCACCCCGGGCCGGGTACAAGGAGGTCGGGACAGCGGGTCCGAGGGCCCGGGCGACCTGCGGATACCTTTACAGCGCCGAGGCCCGGCTCTATCTCTTGGACGCCCCGCCGGCCGTCCCCGGGGCCGACCGCACGGTCGCTTCGTTCCCTCGTCCCGGCCCCACCCCATGAGTCTTCGCGTCCGCTTCGCGCCTTCACCCACGGGCTACCTCCATGTGGGCGGCGCTCGCACCGCCCTGTTCAACTGGCTCGTCGCCCGCCAGGCCGGTGGGACCTTCGTGCTCCGGATCGAGGACACCGATCGGGATCGCTCGACCAAGGAGATGGTCGACGCGATTCTGGAGGGCATGGAGTGGCTCGGGCTGGACTGGGATGAGGGACCGGTCTTTCAGGGGGCCGGCGTGGATCGGCACCGGGCGCAGGCGCTCCAACTCCTGGGGGAGGGGAAGGCCTACCGGGACTTCACGACCCCCGAAGAGCTGGCCCGCATCCGGGAAGAGGATCCGGATCGTGCGGTCCGGTACCCTCGGGAAAGGTTCCGGTCCCTGTCCGAGGGCGAGGCGGAGGAGCGGGCCGCTGGGGGGGAGCCCCACGCGATCCGCTTCTTCATGCCCACCGGTGAGACGGTCCTGTTCCGTGACCGGGTGCACGGGCGCACGAGTTTCCGGACCGATACCATCGAGGACCTGGTCATCCTGAGGGCCGACGGCAGCCCCACCTACAACCTGGCCGTGGTCTCCGACGACGCCGAGATGGAGATCGACCTGGTGATCCGGGGAGACGACCACCTTTCCAACACCCCGAAGCAGGTCCTCCTTCACCAGGCCCTGGGAAACAAGGTCCCGGAGTTCGCCCACGTCCCCATGATCCTGGGTGCTGATGGCAAGCGCCTCTCCAAGCGGCATGGCGCCACCGCAGTGGGCGACTACGCCGACCAGGGGATCCTCTCCGACGCCATGGTGAACTTCCTCGCGCTCCTGGGCTGGTCGCCGGGCACGGACCAGGAGGTCATGAGCCGGGAGGAGCTGATCCGCGCCTTCTCTCTGGACCGGGTGGTGAAGAAGAGCGCGGTCTTCGACCCGGAGAAGCTGGACTGGCTCAACGGCCAGCACCTGAACCGGCTCTCGGGGAAGGCGCTGGCGGACCGGGTCCTGGCGCTCCTCGAGGACGATCTCGCGGATGAAGCCAGGAGGCGTTGGTCCCTGGAGCCCGAGTGGATGGATTACGTCCTGGACCTCCTCAAGGCTCGGGCGCGATCCATCGATGAGATCGCCCTGAAGCTCCGTCCCTACGTGGCCCAGGAGATCGCCTACGAGCCCGAGGCCGTGAAGAAGCACTGGATGAAACGGCCGGAGGAGGCCGTCGGGCACCTGGACGCCCTCCACGAGAGGCTGGCAGAGGGGGTCGAGGACTGGACGGAGGCGCGGCTCGAGGAGGAGCTTCGGGCGCTGGCCGCCGAGAGGGGAGTGGGCGCGGGCAGGCTAATTCATCCCCTCCGCCTGGCTCTCGTGGGCGAGGCCGTCAGCCCGGGGATCTTCGAGGTGCTGGTGGCCATGGGGCCCCATCGAGCCCTGGCCCGGATCGCCGCTGGCGCCACCTGGATTCGTTCACGGATCGACCGCGAATCTTGACACTCTTTCCGCGCCTGGGCTAAGCTGCCTTGATCGGACCCGTTCGCCCTGCTACGCCCGCCGGAGACGCGGAATGCCCGCCACCCTCGACGATCTTGAGCGGCAAATCCTGGATTACATGGTCCGATACCTTCGGACCCGGACCTACCAGCCCTCGATTCGAGAGATCGGTGAGGAGTTCGGGATCAAGAGTACCAAGACGGTCTCAGAGCACCTGAAGTCCCTGGCCACCAAGGGATACCTGGAGCGAGATCCCTCGCGCTCCAGAGGGGTTCGGATCCTGGACGTGGACCTGAATCCGGACACGGTATCGGTCCCTTGCTACGCTGGTCTCCCCGATCCCGCCGCGGCCCGCCGGACCGATGGGGTCGAATCCCACTACGCCATGGATCGAAGGATCGCAGGGGCCAAGGGATCCTACTTCGTGCGGGTCACGGGGGCGGAGTTCGCCGCAGTCGGGCTCCAGGATGGAGATCTCATACTGGTGGAGCCCACGGCTGCGGTCGGGGACAGCGCAGACCGACTGGTCGAAGGCAGCCTGGTCGTGCTGCGCGAGAAGGGAGGCGCCGGGCTGTATCGGGCCGCCCGCAACGGTCGGGGTGTGTCACTGCGACCGGCTCGGGGCGGCGAACCACTCCTCATCGAGGATCCCTCGCGGCTTGAGATCGCAGGTCGGGTCGTGGCCCTGCATCGGCGACTCGACGGAACCGGCGTCCCCCGGAGCGCCACCGCCCACTGACTGGGCCCCTCGCTCCTTGGGGCACCCAGGTTTCTTCCGTGCATGACCCCCATCCCAGCCTCACCCCTCCCCCCGACCTCGAGGGCGAGCCCCGTCCCGTGGATCGTCCAGGCGGCGTAGTCCAGCTTCTGGCCGAGGAACCCCGCGAGGGCGACCGGATGTGGATGGCCAGGGCGCTGGAACAGGCCCGGGCGTCGTGGCTCGTTGGAGAGGTTCCCGTGGGGGC
>SKKH01000131.1 GCA_007121555.1 Gemmatimonadota bacterium | reverse complement strand
CTGGTGGCGGATCGCTCTCCCTCCTCGGTCCTCATGGTCCATCGCTACATGCCCCCCCATTGGTCCGTGGGGGTGGCCGACCGGCTCAAGCGCTTCCGCGAGGGACTGGGGGCAACCACATCGCCGGAGGAAGACGGCACCCCGAGCTGAGCCCCAGGGCCGGGGCCGGACGCAGGCGGGGGGCCGACCGGACCGACGCTTCAGACCCTGGCTGCCCGCCCGAGCATCAGATCTGCGCTTCGAACCCGGGCTACGAACCCACGCTTCAAACCCGGGCGGAAGGGCAGAGATGGGCCACGGGACACTCCCCACAGAGGGGCTTTCGGGCATCGCAGATGGCCCGGCCGTGGAAGATCATGAGGTGGGCCAACATGGTCCAGCGCTCTCTGGGAAAGAGCTTCATGAGGTCCCGCTCTACCTTCACCGGGCTGGTTTCCCGGGTGAAGCCCAGGCGCTTGGAGATTCGTTTCACGTGGGTGTCCACCACCACCCCTTCATCGATGTCGAAGGCGTTTCCCAGGACCACGTTCGCCGTCTTCCGACCGATGCCAGGGAGCTTCACCAGATCTTTGAGGGTCCTGGGAATGTGACCCTCGTGACGCTCCACGACGGCCTCGGCCATACCGATGAGGTTCCTGGCCTTGTTCCGGAAGAATCCAGTGGAGTGCACGATCTCCTCCACCTCCTCCTGGCGCGCCCCTGCCAGGTCCTCGGGAGCCGGGAACCGCCGGAAGAGCTCGGGCGTCACCATGTTCACCCGCTCATCGGTGCACTGGGCCGAGAGGATGGTCGCCACCGTGAGCTCATATGGATTCCGGTGATCCAGCGCGCAGTGGGCGTCGGGGTACTCCTCCTCGAGGATGCGGTAGACCGCGTCGGCCCGTTCCTTCAGGGCCTTCTTCGACTCTCTGGGCATTCGTTCAGTTCTCCGGAACACGGATGCGGCGAAAGGGGAGAAGGGTCGGCCGCACGCCGGCCATCCGCCCCGATGGCGGCTCGGTGAGATCGTCGGGGTGGGGTGCGTGCTCCGAGGCCCCAAGCGACTCGGGCACCTGGTTCATGAACGCGAAGATCCGAGCCACCAGCTTGAGGATCTCGCCGGCCCGCACCACGGAATAGAGCTCCTCCAGCTCTCCTCCCGGGAGCGTGGTGGCGAAGTCCTCCCCTTCGCCCTCCTCCCGGACTCGGGCCGAGGGCCAGCGGCCGGCGTCGGCCAGGGGAACCGGAGGAAGGGGCACCACAGAGAGCCCGGGGCGATCGGCCCGAAGCCCGGCCGCGGCCATGAGGGAGAGGGAATCGCCGCTGGCCCGGGTCCAGAAGACCCCGTCCAGATCCTCGGCAGGTCCCTCGGGGTCGGGATGCGACCAGATGAGATGGCGGGGAAACTGGAGGTATCCTGCGTCGGCGGGGAGTTCGCCCGCCCAACCCTCCACCTCGGTCTCGCCCCGCACCACCCTGCGGACCGTGGGGGTCTCGGCCAGCAGCAGGAGCTCGCCGGCACGATGGAAGTGGAAGGCGTGGAAGAGGAAGGATCCGAAGCGGTGAAGGGCCTCGCCGCCCCGCTCTTCGCCCTGGATCTCCTTGAGCACCCGGCCCACCTGACCCAGGAGGAGGAAGGCCCCGGGGTCGGTGGCGTCGGCCTCCCGACCCTCCACCTCCTCCTGGATGGCCGTAAAGTTCTCTTCCGCGAACTCCCGACCTGGAATCCCGACCTCGTAGGGGGTCACCCTGGCCCAGATGTCCCGCTCCATGCCGTCCGAGGCGGACCCATGCTGGTCCGGGCCGGCCTCCGGGGCAGAGAATCCGGATCCGTTCGTGCCCGGCTCGTTCTCTCCGGTCTCCTCAGGTCGGCTCACGGTCTGGTCCCCCCCCTTCTCGATGGTTCCGGTCTCCGGGTCGGGGCGGCGGCTCCGCCCGGGTCTCCTCGACCCCGTTCTCCGACTCGAGGTCCGAGGCCGCCCACTCGGGAAGGGGCGGCCCTCCCGCACCCCGGCCGGGCCGGTCGTCTTCGGGGCCCGGCGCGTCGGGAGCCTCACCCACCTGCAGGGGCTCGGCCTCCGATTCGAGGAGGTCAAGCTCCTCCTTCCGGAAGGCCCGCTTCAGCCGCTCCCAGAAGGTGACCTGCCGGGCCAGGACGACCTGAAGCCATCCTCCGCCGGCGTCGAGACCGTGAATCCAGATGTAGTGGAGATCACCCAACTCCTCGGGCGTCGGGATGGCCCAGCGCCGACCATCCCAGTCGAACTCCACTCGCTCCGCCTCCGTCAGCTCCTCCGGCGTCCACCACTGCTCGATGTAGACGTCGTATTCGACCCGGAAGACTCCGGAGGCCAGGGGGAGGCCGGACTGGTAATACCAAGGGTCGAAGGGGTCTCCCTGACCCCGGTAGTAGCTCTGCTCAAGGGCGTAGTCCAGCCCCTCGAGGGCGTCGTCCTCGGCCAGGAACTCCAGGTGGTGCCTGAGCTCATGGGTGATGGTCTCCCAGAGTTCCTCTTCCCATGAAAAACCCGGATGACGGTCGGACAACGCCCTGAACGAACCCCAGTAGAGGGCCAGGAAGGAGCGGGTCGTGTCCGGGCCCATGTAGCCCGAGGGATAGGGTTCGGTATAGCACATCCCCAGGGTGTAGTAGTCGTCGTGTTCCGGGTGGGCCTCGGCCTCCCGCTTCACCACGATTCCGTCGATCCCCTCCTTGTAGAGGTCGGGAATCTCGGCCCACATCCGGTGGGCGGTCTCTTCGAATACCTCGAAGTCCATGCTGACCCCAGTCGATGGGATGAGGGTGGTGGTGGCCGGGTGTGTCGGTGACGGACGGGCGTCGACGCGCTCCGGGCGTCACCGGGCGTCAGGGCGTAGGCTTCCGGAAGGCGCCGCCTCCCTTCCCCAGGGTTCGACTCACCAGGAACCGGTTGGCCAGAACGAAGATGGTCAGGACCACCGCCCACTGGAACAGGACGGTTCCGATGTTGAAGGTCGCGAAGGGCGTCCAGTTCTCGGCAAGTCCTTCTCCCCGCACCTGCCAGAGCCACCAGACGATGAGGACCACGGCCTGGACGACGACCAGGCGGATGGCCCAGTCCCACCAGGCGCCGATGTGGATGTCCGAGTCGCCGGTGTTGAGGAACTCGTTTCGCCAGTTCGTGACCCCGTAGCGGAGCACCGCGATGGCGAAGAAGAAGCCGGAGAGCATGAGCCCCACCCCCCAGACGAAGTCCTGGTTCTGGAAGAAGGCCATGTTCAGCGCCGACGGCACGCCCATGAGCAGCCCGGCGATCCCCACCACGGCGATGGCCTGGGTACGGGGGAGCCCGAGATCCATGACGACTCGACTCGCGAGCTCCACCATGGCCACGAGCGAACTCCACGCCGCGAAGACGAGGGCCAGGAAGAAGATGACCAGGAAGAACTGTCCGAAGGGGAGCATGCCGAAGAGCTGCGGCACCCAGATGAAGGTGATCCCCTCGTTGTCGGCGCCCACGATCTCCGTAGCGGCCCCGGGCATGACGGCAAAGACAGTGCAGAGCACCATGATCCCGGCCAGCAGGGACATGCTGTTGTTCCCGAAGCCGATGACGAAGGCGTTGAGCGCCGTATCTTCCCGGGCTCGCATGTAGATGGCGTAACAGAGCACGAGCCCCCATCCGGCGCCGGTGTCCCAGGCGTTCTGGGTCAGCGCCTGGAGCCAGATGTCGTACGAGGCTAGCGCCGCCCAGTCCGGAGTGAAGAGGAAGGCCAGTCCCTCCGACGCCCCGGGAAGGGTCACGGCCCGGATGGCCAGCACGATGACCAGGACCACCAGAGAGGGGATAAGGAAGCGGGCGGCCGTCTCGATGCCCTTCACTCCCTTGGACACGACGAATACGGCGAGGCCCATGGCGATGAGGTGGGTGACAAGGGCCCCGGGGCTGGCCGCATACCCCTCCCAGAAGGCTCCGGGAGGATCATCGGGAACCCGGCCGATCACGGAGGCGCCCAGGAACTGGATCGTCCACCCCATGACCACCGAGTAGTAGAACATGATGGCGGTGGCGGTCCAGGCCACCCACGCCCCCATCCAACCGAATTTGGGGCCGATCGTCTTGGCGAAGGCGCCGATGGGACCGGAGCGGGTCCCCTTCCCCATTCCGAATTCCAGGAGAAGGAGTGGGATGGACCAGAGAAGCAGGAAGACGACCCAGGCCACAAGGAAGGATCCGCCACCGTTGGTGGCGGCGATTCTCGGGAAGCGCCAGATGTTTCCCGTGCCCACGGCCATGCCCACCATGGCCAGCAGCATTCCCCACCTGGAACTGAAGACCACCGAGCGGCTCGCCACCAGATGCCTCCTCTGTTGGACCGGAGTTCAGTTGCGTTCTGCGGAACTCGACAGCTCGCGGCATCGGCCGCGAATGCGAGTCACCACACTACGGCCAGACGGGGGCCGCTCCCATGAGTCCGGGAGCCGCCCCCGCAGGCCGGGGCCAACATAGGAAGGGCGTGGAGATGGCAACAGGGGGTGGGGTGGAGGAGGCGGTGATCCCACGCCCCCGGATGACGACGGTCCGTGAAAGTCGGTCGGCGCTACCAGCGGGTGAAGTGGAACTGGAGCATGGCCCCATCCATGACCTGCTCCTGGAAGTGGGACTCCCGATCATCGATGAAGACACGGATCGACAGCGTCGGATCGTGGTCGTCGGGCGAGGGCACCCGCACCAGGAACTGGCGGGTGTCTCCGAAGGGGTAACGTCCCTCGAAGGGAACGTCCACGAAGGCCGTGTCCGCTTCGACGAATAGGATGTTCTCGGCTCCGCCCTGGGGGACGAAGGAATTGGAGGTGATGATCTCGATCGGGGCTTCCACACCGGATCCGGTCAGCTCCACCCGGGCTTCTTCGGGCAGGTCCGTCCCGGTGACGAGATCGCAGGCCGTGAGGGCGGCAAGCGCCAGAATGGCGAGCGAAGCCCCGAACAGGGTCAGGGCTCGACGAGCCGGCTTCAGGTGTCGTTGATGCATCTTACTGTGGCTCCTTGGCCCCGGCGACGAGGCCCCATCTGCTTCAGAATCCCCGATCCGGATTCCCGACCCAGGGCATGGCAATACCGGGCCGCCCCGATGCGGAGGCCCGACCTCTGTTTTTTCCCGTAGGGTGCAGCAGGTTCCCCCGGTAGGCCCTTCGGCCTGCCCCTCCGGCTTCACACCAGGGTTACACCTGGTTCCCGTTGGCATCGCGACCGACTCGGACTCAGCCCCCCTCGACCTCGCCGTCGAGTCGGTCCCGGATCCAGCCTCGCAGCTGGGAGGCGTCGATTCGAACCTGCTCCAGCGAGTCCCGGTCCCGAACGGTCACGGTGCCGTCCTCGGAGCTCTCGCCATCGACGGTGACGCACCAGGGGGTCCCGGCCTCGTCCTGGCGCCGGTATCTGCGACCGATGGAGCCCGACTCATCGTAGAACGAGGGGATCGACGCCCTGCGCAGGTCAGCGGCCAGGCGCTGGGCGATCTCGGGGAGCCCGTCCTTCTTGACCAGGGGAAACACCGCGGCCTTGATCGGGGCCACCTTCGGGTGGAGGGCCAGCACGACGCGCTCCTCCCCATCCACCTCCTCTTCGCGGTAGGCGTCGGTGAGGAGGACGAGAACCGTCCGATCGACGCCCACCGCCGTCTCGACGACGTACGGGAGGAAGCGCTTCCCTCCTCCCGAGTCGATGTACTCCAGCCTCTTCCCGGAGAACTCCTCGTGGCGAGCAAGGTCGAAGTCGGTCCGGTTGTGGATCCCTTCCAGTTCCTTCCAACCGAAGGGGAAGAGGTACTCGATGTCCACGGCCTTCTTGGCGTAGTGGGCCAGTTCGTCGGGCCCGTGTTCGTGCAGGCGAAGATGGTCCTCGCGGATTCCCAGGGACCGATGCCACTGGAGCCGGTCCTCGAGCCAGCGATCGAACCATTCGTCGTCGGAGCCCGGCTCGACGAAGAACTGCATCTCAGCCTGCTCGAACTCGCGGGTGCGAAAGATGAAATTCCCCGGAGTGATCTCGTTCCGGAAGGCCTTTCCGATCTGGGCGATCCCGAAGGGTACCTTCTGGCGGGAGGCCATCTGCACGTTCAGGAAGTTCACGTAGGAGCCCTGGGCAGTCTCCGGGCGAAGGTAGACCGTGTGTCCGGCATCCTCGACCGGCCCCATGAAGGTCCTGAACATGAGGTTGAAGAGGCGGGGTTCGCCCAGCTCACAGGCATCGTGCTCCCCCGGGGCCTTCGAAGGCTTCCGGCCACAGGCCTGATCCGCCAGGGTATCCTGACGGAATCGCTTCTTGCAGACCTTGCACTCGACCAGAGGATCGGTGAATCCCTCCACGTGGCCGGAGGCCTCCCAGACCTTGGGGTGCATGAGAATGGCCGAATCCAGCCCCTCCACATCGTCGCGCTGGTGGACCATGGTCTTCCACCAGAGTTCCTTGACGTTGCGCTTGAGCTCGATGCCCAGGGGCCCGTAGTCCCACACCGATCCGGTCCCCCCGTAGATCTCGGAGGACTGGAAGACATAGCCCCGGCGCTTCGCCAGGGAAACGAGCTTTTCCATCGTATCGTTATCGGCCATAGTGGTCCGTCGGATTCTCGGGGGTCCGGAAGGGGATCGGGAAGGCCGAATGATAGGATCGGCAGAAAGGGGGAGCAACCGCCGAGGCGATGGCGACGGCGCACTGATGAGGAAGCGATGGCGCCCAGGCGATGGCGCAATTGCCGGACAACCCGACACGATGAACAGGAAACTATGTGATTTTATTATAACTCCGGCTCATCGGCGCCTCAGGTCCACGAGGAACGTCAACCTTCCTCGTGGTCGTGCACGCGCCCGCGAAGCCCCTGCGTTCGAACATCCTCACCCCGACCCTCCTGGCCTCGTCAGCCCTCGGGGCAAGCCCTTCCTCCCAGGAGTGATCACGCCTCCTGGTGCGATCATGCGTCGCGGATCGATCAAGCACCCTCGGCCGACCGCGCCTTGTCGCACCGCCGGGAGGTTCCAGCTGGAACGCTCCACCCATCCTCCGGCCTCCCTTCGTGACTGGCCTTTGGCCGCGCGCGTACCTATCATGGGGGCGGGGCATCGGCAAGCCGCTTGGGGCGCTGGTACGATGGCGTCGGCCTACCGGGCATGTTTTCGACAGACTCGCTGCTTCCTTCCCGACAGACTCACTGACGTGATCTTCCCCTGTCCGCTGGCCATGGAAAAACCCACCGGGCTCGAGAAGTGAACCTCATGCCACCGAAGCGGGTAAATCCTGCAGTAACGGCGAGGAGCGGATCCGCGTGCGCACATGGTGGCCGACCCGCAGCGAGATTCTCGCCGGCCGGCTGCGCCCGCAGGAGCTTCTGAGCCACCCGAAAGACACCCGACGGACCTCGAGTCCGTCTTCCTGAACCCACATCGTTTTTCCCGGGGATGACCTTTCATGTCGAACCTGACCTTCACCGATAGGGCCCAGGAAATGGTCCGATCGTTCCTGGACCAGAGCGAGGGCGAGCTGCAGGCCCTTCGAATTCAAGTCAACGGAGGGAGCCCCATCGCCCCCTCCTTCGAACTCACCCTCGTGTCTGACGAGGATCGGGACCCCGAAGATGTGGAGGTGGACGGAGGGGGCTTCCAGGTTCTTCTCGACCCCCGAAGCGCCGATCGACTCGAAGGGGCCAGCGTCGACTTCGTCCAGCGTGTGAACGAGAGCGGATTCGAAATCACTCCGGATGCGTCCCGCAACGGCGTGGCCGCTCCCACCGGCGCACTGGCTGAGCGAGTACAGTCCATCCTCGACCAGCAGGTGAATCCCTCCATCGCGTCGCACGGAGGGCGAATTGACCTGGTGGATGTGGATGGAACGGAGATTTCCATGGTGATGTCCGGCGGCTGCCAGGGTTGCGCCATGTCACGGATGACCCTGCGGCAGGGCGTGGAAAAGATGATCAAGCAGGCCATCCCCGAGATCACGGCGATCCATGACGTGACCGATCATTCATCTGGCGAGAACCCCTACTTCACTGCCTGACGGTGGCCCCGGATTCCAAGGTGCGCCACCCATCCATCATCGCAGCCCAGCCCTCCGAACCTCATCGGCTGCCCCGCCTCCAATTCCTTCTCCTGGCGACGTTCGTCGCCTGGTCGGCGCTCTTTCTCGTTGCGTGCGCCTCCCACGGCACAGCCGAAGCCGAGGACCCGCCTTCGCGCTCGGGTCCCTACGTGGGCCCGGCCAACGGTGCCCTCGTCGTGGCCGGAGGCGGTGCGCTCGGTCCCGAGATCTGGGAACGTTTCGTGGCCCTGGCCGGAGGGCCCGACGCTCGGATCGTCGTGATTCCCACCGCCGGCTCCCAGAACGATTTCGATGATGCCTGGTCAGGCCTCGAGCCCCTTCGACAGGCGGGCGCCGGCGAGGTCACCATTCTCCACACCCGGAACCCGAACGAGGCCAACGCCTCGAGCTTCGTAGAGCCCCTCCAGCGTGCCACAGGCGTCTGGATCCCAGGCGGACGACAGTGGCGACTCGTGGACGCCTATCTCCACACCCTGGTCCACGAGGAGCTCTTTCTCCTCCTGGAGCGGGGCGGAGTCGTCGGTGGCACGTCGGCGGGAGCCTCCATCCAGGCCTCCGTGCTCGTCCGGGGTGATCCAGAAACGAATCAGGTGCTCTATTCTCCGGACTACGAGGAAGGCTTCGGACTGCTCTCCGAGACCGCCGTGGATCAGCACCTGCTGGCCCGGGGTCGGGAAGACGATCTCTGGGAACTCCTGGATCGCCACCCCGACCTCCTGGGCATCGGGCTGGATGAGGGGACCGCCATCGTGGTCCACGGAGATCGGGCCGAAGTCATCGGAGTGAGCCAGGCCCTCTTCTATGACCCCAGCGAGCCCATTCGCCGGGCCCGGAGCCTGCAGCGCGGAAGCGTCTTCGATCTGGGCCGACGGGCTCCCGTCCCGGTGGCCGTTCAGGACGACGAACAGAGTGCCGAGATCGATTCACCTCGACCCTGACACACTCCCCCCTCCCGGGGAGCGCGCCCTGGCCATCCGGCTCCATCCCCCGGGAGAGCGGGCGGTTCGGTCGGGTCACCCCTGGGTCTTCGAGGGAAGTATCCGATCGGTGAAGGGGAAGGGAGGCCCTCCGCGCCCAGGGGACGTAGGGGTCGTTTTCGACCGGAAGGATCGTTTTCTCGCCGTGGGGCTCTTCGACCCCGACAGCCCCATCCGCCTCCGAATCCTGAGTTCGGGCACACAGGCCGAGGTGGGCCCCGGGCTCTTCCATCACCGACTGGGAGAGGCCCTGAAGCGGCGCCAAGAGCTGGTCTCCCATCCCGCAACCTCCGGATACCGAGTGCTCCACGGGGAGGCCGACGGCTTCTCCGGCCTGGTGATGGACCGATACGGAGACGGGGTCGTCCTCAAGGTCTACACTCCGGCGTGGCTTCCCCACCTCCGGTTCCTTCTCCCGGCCATCCACGACCACCTGGCCCCGAAAGCGGTGGCCGTTCTGGCATCTCGAGCCCTCGCCCGTCACCCCTGGGCCCCACCGGCCCTCCAGAAGGGTGCGTTTCTGGCGACGAGGGACCTTTCCGGTGATCGGAGGAGTGGGAACGGAAGCGCATCGAATCCCGAGACTCCCCGCCCCTCGAAGGACCCTCCCTCCGCGGCCCCCCGAACCGATCCCGCTCCCTTCTCCCTGCCCTTCACCGAACACGGTTTCGCGCTGGAGGCCCATCCGTTCCAGGGACACAAGACGGGCTTCTACCTGGACCAGCGCGAGAATCGTCGACGACTCGAGGAGATGGTGGCGCGGATCCGCTGGGAGGAGAACTCCCGTTCAGGGCCCTTCCGGGTCCTGAACGTCTTCAGCTACACCGGAGGATTCAGTCTCTACGCGGCCAGGGGAGGAGCCCAGGAGGTGGTCAGCGTGGACCTGAGCGGTCCCGCCCTGGCCCAGGCTCGAAGGCACTTCGAGATCAACCGGCACGTGGTCGGATCGGCGAATCACCGCACACGGGAGGGAGACGCCTTCAAGGTCATGGAGGAGCTCGCCGCCGAAGGGGAGCGATTCGACGTCGTCGTCGTGGATCCACCTTCCTTCGCCAAAGCCCGAAACGAAGTGGGCGGGGCCCTGGGGGCCTACAGGGCACTCACCGGGTTGGCGCTGGCGCTGCTTCGCCCCGGGGGACTTCTGGTCCAGGCGTCCTGCTCGTCCCGAATCAGCGAAGAGGACTTCGTGTCTGCGGTCCACGCCGGGGCAAGGGGTGCAGGACACCAACTCCGGGAAGAGCTACGGACGGGCCACGCCCTGGACCATCCCGTCACCTTCCCGGAGGGGCACTACCTCAACTGCCTCTTTGCTCGCCTGGAGTGACGAAGACCCCTCCCGGTCCTGACGAAGCAGGCCCTCGAAGGTGGGTCCTAGCTCGCGGAAGATCTGGGCCGGAAGGGCCGAGGTGAAGCGGTATTGGGCGGCCTGCTCCCCGGGGACGTAGGCCGTGATCACACCATAGTACCGGTCTCCGATGAAGAAGACGATGCTCGAGGTCCGGTTCACACTCCGGGACTCGACCAGGCGACCTCCCGGAGCGAAGACCCGGAACCGATTGTCACCGGTGCCCGTCTTGGCCCCCACCGGCACCGCCTCGCCCTCCTGATCCAGGACGGCGCCCCGAGTTCGCCGGCCCGTTCCCAGCTCCACCACTTCGACCATGGCGTCCCTCAGGACTCGCGCCACCTCGGGAACCATGACCTGCTCACCCGACACTCCCGCTCGCTCCATCCTGGTCTCGAACGGGGTATCCATGGCGAAGTGCAGCTCCTCCACCCTATGCGTCGGGTAGCGGTACCCGTCGTTCAGGATGATCCCTACCAGATCGCTCAGGGATGCGGGCCGATCGCCGGAGCTTCCGATGGAGGTCCCGAGCGACGGGACGATGTTCTGGAAGGGGTACCCGACCCGCTGCCATCCCCTCAGGACCTCGGTGAAGGCCTCCACCTCGAGCAGGGAACGGATTCGCCTGTCCTGGGCGTCGGTGAATCGAGTGCGGAAGAGCCACCGGTAGACGTCCTGGCGGGCCTGGGCGCTCTCCTCGATGAGTTCGCTCCGAGGGGCGCCGGGATTCTCCTTCAGGTACCGCGCCACCCAGAGCTCGAGGGGATGGATCGACGCCAGGTACCCGAGGTCCGCGAGGGGGTGAGGCTCCGGATCGGCCCGTCGGAAGAGATCCTCGACCGCCGCATCGGAGAAGGCCGCATTCGGATGGTGGGTGCGAAGATGGACTTCGAACTCCTCCACCGTCCCCTCAGGCACCACCGAACGATAGGCCCACGCGATCCGCTGGGGGGCCAGGCGCCGGTCGCGAAGCATGGTGGGAAGGATCTCACCCGGTTCCCGATCCCGGTAGCGGGCGATGAACTGGTTCATGAACTGGATGCCCTCCCGGTCGGCGAAGCGAGCCAGGTACTCCTGCCGGAGAGGGGCATCCCGTTCCTCGAGGATATGAGCCGTGGAGCCTGGTACCCGGTACATGTAGTGATCGACCACGTCGCGCATCATGCGGACGAAGACCAGGTTGATCGACTGCTGGAAGGCCAGGGAGACCGTCACCACCTGCTGATCGTACGTGCGGTCGAAGTTGGAGAACGTCTGGACCCCTCCCCCAGTGACGAAGCGTTGTGCGGGATTCGCCGAATAGCGCCGCTCCATGGCTCGTCGGAGCAGCGTCTCCAGTTCCAGGTCCGGCTGGGCCAGTAGCTGATCGCGGACCCAGGCAGAGAGCCGGTCCTGAGCCGCCACCGGATGGGCTCGGAGGTCGCCGGTGCTGAGCCAGTGCATATTGGCCCAGAGGTCGGCCACGACCTCGAGGTAGCTCACCAGGGTCCGGAGCTTGGCCGTGGACCCCAGCTCCAGCCGAGCCGACTCGTTCAGGTTGAAGGGAGCGTCCAGATTATCGACCTGGATCCGCACCACGTTGCCACGGGGGGTGAGCTCGTGGAGAAGGACCGAATACACCACCTCGGAAGGGTCACCTCGATCCAGGAGCCGGTAGGCGTCGAGTCCCCGCTCGCGAACGAAGGCCGGATCCTGGAGGTTGGTCAGGAACTCGGTGACCTCCCTCTGAGCTTCGGAGTCGATCGTGGTCCGAACGGAGAGATCCATTCGGTCCAGATCGTAGAGCCGCTCGACCCCCAGGAGGCCGAGGAGCTGCGCCCGAACCGCGTTGGCCGCCTTTCGCTCCACGAAGGACACCGGTGGCCTCGGGGGCGGAAGGACCCGAAGCTCGGGGCGGGCCGCACGAGCCTCGTCGGCAAGGCGCGCCGGGATCACCCCCTCGGCCTCCAGGAGATCCAGGTGACGATCGGTGAGTCGTCTCAGCGCCTCCCGGCCCTCGGCATCGGTCAGATGGTAGGAGGGACGTCGCTGCGCCAGGAGAAGACTCACCACCTGACGGTAGTCGCGGCCGGCTTCGGCCCACTCCTCATCGGTCAAGGGAGGAATCCCCCCGTTGTCCTCGTCAGCTCGAGGGGTCCAGCCCGGCGTCATCTCCTGCGCCACCGGACGGGCCAGGGCCGGCCTCTCGTCGTCGCCAGCCAGCTCCTGGCCTCCTTCACGTGCCCCCTCCCAGAAGGTCGCCGCCCGGGGAGTCCCCGGGGGGAGGATCTCTTCGGGTCGGGGGATCGGCCCGGTCCGATCCACATCGACCCGGGAGAGAACCCAGTTGAGCCGGACGACATCGGCGCCGTACCACGCCCTCAAACCCTCGGCCAGACCCAGGATCTCTCCATCGCCCCGGATTGCCGCCAGGGGCACCGAGTTCAGGTAGTCCAGGACGATCCGACGCCGAGCCGGGAGGGTCTCCTCGCCGTCCAGGTAGCCCCGAAGGGCCGCCGACGCCATCTGGAGCAGCTTGTCTCTGGGGGTTTCGGTGAAGCCCTCCGGGGCATGGCGGAACTTCTCCATCTGTGTGGCCAGGGTGCTGGCCCCTGCCACCCGCCCCTCGCGCCCCAGGTACCGAAGCCCCAGGTCCGCGGTGCTCCGGAGCAGGCGACCCCACTCCACGGCGGGATTCATCCGGGACTGACTCGGATCCAGCGCCGAGCGGTTCTCGATGAACAGGAGGGTCTGCCAGACCAGGGGAGGGATGGCCTCGAAGGCGGGATAGACCAACTCGGGTCGGTGATGGTCGTAGAGGGTGTCCCCGTCGCGGTCCACGATCCGAAGGCCGGCCCGGGTCTTCTCGTGATAGACCGGGAAGAGGTGATGATCCTCGACCAGCTGCCGGAACCGCTCCGAAACACGGGCCTGTTCCACCACGAGGAATCCACGGTCCGTCACTCGCTCGACTCGCTCCGGAAGCCCCGCATAGCCCATCCGGAGATCGTAGGGACCCTCTGGAGCGCGGAGGAGATGGGATGCGGCTCCGGGCTCCACCTCCCAGGTCGCCTCAGCAGCGACCGGGGCCAGAAAGCGCGCCTGGAAGTAGGACGTTCTCATCTCCCAGAGCCCGACCCCCCCCACGATCAGGAGGAGGAGCGCGGCAAGGCCGAGACTCCAGATGAGCCAACGACGGCGCCGAGGCTTCTTCTCACCTTGGCCCCGTGGGCTCGTCGTCCAGACGGACTCGGACATCCGACGATTCATCGGTTCCAGGGGTCGTAACGAATATTAACCATCAGTTTTCACCCCGAGCGAGGCCCGAAGGTCCCGGCTCGCTCCCAGGATCGAGCCCTGGTCCCCCACCGTCCGGACTCATCAGGGCCAGCGCCATTCTCCGGCGCGCTCCAGTGGATCGCGAACACCCAGCCCTTCCAGATGGGTCCCGATCTCCTCTTCGGGCCAGCGCTCGAGCCCCAACTCCGGGGTGTTGGCCGCCGCCCAGAGGAGTGCGGCGCTCACCGCCGCGCTCTCCGAAATGCCGGGCTCGGTGATGACTTCGCGGGTGTCGTCGATGGTGTGACCCACCCCTGCGGCCTCCGGCAGCTGCTGGCTCCGCACCGAGAGCACGGGGATGCCCTGCATCAGGAAGGGCTGGTGATCCGAATAGATCCCCCCTCCGGTGCCCATCTCGTCGTCCAGGTCGAATCCTCCAGTCACCAGCGCGTCGCGAACGTGGCGCACGAAGGGCTCGGCCTCGGGCCGTCCCATGGCCCCCAGGCCCACCGGCGATCCCACCACATCCAGGTTCAGGATCGCGGCGTATCGATCGAGGAGGCCCTCGTCGATCCGGTCCTCCACGTACTCCCGGGACCCGTAGAGCCCGAGCTCCTCGCCCATCCAGAAGGCGAAGCGAATGGTCCGGTACGGGGTGTCCCCGGTCTCGGCCACGTACTCGGTAAGGGCCCGGGCCACGTCGAGGGTGGCCAGCGTTCCACTGCCGTTGTCCACCGCACCCGGAGAGAGATCCCAGGAATCCAGGTGAGCGCCCACGAGGATGATCTCGTCGGACTGTCCCGGGATTTCCCCGAAGACGTTGGCCGCCTCGGTCCGCTCCATCCAATTGTCCACCATGAGCCTCACCGTCACCTCGTCGTGGTCGGAGAGGGCGGCGCGGAGGCGCTCGCCGGTGGCCCGATCGGCCGCCATGGCGGGAATCTCCGTCTCTTCGTCACCCAGGGTGGCGACCCCCACCGGGATGCGAGGACCCTCCTGGGTATTGAGCTGGATGAAGCCCGCGGCTCCAGCTCGCGTGGCCAGGGTGACCTTCTCGGAGCGGTGCACCCCTCGGCCATAGCCCTCGGGCGATCCCACATCGGCCAGGACGATCTTGCCTTCGACCTCGTCGCCCAGGGCGTCGATCTCCTCAGCGGTACCGAATCCGGCATCGAGGAGGGGCGCTTCGATGTCATAGCTCGCCACGTGCCCCAGGGAGAGGATGTTCAACTCCCCATCCACGGCACCCGCCGGATCGATCACCTCGAGGGCGGCCTCCCGTCGATCCCACGCCAGGAGGGGGAAGGTCTCCTGCCAGACCCGGGGGACCCCGTAGGACTCCAGGCGACGTTCGACCCAGGCCTGGGCCGAGTCTCCAGAGGGCAGCGCCGAGATCCGGGCCCCGATCACATCCAGCAGGGTGTCGGCGTTCACCTCCACCTGCGTCCCTTCCAGAGACCTCCGAGCGATCTGGGCAAGGAGTTCACCCTCCGGCATCTCCGCAGCCACGGTAGCCGTCGTCGGCACATCGTCGCCCTCCGGAGAGGGAAGGTCATCGGTGGGTTCGGTACAACCCGCCAGAGCGAATAGAAGTAGCGCAGGGGGCAGGAGCCAGGCAGTCAGCTTCATCAGGGTCGATTCTCCGGTTCCAGGTCACTCAGAATGTCGGGTTTCGCTGCGAATCCAGGGATCGCAGGACAGGGGTCATCCATCGGCATCCTCCACGGTGATGGGCCCGTCCTCCACAAGATAATAGCGGAACCAGTCCATGTACTCGTGGAGGCGGCGCACCAGGAGCCACGGCTCCCCGGTCCGGGACAGCCCGTGGGAGGAGTCGGGAAAGAGCACCATCTTCACGGGCGTCTCATGTTTCCGGAGGGCACGATACCACTGCTCGCCCCCCTCCAGCGGCGTCCGGTAGTCGTTGATGGAGTGGACGATCAGGGTGGGCGTTTCCACCCGGTCGGCCCAGACGATGGGAGAGAGCATCATGGCCAGGTTGTAGCTGCCCTCCTCCTCATCCATGAAGGGCCAGGGCATTCCCCCGAACTCGCGCTCGATGAGACCCGAAGCATCGGAGACCCCGTAGAAGGAGAGCCAGTTCACGATGCCCCGGGCCGTGAGGGCCGCGCGCCACCGCTGGTCGTGGGCGGTGATCCAGCTCGTCATGAACCCCCCGTAGGAGCCCCCCGTCACACCCAGCCGATCCGGATCGGCCAGTCCCCGTTCGACCACGAGGTCCACCGCCTGCAGGATGTCCTTCATGTCGTCGATGCCCCAGGCCTCCAGGGTCGAGTACTGGAACTCCATCCCGTATCCCGAGGAGCCTCGAGGGTTGGGGTAGAGGACGAACATTCCCTCGGCCGCCAGCATCTGGAACTCGGGGAACCAGGTGTCGGCATAGCGCGAATGGGGGCCTCCGTGGATGGAGACGACCAGGGGATACCGCTCTCCCTCCTGGTAGTCCACCGGATAGACCAACCAGGCGTCGACCTCGAACCGCTCCCCCTCGTCGGCGTCGTTCTCGATCATGTACTCCACGCCCCGCTGGGGCAGCTCGTCGAGCCACTCCCGGTTGTGGGGCACACCCTGGAAGGAGAAGTGCTCCACCTGTGCGAGACGGACGCCGGAGAGCCAGTCCTCATTCACTGCGGTGACCTGCTCTTCGCCCGAGCCGTCCAGCCTCGCCACGAAGGCCTCCCAGGGCCGCTCGGCCGTGCTCTTCACATAGGCCACCCGCCCTTCGTCGAGGTTCATGTCGAAGCCAGAGAAGGTGTGGCGCCCCTCGGTGAGCCGCTCCACCTCTCCGCCGGCCGAGGCCACCCGGACGAGCTGGTCCGTGCCCCCGATGGCGGACACCCAGTAGAGCCAGTCGCCGTCGAGGGACCACTGGGGGTTCGAGACCGAGTAGATCCAGTCGTCATCGGCCAGCTCCCGCTCGACCTCTCCTGTCGAGACCGAGACGATTCGGATGAGGGGGTCGTCCTCCATGGGATCTTCGGCCGTCACGTAGGCCAGAAGAGTGTTGTCGGGGGAGAGCGTGACGCTCCGGACGGCGGAGGGGCTCTGGTAGAGGAGTTCCACCTCCCCTCCCGTGGAGGGCATCCGGAAGATCGCCGTCTCCTCGGCTTCTTCGTCGTCCTCGGCCTCCTCGGGCTCCCGGTCAGGTCGGTCCAGCGCCGCGACCTGCGCGGTGAAGACGATCCACTGGCCGTCCCGGGAGAACTCCCGGAAAGTCTTGTCCATCTCACCGGTGGTGAGCCGCTCGCCCTCGTCCTGGCCCTGGGGAAGGCCGTCTGCGGGCACGCGGAAGAACTGGGTTCGCTCCTCCACATCGGGGTCCGGCGGCGGTAGGAAGCTGAGGGTCCCATCTCGCTTGTAGACGTCGTGAGTGATCACGTAGACGCCCCGGTTGCGATCCTCCTCGGTCTCGCCGGCGGCGGCCCGATCCATGGGTCCGGTGAGCCCCGGGGTGCCCGAGGGCCAATAGGACGGCCTCCGCTCGGTGGGGGGGAGATGGGACTGGTCGTCCTCTTCCAGCTCGGGTTCGGCCTCGACCGGCTCCGGTCGAGTCACCAGGGCCCACGAGCCGTCGGGGTGGAAGTGGGGCGTGCCCTCGAGGCCCCGGATCGTGTACGCCTCGCCCCCAGGGGCCGCGAAGTCCAGGAAGTGGGTGCCCCGCTCGTCGCCCCGCTGGGTCTGGAAGTAGATCCGGCGACCGTCCGGGGTCCAGTTGGGGTTCGTGGTGTTGATCCCACGAGTGCTCAGCCGTCGGTTCTCGCCGGTTTCCAGATCCACCCACCAGACATGGTTGATCCGGTCGTTCTCCTCCTGCCGGACCGTCTCGAGCTGATATAGCAGGTGTCGACCGTCAGGGGAGAGCGCCGGGCTTCCGGGGCGCTCGACCCTGTAGTAGTCCTCGGGCTCGATGGTCCGGGTTTCCTGAGCTTCGAGAGCCGCGGGCGCCAGGACGACCAGAGAAAGGGCGAGGAGGAAACGGGTCATGGGAGGGTTCCAGGAAGGGAGTGCGTGGGCATCGTGAGAGCCACAATCGAACGGTAGATCCACCCTCGACGCCATGCAACCGGCAGGAGACCCGGAGTTCAGGTCCGGAAGAGGGGAAGGTCGTGCCCCGGGGGCGGAGGAGGCGCGATGCATCCTGGATCGTCGTGGGCCGGGGAGTTCACCCGGGTCGAGACCTCCTGCACTGCGAGGCCCCGGGCATGCCCGGGGCCGGGGTCCGGGTACGGACGGAGGAGGGCCCGGAGCCGATCCGGCCCAGTGGACGGGTCCAGCCAGGTGTCCCGTTCCTCCGGAGCCAGGATCACCGGCATCCGGTGATGGATCTCGGAGATGGACTCGCTGGCATCGGTGGTCAGGATGGTGAAGGTCCGGATCACCTCCCCCGACGCCGACTCCCACCGCTCGGCCAGCCCGGCCAGGGTAAAGGGCTCCTTCGACTCGAGGTGGATCCGGAACGGACGCTTTCCCCCGGGACCCTTCAACCATTCGAAGAATCCGTCCGCGGGGATGAGGCACCGCCCGCTCCGGAAGGCCGACCGGAACGACGGCTTGGTGTGGGCCGTTTCCGCCCGCGCGTTTATGAGCCGGTTCGCAATGGACGGATCCCGGGCCCAGGACGGGATGAGCCCCCACCGGAGCCGGGTGGGAGCGACCCCACCGTCCCTCCGGATCAACGCCGGCATCTCCTGGGATGGAGCCACATTGTAGCGGGGACGGGGATGGACGAGACCCTCGACGCCGAGCGCCACCTGGAGGGCCTCCTGGTCCTGGGTGAGGGTGTAGCGTCCGCACATGAGGGGTCCTTGGACATGGGTCAAAGGGGTGGTTCGAAGCCGTCCCGCGAAACCCGGAACGGCTCCCGGTTGAAGATGGAAGCCGGTCGGTCCGTAGACGGGGTGAGAGCAGTCCTGGACTGAGGTGGAACGCGAGGCGCAACCCGCCAGTACCACGGACGACCCCATGCTTCGGCCCGCACCGCACGCGGCGGCGGACCTGAAGGCGCCTTCGTTGCAGCTATCCCCTGGAACCTCCCTGGGATCCCCTGGAACCCGGAAACCCACTATGACGACCATCACCCGACTCTTCGCGATGTGGGCGGCCCTTCTAGTGGCTGCAACCTTCGGAGCCCCCGCCGAGAGCCAGTCTCAGGCTCCGGAAGCCCCCCCCCGCGCCGGCGACATCGCCTTCTCAGAGTACACCCTGGAGAACGGACTCACGGTCATCCTGGCACCGGATGCAGGCTCCACGGCAGTGGCGGTGAACCTCTGGTACAACGTGGGGAGTCGACACGAGCGCCCGGGACGCTCCGGATTCGCTCACCTCTTCGAACACCTCATGTTCCAGGGCTCGGAGAACGTGGCCCGGGGTGAGCACTTCCAGTACGTCGAGCGGGCCGGGGGCAACCTGAACGCCTCCATCACCGAGGATCGCACCAACTACTTCCAGACCGTTCCCCCGGAGCGGATGAACCTGGCCCTCTGGCTGGAGTCGGACCGGATGCGGAGCCTCCAGATCACCGAAGAGAACATGGCCCGCGAGGTGGAGGTGGTGAAGGAGGAGCGCCGCCAGCGGATCGACAATTCGCCCTACGGGACATCGAACCTCCAGGCGAACTTCTACGCGGCCTACGACTCGGCCTCCTGCTTCGCGTACGCCCACTCCGTCATCGGATCCCTGGAGGATCTGGATGCCGCCGAGCTCCCCGACGTCCAGGAGTTCTTCGACCTCTACTACGCTCCGAACAACGCCACCCTCACCGTGGTCGGCGCCTTCGACGAGTCCCAGGCCAGGGAGCTCATCGACGAGTACTTCTCCGGGATCCCCGGTGGGAGCATGCCCCCGGAGGTACGGTGCGAGGAGCCCTTCTCCCATCTGCCGGTGGAGATGGAGGTCCCGGACCCCAACGCTCAGCTTCCCGCCGTCTGGGTCTCATACGGGACCGTCGAACGATCCCACCCCGACGCCCCTGCCCTCCAGGTTCTGGGCCAGATCCTGGGCACCGGTGAGAGTTCACGGCTCCATCAGCGCCTCGTGCGCAGCGAGCAGGCGGCGCTCCAGGTCTTTGCGTCCTCGTCCCCGCGTCTGGGCCCGGGCGTCTTCCAACTCATCGGAATCGCGAATCAGGGGGTCGAGAGCGACGAACTCCTCCGACTCATGGACGAGGAGGTGGAGCGGATCCTGGAGGAAGGGGTGACGGAGGAGGAGGTGGAACGCGCCCGAAACCAGGTCCGGTCGAGCACCGTCTTCGGCCGCCAGTCCGTGATGGGACGGGCCGAGGCCCTCCAGACCGCCAACCACTTCTTCGGAACGCCCGAGGCCGTACGCACCACCGTGGAGCGGATCGAAGGGGTGAGCGTCGACGATGTGCAGCGAGCCGCCGCCACCTACCTGAGCCCCGAGAATCGGGCCGTGATCTTCACACGGCCGGGCAGCGCCCAGGAGGACCGATGAAACCGAAGACGCCGAGCCATCCTTCCCATCCTTCATCCCGCGGAGCGCGCCTGTGCGATGAGACGCGACTCTCCGGAGCCCTCCTCCCGTCCCGGATGCGGCCGCTGATGCTCCTCGCGGCACTGGGGATCGCAGCGGGCGGCATGCTGGGGCAGCCCGCACACCTCGACGCCCAGGTGACCGAGCCTCCGCCCCCTCTGGCCGAGCGGAGCATCGAGTTTCCCGACTTCCAGGAGTTCACCCTCGACAACGGCCTCCGGGTCGTGATCCTGCCCTACGGTACCCAGCCGGTCATGAGCGCCCGCCTCTACGTACCTGGGGGCCGGGCCTACACCTCTCCGGATCGGGCCGGAATGGCCGAGCTCACCGCCGAGGTCCTGACCCGGGGCACGGAGAGCCGCACCGCCGCCGAGATCTCCGAGGCCATCGAAGGGGTGGGCGGATCGCTCTCGGCCTCCGCGGGACAGGACTTCTTCACGGTCTCCACCACGGCGCTGGTGGAGCACATGGACACAGCCTTCGACCTGCTTCAGGACGTGGTCCGGCAGGCCATCTTTCCCGACGACGAGGTGGAGTTGGCTCGACGGCAGTACCTCTCCGGGCTTCAGGCCCAGCTGGGACAGCCCCAGAGCATCGTCCAGCGTCGCTTCAGCGCGGTGGTCTACGGGGAGGATCACCCGTACGGCTGGAACGAGACACCGGCCTCGGTGGAGTCCATCACCCGGGATGAGATCTCGAATTTCAGGGATGAGGTCCTCCATCCGTCCGGGGCCCTCCTCCTGGTGGCGGGACAGGTCGACGCCTCGGAGGTGGAGGAACGGGTCCGACGCCACCTCTCCGACTGGGACGGCCGGGACCGGATCGAACTCGAGTTTCCCGACCCCCCTGTGAGGGATGAGGCTCGGATCTACCTGGTCCACCGTCCAGGATCGGTGCAGTCCGTGTTCGGCGTGGGCCACATCGGGGTGCCACCCGGCCATCCCGATTACTTTCCACTCGTGGTCATGAACCGGGTCCTGGGCGGGGGAGCCGACTCCCGCCTTTTCCAGATCCTGCGCGAGGAGAGGGGATGGACCTACGGGGCGTACTCACAGCTCACCCGGCCCGCGGACGTCGGGGTCTGGCGGGCAATCACCGAGGTTCGGACCGAGGTCACCGACTCGACGCTGGTGGAGCTGCTCCATCAGATGGAGCGGATCCGCGAAGAGCCGGTGCCACCGGAGGAGTTGGACGCGGCCCGGAACTATATGGCCGGCAGCTTCCCCCTCCGCCTGGAAACCGCAGACCAGGTGGCGGGGCAGCTCGCCACCCCACTCCTCCTGGACCTGTCCCTGGACGATGTGACCCGGTATCCGGAGAGAATCCGGGCCGTCTCGGGCGAGGAGGTCCAGCGGGTGGCCCGGGAGCACCTCCACCCGGACCGAGCCGCCATCATCGTGGTGGGAGATGGGGCCCAGATCCTGGAGAAGCTGGAGGGCATCGCCCCCATCGAGCTCTTCGACATCCGCGGCGAGGCCCTGACCCGGGACGACGTCCTGGGCCAGGGTGAGTTGACCGCATGGGACGCGAGCCGGCTGCAGGAAGGGATCCGGAGATACGACCTCTATTTCCAGGGCAACCCCATGGGGAGCGCGGAATACCGGCTGGAAGAAGCCGATGGCATCTGGACCTCGTCCAGCGTCCTCACCTCGCCGGCAGGGAGTCAGGAGAGCCTGGTCCGCTTCAGCGCCGAGGACTTCGCTCCCCTGGGGCTCGAGCAGGAGCTCTCGCAGGGTCCGGCCGACATCCGAGCCAACGTGCGGGTGGAGGCTGGACGTCTGATGGGCGACGTCCAGCTCCCAGAGCAGCTCGGCGGTCCCAGGGAGTACGATCAGGAGCTGGCGCCGGGTGTGCTCCTGCCGGGCATGGAGGAGTTGGTGCTCTCCGTGGCCGACCTGGAAGAGGGAGCCCGCTTCTCAATTCCCTACATCGACCTGACCCGTGGCGAGCAGGTCACCCTGGAAGCCCGGGTGACGGGTCGGGAGTCGATCCAGGTATCAGCGGGGAGCTTCGAGACCTGGGTCGTGGAGCTCTCCGGCGGGGACACCCCCCTCACCCTCTACCTGAGGGTGGACGCCCCCCACGTCATGATCCGGCAGGAGTTCCAGGGACAGCCGGTGCGCCTGGATCTCACCTCGCTGGGATCACTCTGACCCCCGAACCGGGAGAGCGGGCGGACCTCCGCTTCAGCCCCCGCCCGCTCCCCGGCCCCGCCGCCCAGGGGCGTTCCCCGCCCCTCGCCCCGGAGGCGGCCCGCCGCGAACGTTCCCTCGCCCCGGCTTCGGCGACGCGCCGGCGGTGTAGCGCTGCTGGATCTGGTAGAAGGACGATCCTCGATCCCGGTAGACGATGACCTCCTGCACGGGCCGTCCATAGTGATCCGAGAGGAAGCGGACGTTCACGAAGTCCACGATGTGCCGGTCCGTGAGACCTCTGTGCCCGTGATTTCTCCAGTATCCGTGGGCCTTTCCGAAGGGGGGACCCGACCGGCGGGGCAGGTGCGAGGCAAAGACCCTGGGGTGGAGCCCCAGGTGGGCCGCCACGTCCACCCACGCCCATCCCCTCTCCCGGAGCGCGATCACCGTTTCCGGCGAGACCCGAGCCTCCCGGGCCATGAAGAGCACCACCGGGAGTTCGTCGGTGTGAAGTCCACGGGAGTGATAACGGGACACGGTGCCATAGGGGACGCCGTAGTGCTCGCCGACGGCCAGGTGGAAGTGGCGGGGGCCATCGCGATCCAGTACGATCCCGGCACTCACCTGGGCCTCGGCGGTCCCGGTTCCCCCTGCGAGTGCCAGAGCCAGGAAGAGGGAGGACACGACATAGGGTTTCATGGAGAAACTCCCGTGGTGGGGCGGGCCCTTCGGGTGGGATCCATCGATCCCGGGAAGGGCCATGGCCAGGGGCACTGCCCGATAGGAATAGCAATGGGCGTGCCGCACCCCCAGGTCGCCGCTCTTCCCCGGCTCCCAGCGGTTTGGGGAGCCTGCCCTCCAGCAAGACCCGTTGGAAACCGTCCACCCTGGAGGACATTTTTCCGGGTGCATCGGCCTCCTTCAGGGATGGCCCCCCTGCTTCCTCCACGGCCGTCCAGATGATCTTCGGAAGATCCGAGGGGGCCGCCTCACCGGGAGCCGCTGAGGGCGGGTGGTCTCGACGTCCGCTCGCCCTCGTGGTCGTCCTCGCGTTCTCGGCGGCCCTCCTGGCCGGCCTGGGGCCGACCCTGAACCGTCTCCCTCTGGCCGCCCTGGCCTACACCCTCTGGATGGGGGCACTCCTGATCCTCGTGGCCCAGGGGGCCGGGCGCCTGGATCGCCTCTCCGTCCTCCTCGGGGGAGCGGTGCTCCTCCGACTCCTCTTCCTCCCGACCCTTCCCGATCTGTCCGTGGACCCGCTCCGGTACCTCTGGGACGGGTGGGCCTGGTCGGAGGGTGTGAACCCGTATCGCTTCACACCCTCGGACCCGGAGTTCGTGCACCGCCAGGGGGACCTTCTCTTCAAGGAGATGAACTCCCGGGACTTCTTCAGCATCTACCCCCCGCTGTCCCAGTGGCTCTTTCTCCCGGCCGGAGCCGTGTACGAGACCCTGGGATGGCCCGGAGCCTGGTTGGTTCTCAAAGGCACGTTGGTGGGGGTGGAGATGGCAGGGGTCGTGGCCCTTGCCTGGGCCCTCCGCCTCTGGGGGATTCCCCTCCGGTTCCTGGCCCTCTATGCCTGGAATCCCCTGACGGTGGTGGTCGTGGCCGGAGTGGGGCACTCGGAAGCAGGCCTGATTCTGGGGCTCGGCCTCCTGGCGCTGGGCCTGGCCCGAGCTGGACCGACCCTGGCCTGGACCGGGCTGGGCCTGGCGATCATCTCCAAGGGGGTCCCTCTGGTCATCGCCCCCCTCCTCTTCCGCCATCACCTGCGGAGGGTCGGGTGGCGCCCCGCACTTCGCGCCACCGCTCTTGGCGCGGTGCCGGCCGTGCTCCTCTCCCTTCCCTTCCTCTTTCCCGGGCTCCCGAGCCGGATCCTTGCTTCGGCCCAGCTCTACGTTCACCTCTTCCAGTTCAATGCCGGCCTGGCCGCCCTGGTCGCCGCGGGGCTCGACCTCCTTCCAGGCGCCCATCGCGCAGCGGCGGGGCCCCTCCTCCGCGGGCTCTTCGTCGTCGCGGCCGTGTGGGTGTGGCTTCGACATCCCGTGGGCGAGGGACGTCGGGTGCTGGAGGGGAGCCTCCTCCTGATGGGGCTCTACCTGCTCGCGGCCACCACCGTCCACCCCTGGTATCTCCTCTGGGGACTCCCCCTGGTCCCCTTCGTGGTGCGCTACCGGGCCCTTTGGCTCTGGGGCGCGTGGGCCGGGTTTCTCACCTACTTCGTGTACGTCGGGGTATCGGAATCCATGGTGGCGGGGATCTTCTGGGGCGGGATCGCGATGGCGGGGGCCGCGGAGGGATGGCCCCAGCTCCGGCGACGGCTCCTTCCCCTGGCCGGTCGGAGGAAGGCGCGACAGATCCGATCACACCTCCAGGGGAGCCGTATCCTGGATCTGGGCGCGGGAGAGGGATTCGTCGGCGACTGGCTGGCGCGAGGCGCTGACCGGCCCCTTCACCTGGTGCTGGCCGACGTAGCCCCCACCTTCGAGGTGGATCGGCCCGCCTTCATATTCGACGGACGGCGCACGCCCCTTCCGGACGGCGCCATGGACACTGTGGTGCTCTCGCTGGTCCTTCATCATGCCTCGGAACCGGACCGGCTCCTGCGAGAAGCGCTCCGGGTGGCCCGAGGGAGGGTCGTGATCACGGAATCCACGTACCGGTGGGAGTGGGAGCGGCGCGTTCTGGAGTGGGTGGACCGGGGGGTGAACCGGGACCGTGGTCTCACCTCCGAGAACCCACGGGCGGATCGCGAACCACACTGGAGCCGGGCTTCTCTCCATTTCGATACCGTCGAAGGATGGGCCACCCGGATCCAAGCGGCGGGAGGCGAGCTCCTCGTGTCTCGACGACTGAACCGGGTGGGCCACCGCCACCATCTCTTCGTGGT
>SKKH01000103.1 GCA_007121555.1 Gemmatimonadota bacterium | reverse complement strand
GGGGTTTCGGCGTGGCAGGCCAGGCACCCCCCACCCCCTGCGTAGAGCTCCTCTCCGACCTCCACCAACTCCTCGGGGGTGACGTCGGCGCCGAAGGCGATCTCCGCGGGCACGTCCGATTCCACCTGGGGAATCACGTTGGCCACCACCGTATAGGCCGCGATGGTGATCAGGGTGACGGCGACGATCTTCAGGTCCACTGCTGACATGGCCAGAGCCTCCTCAGTCTCCGCCGACGGGTTGGAGTTCGGGTCCCATCCCCGGACCGGTGGCTGGACCTTCGTCGCCGCGGCGGGAGGGGCTGGGGTCGCTTCGCGCGGCCTCCACCGCCTTCCCCTCCGGAACGAGCTCGGGCTTCGCGATCATGCCTCCGATCCAGAAGACGAAGGCGATCATCAGCAGGAAGATGATGACGCAGACGCTGATGACCTGGGCGGCGTAGCCCAGGGCCGGGGTCGCCGCATACTCGGTGGTGTCGCGCATCACCTCCCAGACGTGCCAGTGCTGGCGGATCCCACTCCGGGCGAAGCCCATGAGGCCCATGAGCCAGGTGAAGGTCACCACCAGCACGAAGAGGGCGTATTGAGAGCGCTCGGGCATCTCACCCCAGCGGATCGGGCCGCGGGTGTCCGCCCTTCGCATGATGAAGAGGTCCAGGGCCAGCACCGCCGCGATGGTGAAGAGCACCCAGAGCACCTGGTAGACCGAGAAACCGATCCGGGTCAGGGTGGGGACGAAGTAGCCATAGACCCCGTAGAAGATCACCACCACCGAGCACAGCCCCAGGAGCGTGCCCTGGGTGAGGGTCCCCGTCCGGGCCCACGACACCGTGGGGATCTTGTTGGCCCGACGGTACATCAGGAAGGAGAGGAAGGTGGTGAGGATCATGAGGTTCACCGCCGTGTTCTTGGCGCTCATGAGCCCCAGGACTCCGAGGAAGGGATGGTGGGTGCCTCCCATGGCCGCCAACTCGTCGCGGTCCGCGATCATGGAGTGGGGCGTGGCCCAGACGATGAACCCGATCACCAGCACGGCCAGCATCCACTTCGTATAGCGGGAGAAGCGCTCTCCCCCCGGGATCCGCCCCAGCCCGATCCAGAGGTAGTAGTTGGCCGCCAGGAAGAGGACTCCGATGAGGAAGGCCTGGACGATCCAGAGCCAGCTCATGAAGCCCCCCATCATGGTGACGCCCATCTGCTGGTTGTACTCGTAGATCTCCCTGCCCAGCCAGTAGCCGGCGAAGGGGAGCACGAGGAAGACCCCGATGGCGATGAAGTTGCCCACGTACCCCATCCAGTCGTAGTGGGCGCGTTCCTCGGGTGTGCGGGACTTGAGGAACCGGTACGCGGCATAGGCCGCCACGATGGACCCCCCGAACACGGCATTCGCGATGAGCCGATGGATGTTGATGGGCATCCAGGTGGCGTTGGCGAAGGCGCTCCAGAACTGGACCATGCCGGGAGCGGTGTCCGGGAGGAGGTCGCCTGGCGGGCTCATCATGAAGGTGAGCCAGGCGTTGGCGATGAAGAGCACCGCCGTGCCCCACACGTTCAGGAGGAGGCCCAGACCCCAGTGACCGATCTTGGACCAGCCCTCCTTCCACCGGTCCCACCCGTAGTAGTACATGTATAGGGTGGCCGACTCGGCGAAGAAGAGGCCGGCGTAGACCCACATGGAGATCTTGAAGATCTCGCTCAGGTAGCTGAAGAGACCCGGATAGAGGGTGACCAGGAGGAAGAGGAAGAGCCCGCCCAGGAGCGCAGTGGCGCTGTACGCCACCAGGAGGAGTCGCGTGAACTCCTTGGAGAGCCGGTCGTAGCGATCGTCCTTCCCCCAGATCCCGATCGCCTCGGTGACCACCGCGAACATCGGCACGCCCAGGACGAAGGCTGCGAACATGAGGTGGACCTGGGCCACGATCCAGATGGCGGCCCGGCTCCCGATGATGGGGAAGTCTTCGCCGTACATGGGGGGGGTGTAGGCCTGCTGCTGGGCCAGGAGCGGCACCGCAAGAATCAGAAGAGCGCCCACTCCCAGCGCCACCGGGGCCAGCCGCTGAGCCAGAGGCCACCAACGGCCCCCCGTCATCCGCGCCGTCGTCCTCCACATGACCGATCTCACGCCTCCTCCCCGTCTCGTCTGAGGAAGAATGGGAGCCGGCGCGAAAAATCCACCGGCATGCTTCTGCGGACCTCCCCCATGACCTCCAGGTCCACCTGCCGGTGGCCCCTGCGACGGGCGAAGGCTTCCACCCGGGAGGTCACCACCCCCCGCACGAAGCTGGGAATCCGGTCCACACGAGCCCGGGCCTCGTCGGTCCATGGGAGTGTGGCTTCGCTCTCCTCGCCGTAGCTCACCGGAGCCGAGGGCTCGATAACCGGGCGCTCGCCGGTGGGTTCGTAGGCGCACGATTCGTCGGGCCCCAGGAGGTCGCCGGTCGTGGCATGGGCCCGGGCCCTGCATCCGCCGCAGACCTCCCGGTACTCGCACATGCCGCACTTTCCGCCCGGCTCTCCATAGCGGAGGGCGCGGAAGACCGGGGCCTCCCTCCAGATCTCCCCGAAGCTCCGTTCCGCCAGGTCCCCTGCCTCGACCGGCAGATAGGGACAGGGCGTCACCTTTCCCTCTGGCGTGATCCGGCAGTAATGGACCCCACACGGGCAGCGGGTCCGGTAGTTGGCCAGGGGGGAGCCTGAATCCGCCTCCAATATGTGGCGCATGAGCTGGGGCTGGCACTTTGAGCGGATCATCATCCGACCCCGGAAGCGCTCCTCCAGCGAGGTGAGTTCGGCCAGGACCTCTTCGTTCTCCCTGGGCGAGAGCCCCTGCATCCCCCGTCCCCTTCCCGTGGGCACGAGGAAGTAGAGGTTGAAGGAGACGGCGCCCATCTCCGCAGACCACTCCACAAGGGAGGAGAGCTCGGCCCGGTTTCCCCGGGTCAGACTCGTCTGGATCACGAAGTCGAGCCTGTGGGCCCGGAGCCGATCCACTGCGTCCAGGGTGTCCTTGAGGGCGCCCGACCCGTGCCGGAAGCGGTCGTGGTAGGTGGGATCCAGGGAGTCCACGCTCACCGCCACCCCCGTGACGCCGGCCGCCATGAGCGACTCGATCCTCCCATGATCGAGGCGGGTCCCGTTGGTCCCGACCACGACCGTGGCACCCCCCTCCGAGGCGTGACGGGCCAACTCCTCCAGGTCGTCGCGGAGCAGGGGCTCCCCCCCGGTGAGGATGAGCATGGGTCGAGGGTTCACCTCGAGCACCTGGTCCAGGATCTCGTGGCAGCGTTCGGTGGAGAGCTCCCCGGCCTCGCCGTGCCAGGAGCCCGCGGCGATGTAGCAGTGGGCGCAGGCGAGGTTGCAGCGGCGGGTCAGGTTCCACGCCACCACGTGAGGGAGGAACTCGGAGTTCTCCTGCTCCCGAATCCCCTGCGTCCACACGCTCACGTCCCTTCCCGACGCCGGCCCCCCGGGCAGACCCCATTCCCGGGGGGCTGCGGTTCGAGCTTCCCCCGGCAGTGTGGGAAGCGCTCGGCGAGACGGGGCGTCGCTCACGCGTCCTCCTCCGACTCGCTCTGCATGAAGTTCTCGACCGCCGCCCTCGCCTCGGCGGGACTCACCGTCTTCATGTCCACCGGACACGCTTCGGCCTGCTCTTCGATGTCCCGGATGGGGCAGCGGGTGACCCCCTGGGCCTTGGCCTCCTCGATGAACTTCCGCATCTCGTCGGAGAGACCATCGACCCCCTCGGCCGCCGCCTTGAGCTGCTTGGACTGGAGCTCCTTGAACATCACGAGCATGGTGTCCAGGTCGAACTCGTCGGCTGCGATCATGGCCTCCTTGTTCTCGTCCATGACCCGGGTCGTCACCCGCCACATCTCGTGATCCCGGGCGAACCGCTCCACGGTGTTCCGGGCCAGGGGACGGGCGATGAGGGGAACGGCCTTGAGCCGAGCGTAGGCCTCATGGGTCCAGACCACGGGATCCGATGTCCTGCGCTCCCGGGTCTGGGCATGCCCGGTATAGGGACAGTCGACGGTGATCGTGGGGGTCTCGGGCTCCGGGTCGGCGTCGTAGGTCTCCACCACCGTCCGCTTCATGGCCTCCTCGGCCTTCACCTCCGCCAGGGCCAGCTCCTCGGCGGTGCCGATCCCCATGATCATCTGCATGTGGGTGGGCAGGAGCTTCTGGATCGCTTCGTCGAGGCGGTCGCCTGTGACGATGGGGAGTGAGTGGGCGGGCTGGGCGCCTTCGTCGGCCTGGGCCGACACCGGAGCCCGATCGCCGGAGACCCGGCCGTTGTCCTCCATGTGGGGGGCCCCTTTCCCGTTGCCGGAGGGTGGAACCTCTCCAGCTGGCGCACCGCGGTAGGTCGCTCCCTGTTCTCGGGCCCGCTCCACCGCTTCGGCCTCCTGCTCCACGGCCACCCATCCGTCGCCTCGGGGGATGGGCGCCTTCCCAGGACCGCTCGTGCCCCATCCCTTTTCCCGGATCGCCCCGGGACCGTAGTGGTCCATGACATAGTCCTCCACCGCCTTCCGGGCGATTCCCAGCGCGAAGGGCGGCACCCGCAGAATCCGCACCTCGGCCTCGGGAGCCCACTCGAGACCCTGCTCCCCGTCCTCCTCGATCCATGGGATCTCGTCGGGGCGGACGTCGGTAGTGCCGATGAGGAGGACGTTGGAGGGGGTCATGCGGCAGAGGTTCTCGGCCTGCGAGCCCATGTTGGTCCCCTCGATCCGGTGACCACCATGGCGAGCAAGGACCAACAGGGAGGGCTCGATCTCCTCCACCCACTGGAGGATGCACTGGAAGGGCTTCCCGATGAGGATCTGGGTCTCCATCTCCACATCGGGGAACTCCGACGCCATCACCTCGGCCCGCTTGAGGTTCGCCTGACAGAGCCTCAGCAGCCCCTTGTCGATGATGTTGTTGTGGAGCTCCTCCTGCTCCTCGAACTTGAAAATCTTGGCCGCCTGGGCCGAGAGGACGTCCTTGATGTTGCCGAAGACGGCGTGGTGGTACTCCACGTCGAAGGCGGAGCAGACCCAGAGCTTCGCTCCGAACTCCCTGGCCATCTCGAGAGCTACCCGCATGGCCTTGTAGGCGTAGGAAGACCCATCCACACAGACGATCCAGTCACCTCCGGCCAGGGGTCGGTCGTCGCGAACGATGAGGGTGTCCTTCTCCACCTGCTGGATCACCCGGCCCGCAACTCCACCCAGTTGGGAAAAGGGCTGCTTCCCGATCCCGTGGGCGCCGATACAGAGGAGGTCGTAGTCCCGGCCGCTCTCTCCGGCGAGCTTCTCGGCCTGCTCCTCGTCCTCCGCTACGATCCGGCCATCGTCGCCGAGGCGCACGTCGCTGCGGACGGTGTCCCCTCCGTCATACTTGTCGGCGATGTTGCGGTCGAAGCCGATGAGGCTGGGAAGACGGCCTTCTCCCCTGTTCGTCTCCCGGATGATCTCCTCGAAGTGGATCCCCTCCAGGAGCTGACGCCGGAGAGGAACGCCGGCCTCCTTGCACCGCTTGTCCGTCTGGTCCAGGAAGGAGTCCGAGATGAGCTGAAGGCCCTTCTCGATGAGCTTGTCGTGGATCTTCCGTTGCCGCTTGATCTCCTCGTCAGTCTGGAACCGGGCAGGCAGACCCGTCTCGAGCTGGCGGAAGCGGACGTCGTGGAGGCGGGCGGCGTAGACGTGATTTCCGGTGATCCGGCCGCCGGAGTTCCGGCAAACCTCAATTGCCCGGTCGACGGCCCAGTGGGAATGGGCGGAGTTGTCGACGGGTACGAAGACCTCTCGGTACATGGGCACCTCGGTCATCGGGGCCGCAGATCCCCTGCACTATGCTGGAGAACCGAGTGCGACCTCTTCGTGACGGGCCGCACGATCCCCAACCCGGCATCACTCCGCCGGGGAGAGGCCCCTCTCACACTCGAGAGGCTCGGTGTCCAGCCGGGGCAGAGGGGACGAGTCGATCTCGCCCTCTCGCGTCCTTGGTCGGCCCACTCATCAGAGAGCGGAGCCGACTGCGCTCCGGCGGCCCGGAGGCCGTCCTGGAGGCAGGGTCCAGATGCGTTCTGCGGACCCGAGTCCGAGGTCTTCGAATCGGACCGGATCTCTATGTGTCAAAGCGCTTGGATGCGCCTCGATTTTCCGTTCAGGACCCAGGGAGGAACCGCCGCCTCGAACCGCAACGGAGGGACCCACTCCCAGGTCGACGCTCAGTATATCCGACGAGTACGGAAACTGTCAAATAGGCCCGTATGGACGGCGAGCTCCCGAAAATCCTCAAGTCAGGGCGCGCTTATTCGCTTTATGAGCGGCTGTGTGACGACCGCGGTCACTGCGAGGAGGACGAGTGCGCCTCCCCAGCTCCCGAGGAGTCCGCCCAGGATGGCGTTCCGGAGAAGGGGAGGACCTCCCGCTCCGGCCAGGAGCAACTGGTGAAGGCCGGTGAAGGGCAGAAGGGGCTCCAGGGTGGCCGCAACGCTGCCTGGGGCCGGAGTCCGAAAGACCCCCGAGGCATGGAGGAGGAAGAGAGAGACGACGGCGGCGAAGAGCGCCCCCTCGGCCAGCGATCGGGCCATGGCCGCCACCCAGACGCCTACGAGGTTGCCGGCCAGAACGGCCCCCAGGAGGACGAAGGGAGCCAGAACCCACAGGTGGAGCGAGCCCTCACCGGTAGCCAGGATCAGCAGGGTCGCCGGAAGGAGTTGGAGGGCGTCGAGCAGCGCTGCCGACAGGATCCGGGGAAGGAGAATGGCCCGGCCCGAACCCCCTGCGAGCAGGGTTCGCCTCAACAGGCCCCCCTCCGCGTCCCGGACCAGCGGGATGGCCGAGCCGAAGGTGGCGAAGAGAACGAAGAGGACCGTGTAGGCGGCCGCCGCGTGGAAGGCCGGCGCTCCTCCCAGGGCGATGGGCACCACGAGCAGGAGGGGGATCACCACGTTCAGGGCCAGAAGCCGCCGGCGACGAAGGGCCAGCGCCCACTCCAGTCGCCACACCGGCCCCATCACCCGTCTCCTCGCCCCGGAGGCTCTGCACCCCGGTCGTCCGCCGTCAGCTCTTTCCCGGTGAGCTCGCGAAACACATCCCGCAGGTCGGGCTCCCGGACCCGGACATCCTGAATCTCGGCGCCGCTGTCGAGGAGGGCTTCGAGGAGAGGTGGGAGGAGGCGGGCCCCGCGAGGGGTCTGGACGCGCAGCGTGACCAGCGGGGAAGGCCCTGTCCCGGAACGCGCACCCCGTTCGTCAGGACCCTCCTCGAGGGAGGCGCGCCTCGAGGTGTGATCTTGTCCCACCGGGGATTCATCGTCTCGAAGGAGTGCCAGCACGCCCGGAGGGACCGGGGCGGGCTCGGAGCCTTCGTCGGCTCCTTCCGACGGGTCGCCCCCAAGACCGGCCTCAGCCTTGCCGCCGGCCTCCTCATCGCGAGCCCGAAACCTCACCGTGACCAGGGTTCGCCCCTTCACCCGCAGCAGGAGAGACCCGGGAGCGTCGTCGGCCACCACCCTGCCCTCGGAGAGGAAGAGGACCCGTGTGGCCCAGTCCGGTACCTCTCGTACCTCGTTGGTGGCGAGAACCACCGCGGCGCCCTCCCGGGCCCTCTCCAGCAGCTCCTGGCCGAAGGCGGCGACCCCCGAAGGATCCAACCCCACCGTGGGTTCGTCGAAGAGGAGGAGCTGGGCCCGGGACGCCAGGACCTCGGACAGGAGGAGTCGCCGCCGCATACCGAAGGAGTAGCGCGACACCGGCTCATCGAGGACCGGGCCCAGTCCCAACGACCTGGCCACCGACAGGGGAGTGCGACCCGACCTGGAGTCGTCATCGGGGTCCGAGGAAGGGGACGTGGAGGATCTGGAGAGGGGACCCTCCCCCTCCGGGCCAGCAGCCTCATGCCTACGGCTCCGGCCCACCTCCCAGAAGAACCGGAGATTCTCGGCTCCGGTAAGGGGCTCCCAGTGGATCGGCCGATCCCCCGCGTAGCCGATTCGTCGGCGCAGCTCCGGTGTGGGCCTCCGGGCCGACTCCCCAAGCAGGTAGAGTTCCCCTCCGGACGGGGACAGATCGGTGGCCAGAAGACGGGCGAGCGTGGTCTTTCCCGAGCCGTTGGGTCCGATGAGGGCCAGCCTCTCGCCGGCCTCCACCGTCAGATCCAGGGGATGGAGCCCTGTCCGTCCCGGGTCTCTTCGGCTCCCTGGGTAGCGGTGCGCGAGGCCCAGGGCCCGAACCGGGAGCGGCCGGGTCAGAGATCCCACCCGGCCCGGGCCAGCATCCAGAGGTTCACGAGCACTACGGCGAGGGCCGTGAGGTAGAAGTGTGATGGAACTCCGGCCGCGACGTCCCCGCCTTCGACGACCGGGAAGAAGGCCCCCTCGATGAGGGCGGGGAGGCGGAGGGAATGAAGGGCCCAGACGCCTCGGGCGAACCAGGGGTTCTGCCAGCTCCAGAGCCCCCACACGACCAGGGCCAGGATTCCCACCCCCAGCCCCATCCAGAGCGCCAACGGCCCCCGTTCGCCGGGGATCAACCCGGCCCCTCCCATCGCCCAGACCGCCGCCAGATAGAGGAGCCCTACGTGAAGGTAGACGAAGGCGGCCTGCCGAAACTTCCGGGATCGGGTCTCTGACATCCCTGACTACATGCCCTCGAGGCCCAG
>SKKH01000006.1 GCA_007121555.1 Gemmatimonadota bacterium | reverse complement strand
GTCGGCTCCGGTGAGGGCGTAGATGGACTGGCCCCTGGAAGCCCGGGCCGACTCGGGCACATCGAGCACCGACAGGAAGTGACAGTGCCCCGCCTCGGTGAAGGCCAGGATCCACCCTCCGGTCCGGGCCGTGAAGACCCGCTCCAGCCAGTCGTCCTCATAGTTTTCCATCCCGGCCAGGGCCTTCCCACTCTTCACACGGCGCCGGTAGAGGTGCATGGGGACCCGCTTCACGAACCCCTCGTGGCTCACGGTGATCACCACGTTCTCGTCGGCCATGGCCTCCTCGACCGGCGCGACGTGCTCCTCGGCATCCCGGAGGACCACGGTCCGCCGCTCGTCGCCGAACTCCTCCACGACCTCGGCCAACTCCGCCAGCACCACCTCGAGCTGCTCCCCTTCCGAGTCCAGGATGGCCCGAAGCTCGCCGATCCGCAGTTCGAGTTCGGCCAGCCGGTCTTCCAGGGTCGTCCGCTCGAGCGCGGTGAGGCGGCCGAGCCGCATGTTGAGGATGGCGTCAGCCTGGGTCTCGGAGAGACCGAAGCGGTCCCGGAGGCGTTCCGAGGCCTGCGGCCGGTCCTTCGACTGGCGGATGATCCGGATCACCTCGTCGATGTGATCCAGCGCGAGGAGGAGCCCCTGAACCACGTGTCGCTCCGCCTCGGCCTCTTCCAGCTCGTGGCGGGCTCGCCTGACCACCACCTCCAGCCGATGGTCCCGGTACCGCTCCAGGAGCTGCTTGAGGTTGAACTCCTTGGGTTCACCCCGATCCAGGGCCAGGAGGATGGCGCCAAAGGTACTCTGGAGGTAGGTCCGCTTGTGGAGCGTGGCGAGCGTCACCGCCGCCTTGGCACCCCGCTTCAGCTGGATCACCAGGCGGAGGCCGTCCCGATCCGACTCGTCCCGCACGTCGGTGACGTCGTCCAGCTTCGACTTCCGGGAGAGGGCCACGATCTGTTCGATGATCTTGGACTTGGAAACGCCGTAGGGGATCTCGGTGACCACGAGCTGCTCGCGGCCCCCTCGGAGCGCCTCCTTTACGATCCGGGCCCGCATGACGATCCGGCCCCGACCCGTCCTGAACATGTCCTTGATCCCATCGTCGCCCACGATGAAGGCTCCGGTGGGGAAGTCGGGACCCGGCACGAACTCCATGAGCTCGTCGACGCTGCAATCGGGATGCGCGGCCAGATGGCGAAAGGCCGCGGCAATCTCCCTCAGATTGTGGGGGGGGATGTTCGTGGACATCCCCACCGCGATCCCCGACGACCCGTTCACCAGGAGGTTGGGAAGGCGAGACGGCAGGACCGAGGGCTCCCGGAGTCGGTTGTCGAAGTTCGGCACCCAATCCACGGTCTCCCGATCCAGATCGTCCAGAATCTGGAGGGAGATCGGGGCCAGGCGGGCCTCCGTGTACCGGTAGGCCGCCGCCGAATCGCCGTCGATGGAACCGAAATTCCCCTGGCCGTCCACCAGCGGATAGCGAAGGGAGAACTCCTGGACCATCCGCACCATGGTGTCGTAGACGGCCGAGTCGCCATGGGGATGGTATTTCCCCAGCACCTCTCCCACCACCGAAGCGCTCTTCTTGTAGGGCCGGTCGGGCTGCAGGCCCAACTCCCGCATGGCGAAGAGGATTCGGCGGTGGACCGGCTTCAGTCCGTCTCGAACGTCGGGGAGCGCCCGGGAGACGATGACGCTCATGGAGTAGTCGATGAACGACTCCCGCATCTCGTCTTCGATCAGGCGAGTGACGATGCGTTCCCGCTTCTGGGCCATGGACATCCGGACTCCGGCGATAAGAGCTGAGGTGGAGGGGGGAGTCCGGCGCCCACCGTGAGCCCCGGACTCGGGTCAGCACGAAGATGGGGTGGGGAGTCGTGGGAGGGAAGGCGAAGACTTTCGGAACCTGTTCGGGCAGCCGGTGGACGGGGCCGAAGATTTCCCGTCAGGTGGGGGCAGGCCCCGGGTTGGATCGGGGTCGCGGTGGGGTCGGGCGCGAGGGGCGCCGTCGCCGCACACCCGGGTCGGAGGGGTGGGGACCGGCCTCTCTCGTTACGACCAGTCGGTCAGGACCTCGTCGAACTCCTCCGCCATGGTGGGGTGCCCATGGCGCTGGGCCGCTTCCATCCCCTTCCGGTAGGCGGCCCGGGCTTCCTCGTCCCGCCCCAGCTCCCGAAGAGCCGCCCCGAGGCGACCCCAGGCGTTTCCCTCGTCGTCGGCCACCTCGAGGTAGCTGCGAAGGGCCTCTACTCCCTCCTCGGTCCGGCCGGCGGTCAGGTATTCCAGAGCCAGGCCGAAGCGAAGACGAGGATCGTCGGGACGACCCTCCAACATGCGTCGAAGGGTGGAGAGTCGGGATTCGTTCATGGATGGGGGAAGCCGAGCGAAGGGTCAGTCGGGGAACCGAAAGGTCCGGATGGAGTGCTCGGTGGGAGGCTGGCCGGTCATGACTTCCACCAGGACACGCATCTCCTGCCCCACCTCCTGGACCCTGCCAAGGAAGGAGAGGGCATGAGCGAAGTCGAAATAGGCGGTGACCGCCTCCTCGGCCGCAGGATGCGCGGACA
The DNA here is from genome assembly GCA_007121555.1 of Gemmatimonadota bacterium. Taxonomy (GTDB): domain Bacteria; phylum Gemmatimonadota; class Gemmatimonadetes; order Longimicrobiales; family Gaopeijiaceae; genus PWLA01. Next base: position 6,100 of record SKKH01000006.1, on the reverse strand, counting down.
CGACCCGGGCATCCATCTCGACACGAAGGTGTTCCACGATGAGGCGGGCCGCCCGCTCCAGTTGACGCTGCTCGGCGAGGGTGTGGACCGAGAGGTCCCCGGAGAGGCGCGGCAGGAGCGCTTCCACGGCCACCCGACCCGCCGAGGGCGCGGCCACAGCCGACTCGGAGCCCGAAGACTCCGATAGGAGCGACCGGGCCCCGTCGGTCAGGGCCACGAGTTCCTCGTAGCTGCAGGTGACGATCATGGTAGCCTCCCCTCTGGGTCCCGGGGGAGGATCGGAGGGGACGGGACCCTCCCGTCACGGTCTTCCGATTCTCCAGCCGGCTTCCACTCCTTTCTACCTATTCGGCCCGGCAAAGGTTTCTGCAACCCCCGGGACCACCGAGTCCCCCACCTGGATCCAGCCTCGTCCCCGATGAACCAGGTTCTGGCCGAAGTAGACCTTCCCGTCTCGATTCCGGTAGGTGGCCAGGGTCCGAAGGGGCTCCTTTCCCCTGTGTCCCGAGGCCTGATCCACGGTGGTGACGGCGCAGCGTGCGCACGGCTTCACCACCGTGAAATCCAGCCCTCCGATCCGTAGCCGGGCCCAACGGTCCTCCTCGTGGGGATCCGTGGCATTCACCACCAGATTCGGGCGAAACCGGTTCATGGGGAGAGGGTCGACCAGTCGCCGATTCAACTCCTCCAGCGATGCGGTGGAGAGGAGGAGAAAGGGATACCCGTCCGCCAGCCCCACCTCATGGCCGGGCGCATACTCGGGGTCGGTGGACCGGCGGGAATCATCGGGCAGGAAGACGAGTCTGCAGGGGGTGTCCAGGAACCGCGTGAACCAGTCGTCGGCCACCGGAGAAGGCGCCAACACTCCGACCCGGTCTCCCCAGATTTCCGCCACCAGTTCGTCACCTACCGCCGGCTCCAGCGGAATATTCAGGGGGTCCACCTCCGGCGCCTCGAGCCTGAGGGTCCGAGGGAGTTCGTCGCCGATCAGGACCGTCCCCGAGCGATCGCCCAGACGAGGACGCACCAGAGCCAGCCGGGGGAGGGTGCGCTGGGAGAGGAAGACGCCGTCGCCATCCACCAGCATCCACCGACGGTCGAAACGAAGGCCTCGCCGGTCCACCAGCCAACGTTTCAGGGAGATTCCTCGGGCTCCCTTGAGGGGATAGAGGTGCAGACCCACGAGCTGGATCACGCCTTCACCCCCCCTTCGGACCCCGGAGGCACGACGATGGGAGTGGGACCTCGACCCCGGGGTCGCCGCCCACCTGGTCCCTCTCCGCCACCCTTCCGGGGAGGACCGCCCTCCTCGACCCGCAGGGGCAGGGTCTCCACATCGACCCCCTCCACCTCGATCACGAACCGATACGCCCCTGGAACGGGGAAGACGATCCCGTCCAGGTTCAGCACCTGGGGAATCCGGATCCGGTCCGGGTCCTCGCCTGAACGGCCCTCGACCTGACCGTCGAGCCCCAGGATCTTCTTACCGTCGGGGCCCTCCATCCGGATGGTGACCTCGAGCCGACCCTCGTCTCCCACCTCCGGAGCGAACCGGAGGACGAGGACGATCCGACCGTGTCGAAGGGGAAACTCAGGCCCCCTGAGACGGTGGAACGCGCCCAGTACGTTGAGCTTTCCGGCGGCATCCACGGTGGCCGCATCGGCCAGAAGGGCAATGTCCAGCTTCATCTTGGAGAGGGCTCCTGTTGGGAGGGTGCAAGGAGACGGGGACCCCAGACGAGCCCCACCAGGAGGTCGATGAGGGTGTGGGCGGCGATGGAGGGGAGCAGGCTCCCGGTCAGAACCACCGGGACGGCCAGCACGAACCCCATGACGCCGGTCCGCAGGACTCCTACAGGTCCCTGGTACCCGTGAAGAAAGCCGAAGGGCACGGACGACGCCAGGGCAGCCCCCCACGGCCCCAGGCCGAGGAGCTGGATGGCCTGAAAGGCGTAGGCCCGATAGGCCAGTTCTTCGCCCACTCCCGCCGAGAAGGAGAGACCGGCGAAGATCCCCCGCTCCCGAGGACTCCGGGGCAGGAGGTCGCGAAGGAGCTCGGATCGACCTCCACCCAACCGCGCGTCCAGGGGACGAAACAAGAGGATGATGAGGATGCCGGCAGCGGTGACCCCCAGCGTCCACCCCAGGAGCTCTCCGGTGGGCAGGGGCGTGAGCCCTGCGGGCGCCACCCCCTCCAGGCGTCCGGCCAGGAGTCCGCCGATGAGTCCCAGAGCCAGGATCGTGACGATGCTGCCCACGTAGACGGGGATTTTCTCCAGGGGCTCGTGGTCCAGAATCGGGAGCTGGGCCAGGGCCAACGCCGGCAGGAGGACATAGAAGAGGGAAAGGCCCAGCACGTCCAGGGCTGGCAGGGAGGTCAGGAAGGCCAGCCCACCCATCACCCCCAGCGTGATCCACCCCCCGAGGCGGAGCCGGGATCTCACCGCGCGGAGGGCGGCCCCGATCCCGTTGTCGGTCACCTGGGCACCTCGTCACCCGCCGCCAGGCTCCGTCCTTCCTGGGCGATTCGTTCCAGGACGTACTCCAGGTGCCGCCAGCGTGTGCGGTGGTTCAGGATGCAGAAGCGAAGGGAGTAGCGGCCGTCCAACCGGGTGGAGGAGAGCATGGCGTCGCCGCGCTCGAGGAGGCGGTCCTGGATCCGGGTGTTCAACTCTTCCAGCTCCTCCTCGCCCGAGCCTCGAGGCCGATACCGGAAGCACACGATCCCCAGGGCGGCGGGATGCAGGAGTTCGAAATCCGGATGGTCCCGGATCCAGTCCTCCACCCGACCTCCCAACTCGATCCCGAGGCCGATGGCCCGGGCGAGGCGTCGCCGGCCCACCGACTGGACCGTCAGCCAGATCTTGAGCGCCCGAAAGGAACGGGTGAGCTGAACCCCACGGTCTCCGAAGTTCACCTCCCGCTCTCGCAGCGCCGTGTCCTGGAGGTACTCCGCCGAGATCCGGAAGGCGGCCTCCAGCTCCGCGGTGTCCCGGACCATGAGGCAGCCACACTCGTAGGTCTGGAAGAACCACTTGTGGGGATCCAGCGTCACCGAGTCGGCCCGGCCGAGTCCGGCGAGGGCCGTCCGCCCCTCCGGGGTGAGGGCCGCGAACCCCCCGTACGCAGCGTCCACGTGGAGGTGGACCTCCTGGGCCACGGCCACGTCGGCCAGCTCCTCCAGGGGGTCCACCGTTCCGGTGTTCGTTGCCCCTCCGTTGGCGCAGATGAGGATGGGCGTCCGGCCGGCCTCCCGGTCCGCCTCGATGCGACCCGCCAACTCCACGGGATCCAGCCGACGATCCGCACCCGTGGGAATCACCTGGACCTGGTGCGGCCGGAAGCCGGCGACCCTCGCCGCCCGGCGCAGGGAGCTGTGCCCCTGGTCCGAGAGGTAGAGGACCGGGTCCTGGGGCCAACCCGCCACCTCCCGGGCGGTGACCACCGCCAGGAGGTTCGCCGCCGAGCCTCCACTCGTCAGAACCCCGCCGGCTCCTTCCGGCATTCCGATCCACTCCCGGAACCACTCCAGGACGGTGAGTTCGATCTGGCTGGGCCCCGCCGACTCGAGCCACGTGCCCTGGAAGACGTTGTGACCCGAGACCAGGATATCGGCCAGCACCGCCGGCCACCCGGGCCCCGAGGGCACGAAGCCCAGGAAGCGGGGGTGATCGATGCGTCCCGCCAGGGGAAATACCTCACGCACGGCCCGCTCCATGAGATCGGCCACATCCCCGCCCTCCTCGGGAGGAGGATCGTGGAGGAGGGGCTCGGTCCGGGACCTTGCCGCGCCCTGCCAGGGGCGATCCTCTTCCAGGCCGATCCACCGGGCCACCACATGGTCCACGGCCTGGTGTCCGAGGCGGCGCATGGTCTCGGCATCCGGGACCAGTCCAGGATCGGGCTCGGGATCGGACGCCGCCGCCCGTGGAGCAGAGGGGGCCTCGTCCACATGCACGTCTCTTCGGGTGGGCTTGCTCATCCGTTGACTCTCTCACCTTCATTCTCTAAGGTTTGGCGCCCTTCCCCGGAGTCCGTCCTCAGCGGAGGGGCAGTTGATCCGTTCCCATTTCCCACCGGGGAGACGATGATGGCGAAGGCGAAGTCAGGACGCACGGAATTCCGGGTCATCGACGCCCTGGACCATCCCCACTCGGGACGCATCCTTCGGGTACGACTCCACCAGGGGGAGGCCCCGTCGATCCGGAGCCTGAAGGGAACGACTCTCCGGGCGGAGAGTCCTCGAGGAGAGCAGCGCAGCGTGACGGTGCGGGGGTTCGCCCTCACCGGGGGGAAGACTTCGGACGCGCGACTCCACGAGACCGGGCGCCTCGACCTCCACGTGGAGGAGACCGGGGACGGCCCACCCATCGGTCTCCAGTGGATCCTGTCACCGGTCTGACCGTCGGCGGGGCGGGGCCTCCCGCGGCACCTGCCCGGCGAATCCAGGGAGCCCTGCCTCACACTCCCGGGTCGTCCTCCGCGTCCGGATCCGGGAGATACCCCGGGGCCTCTCGCTCGAAGGTCCGGACGAGGAAGTCGGAAAGCTCCGCCTCCCACTCCGGATTCTCCTCGGCGTGACGATCGCGTGCCTCGGCGAACCGATCACCCTGCGTCGCAAGAACGAAGGACCTGAGGAAGCCCCGCTCATTGGCGTAGAGGAGTTCGTCGAGCGGTCCAAAGGCCTGCGTGTCGAAGGCCGAGCGCCCCAGAAGCCAGATGTCGGACACCCGCCGCAGGATGGCCTCCTCCCGCTCCAGACCGACCAGGTTCTCCTCCTCGGCTTCGGGCAGCCATTCCCCGAGTTCATCCCGCTCCGCCATGATATGGAGGTGGGCATAGACGAGATACGGGGTCTGGGCGTCCGTGGCGGCTCGGGCCACGGAGATGGACACGGTGTCCCCGTCCATCTCCAGGGTGTCCCAGGGATAGGCCGAGGTCGCGTCGCGATTCACCCGGATGAGAAAGCTGGGATTTCGGTCGATATCCTCGAGCTGGGGCCGGAGCGACCGCTCCACCCGCTCGAGCCGCTCCCGATCCGGAGAGATGCGCTCCCCGGAGAAGACGATCACGGTTCGGGGCTCGGGCAGGGTGGCGCCTCCTCCGCATGCTGCCAGTGCGGGCAGGACCAACAGGAGGACCACGAAACCAGCCAGAAGAAGTCGGGCGGACCTGTTCATCCGGTGCTCCCCTCCAGGGTTGGGGAAGGATAGATTGCGAGCATGCGAGTGTAAGTCATTCGCCTCAGGAGGTCCGAACCGCGTCTGCGGTCACCGGGACCCCAGATGCGTGTTCGTGTCCGTCCGGGCGGTGCAGGTGTAAAGGTTCGGAGGACCGGAAGAGTTCCCCACCGAAACGACCCATGAACGAAATCCCCGATCTGAACGAAGTCCGCCGCCGACTGGCCCAGGAGGGGACTTCGACCACCCGGTCCAAGCCCGAAGAGGTGGGCGAAGACCTCGCCCATCTGGTGTGGGAGACCTTCTCCGACGAGGTCTCCGACCCCGCCTTCCTGACCTTGCTGACCCGCCTCGAGGCGCCCCTCGTCGACGGTCTTCCCGGGGAACGGGTGACCGAGGAGCTCCTCATCTTCCTGCTCTGGATTCATACCCGGGCCGTCCAACTGGCCTTCCAGGGCCGCTCCGACGCCACCGAGGTGCGGCGCCTCCTCGACGCCCTCCACCGAGCCGTCTTCGAGGACATGGTCCGACACGGGACCCCCGAGGGGCGACTCCCCCTCTTCGAGCAGCGAGTAGCCGTCCGGTACACCGAATACGGCGCCGCCGCCGAGGAGTCGGATCTCCAGGTGGGTCACATGGCGGCGGGTCTTCTCTCCGGTCGGGGAGAGGACATCCCCGAAGGACTCGCGAAGGCCCTGGCCAATCGGGCCATCGCCCTGGCCGGCCCCCTCCAGGACTTCCTGGGCGAGGTTCAACTCTAGAAGGCTATTGAAGAACAGGAGCGACCGCCGCGTCGGGGTGGGGCGGCAGGCCGCCGCCTCCGGCGTTGGCTCGCCTGGACGTAGCTCGTCCGCTATGCCTGCGGCGAGCCGCCTTGGATCCAGCGGCCTGGCGCTCCCAACGGCGGTCGCTCCTGTTCT
>SKKH01000169.1 GCA_007121555.1 Gemmatimonadota bacterium | reverse complement strand
GGAGCCCGGCCCGCACCCTGACCTCCGCAGACGCCCGGATCTCAGCCTCCCTGGCCTGACCTTCCTCCGGATCGACGGCCTCGGCCTCCACGTACGCTCGCACCATCTCCACCAGGAAGGAGGGATCTTCGTGGGGCGTCACGGTCTCGAGCTTCAGCTCGTTCATGCAGCGGTTTCCGAACTCGTCCAGGTAGCGGGCGAGCTCGGACTGGAACTCCGGATGGGGAGAATTCGCCCGCGACCGGGGCTCGTCCGGACCCGTCGAATCGGCGCGGGTCGGGGCGTCCTCGTCCCCCTCAGCCCTGGACTCCTCAGCCCCGGCCAGGATCTTCCAGAGCCTCAGGTCCTCCGGCTCCCGGGTGAAAAGGGCGTGAAGCTCCGGGGTCCGGTGCACCTGCCGAGCCAGCTCCATGACCCTGCGGGCCGGCTCGGTGGAGATCACCCCTCCCTCTCCGCAGAGGAGGTCGTTCGCCAGGGTGGCGGGCTCCCCGGGAAGCCACTTCTCGGTCAGGCGCCCCAGGAGCCCGAAGAAGATCATGGCGAAGAAGTCGTTCACGAGGGGCGCCCGCCAGTGGTGTAGGAGGGAATCCTCCAGCCTCTGGTAGAGGGCCACCAACTCGTCGGGGGTCCACCGCCCCAGCTCCTCGTGGGCCAGGGGATCGAGTTCGGCGTCGACGCGAGCGTGGAACCGGGCCACCTCCCGGTCCAGCCTGCCATACTCCCGGATCATGCGGGCCACCATACGCACCACCCGCCCGCCGTCCTTCCACCTCGCCGAAGCCCGTGGCGGTGCCGGGGGGTCGGGAAGGGCTTCCCGGACGCCCATCATCCGCTCCATGAACTCCCGATTCACGTCGTATCCTGGAAGGAGCGCGATGAGGCGGTACCAGTTGAGCAGGTTGTAGTAGACCCGTCCGCGGACCATGCCCAGCATGTTGGCGAAGACGTGGCGCTGCGCGGCCAGGAGCTCCTCGCTCACCCCCAGGAGGCGGCAGAACTGAATGTAGACGTCGTTGTAGACGCTCCGGGCGAAGCTGAAGGTGAGGGGTGTGGTCACCCCGCTGTAGCTCTCGATGATGTTGCTGTTGTCCCAGACGCGGCGCTCGCCTCGGGCCTCCGTGGGGAGAGCGGTGATGGGGCGGGCCTGGAGGAGGACGAGGGATCGGGACCCGGAGTCCGAAGTCGCGGCGGTGAGGGCCCACTCCACATCCTGGGGCGAACCGAAACCCGCCTCCAGCTCTCGGCAGGCCTGGGCGATCCTGGTCACTTCCTCATCGGCCAGAACGGGTCCCGGATCCGGTTCGGAGGGAAGCTCCACCCGGTGGGTGCCGCCGTACTCCCCCATCCGGAGCAGGTAGCCCTGAGGCCGAAGGGTATGCTGGATCTCCAGGGGCTCGGCAGAAGACGGCTCGGGTCCGCCACGATCCGGGGCTCCCTCGAGACCGGGACTGTCCCGGGGGCTTCGGCGGGGAAACCGGACCCGGTAGGTGTCGCCGTCCAGCTCTCCGCTCACCAGGGGTTCCCCGAGACCCCGAATCGCGCTGACCACGGCCGTGTCCCGCCGACCGTCCACGGGATCGGCCGAGAAGGCGACTCCCGAGGCTTCGGCGTCCACCATGGCCTGAAGCACCACCGCCATCCGCACGGGGGATTCCTCGTGGGTGTCCGCGGCGTACGCCAGGGCGTGAGCCTCGAAGACCGATCCCCATACGGCCCGGACCGCATCCCAGATCGCGTCGATCCCGCCATCCTCCTCCCAACGCACGCCCAGCACCGTGCGAAACTGGCCGGCGAAGGAGGCCCCCTCCCCATCTTCGTCGGCCGCCGAGGAGCGCACGGCGAGGGGGATGCCCAGGAGGCCCTGCCTGCGGAGGGCCTCCTGCAGTTGCGCTCGCAAGGCGTTGGGAATCCCTAGCTCCGACAGGGCGGCCTGGATGGCCCGGGCCTCCTCGGGGGACGACGGCCACCCGTGCGTCTCCGTGACCAGGGATTCGAAGGCTGCGGACCGGAGGACCACGAAGGAGGGGACCCGGGCCCCGGCCTCCCTGAGCTGGGCCAGGTGATGGCCCTTCCCACCGATGGAGGTGGGGGAGGGGATCGCTCGGGAGGACGCGTAATCGTAGACCCAACCCGTCCCTTCGGGCGGTGGAGGCGCTCCCCCTCCGCCGTCCGCGGCGCTCATCCCATCACCTCCATCCCCCGTGCCTCCACCCACCGCGCCAGATACGGCCCGGCTCCCAGCGCCAGGTAGAGGGCAAGGGTCCAGACCCCGCCGGCCAGCTCCACCCGGGAGGCGAGCCCGGGGGTGGGTCTGCGAGTGAAGGCCAGGGCCGGAAGGGCGCTGGCCACGAGGACGATGGCCAGGGCGGCCCCCACCACCCCGGCCGAGCCGGTGTGAACGGACGCCCACCATCCGGCCACGGCCGAACCGGTCAGGGCGAGCACCCACACCAGGGGCGCGGCCCGGAGCCCCCAGGACCGGGTGTAGCTCCCCACCCCCTCCCGTTCCTCCTCAGGGGCCCGGATCTTCCGGCCCACCTCGATCACGACTCCCGCCAGGAAGGAGGCCAGGAGAAAGGCGAGGAGTCCGTCCGGCGGCCCCGCACCGGCCACCACCCAGTCCAGTGCCGTGGCGTAGGCCAGGATCAGGGGCATGATGAGCATGTGGCTCAGGAGGTAGAGGGCCGGCCGAGCCTGGAGCCAGTCGGGCACGAAGAACTCCCGGGTCATGAGCGCTGCCCAGACCACGACGGGAACCATGACGAGGAGGAGGGTCGGAGCCAGGAGAACATTCCCCACCAGAACCAGGAGGAGCGCCGCCAGCCCCGCCCCACGGAGCTCGGCCAGAGATACGAGCCCTCGGGGCACCGGAAGCTCGGGCCGGGTCCTCCGGTCGACCTCGGCATCCTTGTGCTCGTCCAGGACCCGGAGACCGAAGAAGAAGACGAGGAGCGTCAGTCCCCCCACCACCCAGACGGCGGGCCCGGGAAGCCCGGGGGACTCGCTCACCCCGGGGTGTCGGGCGTGTACCGAGAAGCTGAGGGCCGCAAAGACGGCCGCCGCGACGAGGGGCGCGTAGGCGGCCAGGGGAAACCGCTCCTTCTGGTAGGTGCCGAGCCGACGGGGCAGCGACGGGGTCACGTCCCGGAGCCCGATTCCTCGGTGCGCTGGTCCCCCCCGGAGTCAGGCCGCCCGAGGCGGGCATGGGCCTCATGGAAATGGCCCGCGCAGAGCGCCCCGACGATGGAGATCTCACCGGCCAGCGCCACCGCACCGCAGATCTCCGCGAAGGCTGCCGCCTTCCCCGTTCCCACGCAGTCCAGGATCCCCAGGGATTCCTGCGCCGTGGGCAGCCGGGTGCCTCCTCCCACCGTTCCCACGATGAGGTTCGGAAGGGTGAGGCTGGCGTAGAGGTCTCCCCCCTCCGTCACCTCCATTCGCGTGATCCCCACGCTGGCCTCACTCACGCAGGCCACGTCCTGACCGCAGGCCAGGAAGAGGGCCGCGAGCCCGTTGGCGATGTGTCCGCTCACCCCGATGGATCCGGTCTGCACCCCACCGATGAAGCTCATGCGCCAGTAGCGATCCATCTGTTCGGGGGTCGTATGCAGCCCCTTCTCGATCAGGGTCCGGGGAATCCGGCACTCGGCGATCACATTCCGGCCCCGGGTGTTCAGGAAGGAGAGGACCGTGGCCTTCTTGTCGCCCGACATGTTGGATTCGAGGAACCAGTACGACGGCTGGATCGGGGTTCGCTCCAGGATGTCCTCGCAGATCGCGGCCGTGCAGAGGGTGACCATGTTCTGACCCGCCGCATCCCCGGGATGGATGGCCAGGATCAGATAGACGTGGTTGGCCTCGATGTGTGTGGAAAGGTCGATGAGCCTTCCGTAGCGGGTGCGGGAGGCCGCGGCCTCCCTGAAGCGCTCGAACTGATCCACCGCCCAGGCGGCGAAGTGCACCGCGTCGGCGATGTCCTCGAAGGCGAACCCCGGGGCCCGCTGGACCTGTTCCACCGAGGTCACGCAACTGACCCCTCCCGCTCGACTCAGGATCCAGGCTCCCCGGTCGTAGCTGGCGATGAGGGCCCCTTCGGAGGTGGCCAGGGGCGCGTAGAAGTCCCCCTGTGCGTGGAGGCCGTTCACCCGCAGTGGACCGATGAGCCCGGTGGGCGTGCGAGTGTACCCGATGAAGTTCTCGATCTGCCCCTGGAGGGTCTCGGGATCGGGGTCCGGAGCGTCGCCGGAGAGGGCCGGGACCGATAGGCCACGCTCCGAAAGGAACTCCAGCCGCGCCCGGTGGGCAGATGCACTCCACGCTCTGGGATGGGGGATCCGGTCGGGGAGGGGATGCTCCGAGATCTCCCGGGGCGCCAGGAGATCCGGCAGGTCCTCCATGTCCCGCCCCTTTCGGAGACGTTCCGCGATCTCTCGGGCCTTGGCGTGTGAGATGGGCATCGGGGAGTCAGTCGGGAAGGGGGAAGTCAGTCGGGCAGGGGCATGTCCAGAGCGGCACGACCAGGGCAGGAAGCGGGGAGGACCCGCGGAGCCGATCGCGGTCGAGTGGTCTGGACCGGAGGACTGGTTCCGGGCCTCCGAGCTTCACCTCAACGATAGTTTCCGAACTGGAGCTGGACCCCGAAGTCCTGGCCCTTGAGAAATGCGATGACTTCCTGGAGGGAGTCCCGGTCCGGGCTGCTGACCCGGAGTTCATCGCCCTGGATCTGCACCTGGACCTTCTTGAGCTTCAGGGCCTTGATCCGCTTGGCGATCTCCTTGGCGGTGTCCTGCGGAATCTGCTGCTTCAGCGTCACGATCTGCCGGGCCCGACCCATGGTCCCGTGATCTACGGTTCCCGCATCCAGATTCTTCAGCGGCACGCCCCGCTTGGCCAGCTTTGAGACGAGCACCTCGTAGAGCGCCTTGAGACGGTGGTCGTCATCGGCATCCAGCTTCACCACACCGGCCTCCCGGTCGAAGTCCAGTGCACAGTCGGTGCCCTTGAAGTCGTACCGCTGCTGGACCTCCTTGGTGGCCTGGTTCACCGCGTTGTCGACCTCCTGGAGATCGATGCCGGTGGAAATGTCGAAGGAGTTGCTCTTGGCCATGCAGGCTCCGGTTCAGGGGGCGGATGCTGTCGAGTCGACGTGGAATCTACGTCCTGGGGCTCGCGCGAACATCCCCGGATCCCTGCACGGCCGCTGAAGAGGTAGAGGGCGCCACCGTTGGGAGCCTCAGGGAGTGTCCGCCTCAGCCGCCGCCGGCTCCACTGTGAAGTGAAAGTGCATCCCCGCACTCAGGTGCTCGGCGATGTGGCAATGGATCATCCACTCCCCCGGGTTGGACATCTCCACAAGGAGGTCCATGGTGGATCCAACCGGGAGCAACGCCGTGTCCTTCCAGGCGAGGTTTTCCTGGGGCACCCCATCCCGCGATACGACCAGGAAGCGCTGACCGTGGATGTGGATGGGATGCTGCATGGGATGAAAGTCCTGGGGCTGGTTGAAGACCCGGATCTTCACCACGTCTCCCTGCTGGAAGGTCCAGTGGATCTCTTCGTTGCGCCCGCCCGTGGCCTCGTCCTCCAGGATCCAGGTCACCTGGTTCCCGGACGAAAGCCAGTTCATCATGGGCATGGCGTCGTTCCACTCCACCGGGGGCACGTAGAAGGTGTCCGCCTCCATGGAGAGGACGATGGCCTGAGGAAGGTCTCGAACCCTCACCATCGTGGTGATCTCGTGATCCGGCTCCCGGTCGAAGTGCTCCCGGAAGGGATCGATCTCCTGGACCACATGCTCGTTCACATGAAGGGTGGAATGGAGTTCGGAGAGGTCGGGCTCGACCCCTTCGGCCCTCACGTTCACGATGGCCAGGGTGTCCACGTGGGGATAGAAGACCCCGCGAAAATGGTCCACGGCCTGGATCGTGTTCGTGATCGCGACCCGCCCCGCCTCGGGGAACTGGACGTCCACGGCATAGCGCTCCGCCGGTGAGATGGGAACGCTGCCGACCCAGCTTTCGCGCTCGAAGGGTCCGATGTCCGAGCCCACCAGCTTCACATCCATCTCCCCGAACCGGACGTTGAAGGGCCGGGCGTTGGCCACGTTCGTGAGATGGAAACGCACCACCTCGCCTCGCTGGACGTCCAGTTCGTGGTCGGCCACTCCGTTGACCAGCATGACGGTGCCGTAGCGACCCATGAGGGCATTCACCGGAGACTCCAGGCCATAGGGGATCAACTGGCCCCCCTCGGTCATGAGGAGGTCGTCGAGAGCCAGGAGCTCTTCCCGGTGGTAGGGAGCCCCATCCGCAGGCTCCTCCGGGAGCACCACCAGGTTCCCATAGAGCCCCAGGTCCTGCTGGATGTCCTCGCGAACGTGGGGATGGTACCAGAACATCCCTGCGTCCGGCACCTTCACTTCGTAGGTGAACACCTCGCCGGGCTCGATGGGGGGCTGGGTGAGGCCGGGCACCCCGTCGAATCGATAGTCCAGCCGGATGCCGTGCCAATGCACCGTGGTGGGGAAGCGGATCTCGTTTCGAACACGGACCATGACGGTGGATCCGCGCTCGGCCTGGATGAAGGGACCCGGGTACTGGTTATTGTACCCATACATGAGGTACTCCTGACCAAGGATCGTCCTTCGAACCGGAGACACCAGAAGGTCCAGCGTATCTCCGTCGGCCAATCGCACGGCTCGGCTCGGCTCCGCTCTGGGAAAGTCCTCTGGATCCAGATCGAAATGGGGGAGCCAGGCAGACACCGGGGGCACCGCACCCTCCAGGCCGGGCATCATGGGCATGTTGGGATCCATGGGGGGCATGAGCCACCCCCCCTCCAACTCCGTCTCGTGGTCCATGTCATGGCCCATGTGCATGTCGTGGTCCGCATGCTGGTCGTGCTGCTGCGCGACCACGGCCGAGGGGAGCAGGGTTCCCAGGACGAGGAGGAACGCCCCTCCCGACCTCAATATCCGAAAGTTCGGCATTCCAACTGCTCGAAGGGGCCGTGGCCGGCCATGGTGTGCATTCGTCCACTTCGCGACATGCCCCGGAGAATGACAGGACCGGACCAGCTCGTCTCCTCGGAGTATCCGACCGGCTCCAGGGTGATCACTACCAGGAACTTGTTCCACTCCACGGGGCCCGTGGTCGCCCCATCTTCATCCAGGGTCCCGATCCGGGCGATCCTGTCGATGGAGGGAGTGGTCGCCCACGCCACGAATTCGTGGTCGTCGATGCTGGGCAGATGGGCGACCTCCACGGCCAGGGTCGTCCGGTAACTCCCATCTGCCGCCAACTCCACACCGAACGGGCTGCGATCGAAGGTCATCTGGGCCAGCCCCGTGGCCCGACCGGTGCCCACCACCTGTCGGGTGGGCACCAGGGATATCGCGTAGTACGCCGGGGGCTCGGCGACCGCGCTGCAGGTCGCGAAGACGGTGGCGTCCAGGTCCACCGGCGCGATGGCCGGACGTTCTTCCGCCGGCCCGAGGGCCAGGAGAGCCAATAGGGTCCACATGGATCTTACTCCTTCCAGCGTTCTGGACTCGGCATTTCGTCGGCGTCCCAGTCCTGTACACTCGATACGTTGGGCATACCCCAGTTCGTTCCGTCCCATCCCTGGAAGCCGTCCATGCGGAAGGCCCAGAAGCCCGTGCTCATGTCGCTGATCACGATGAGTCCGTCCTCATTTCGGACGTCCACCCCGAAAGCGCCCTGGAACTGAGGGGTCCGGTCCACGTTGGGCGACCCGATGTAGGTCTGGTAGTAGGCTACGGTGGTCGGCTTGTACGGATCCATCAGAGTGAACACCTGGAGGCCGTCCAGGTAGCCGGACACGAACACGTAGGGCCACCGGATCTCGTGGTTGTGCACCAGGTTCTGCCAGTCGGCGGTCCAGCCCGAGATCGGACGCGACACGTTGGTGACTTCACCGTCCAGGGCGGGCTGCAGATCGAAGATTCGAAGCGGGGCGAACTGGTACTCCGTCTCCGCCACCACGTACCGGCCGTCGGGAGACGGAGTGAAGGTGTGGCCGTAGCGCACGCCGTTGATCCCGGTGAGGGTGACCAGGATCTCCGGGTTGTCCAGATCCGTCACGTCGTAGACGTAGTATCCACCGGTCCCGCCTCCGTAGAACCGGTCCGTGCCGGTGTCCGGATGCCAGCCCAGATAGAAGTCGTGGTAGCCCCGGGTGGCTCCGGTACCTTCCGCAGACTCAGGCACCGGTACGTTCGCCACCAGCGCGTTGTCGGCATCTCCTTCGACCACCCTTCTCAGGTCATACACATTGGCGCCAGGACCCGAGACCGTGGTGAAGAGGTAGGTGCCGCCATTGGAATGCTTGTAGATGAAGATGTTGTGGAAGCCCCCCGGAGTCTCCGGGGCGTAGATCCGGGCCACCTCCTCCACCGTCGACGCATCGGGGAGCCCGGTCACGTCCAGCACCACGGCCCCCATGTCCGAATTGGGGCCACCCTGTCCGAACTGCACGGACTGCACCACGTAGTAGCGATCGTCCATCTTGAAATACTTCACATCCATCCCGCCCGTTCGCTGATGCAGCTCCTGGTTCTCGATCCGCCAACGATAGATCACCTCGGGATTCCGTTCATCGGAGAGGTCGATGATGTCCATGCCCTTGGGCCCGTCGTCCCCGTACTGCATCCGAGAGACGTACGCATAGGGCCGGCTCAACTCCTGCTCGAGTTCGATGTCGGCCACGCCCAGTCGGGGACCGAGGGG
>SKKH01000225.1 GCA_007121555.1 Gemmatimonadota bacterium | reverse complement strand
GACAATGACGACGACAGTGGGGTGCTCCGCTACGTCCGCATCGAGTTCGCCGGCTTCCCCACCGCCCCCAACGAGGAGCTCAACTCCCTCACCATGGCCGCCGTGGGCCGGGGCACCACCATCGAATACGTCCAGGTCCTCCTGGGCCTCGATGACTCCTTCGAGTGGTTCGGTGGGGCCGTGGACGCCCGCTACATCGTGTCGTACGAGTCGGCCGACGACCACCTGGACGCCTCGGAGGGCTTCGTGGGCCGGGTGCAGCACGCCATCGCCTTCCAGTCCATTCAGCCCGAGCCTCGTCCGGGCCTGGCCGGGGGCGCAGCCTCCGATCCCCAGGGGATCGAGAACGACGGGTGCTGGGCCGAGAACTGCAACGCCGGTGATGCCAACCGGAGCGCGTCCGCCCCGTACACCGTTCCCGTCTTCGCCAACTTCACCCTCATTGGTCCTCCGGCCGGTGCGTGGGACAGCTCCAGCGGCAACATCGGCATGATGCTGCGTCGGGGCACCGGCGGGCTCTACGTGAACGGCGTGGTGGCTCGTTACCAGCGCCAGGGCACCCCGGCGGCGGCCATCTCGCTGCGGGGCGACCAGACCTGGAGCCGGTTCGAGGAAGGGAGGCTCGGCGTGCAGAACATCTACTTCACCGAGAATGACCAGATCTTCCAGCCTGGCGCGGCCGCCGGAAGCGGAGAGGGGGCCCAGTACGCTCTGGATCTGGCCACCCATGCCCTCGAAGACGGGACCGTCCCCACCGCCGACCTCTTCCGGGCCTTCCCGGTGAACACCACCGGGGCCGGCGCCGGTGATTTCGACTGGCGGCCCGCTACCGGCTCACCCATCGCCAGCGGAGGTCTGACCGACTTCTCGAGCCTTCCGTCGATCCTCCGGGACGCCGCGGCAAGCTTCGTGACGCCCACGGCCTACCGGGGCGCGGCCGACCCCAACGGCGCCGCCTGGTGGGAGGGCTGGACCTACTACGCCCAGAACTGAGCCGGGGTGGTCGGGGGCAGCACCCGTCCGGCCCCCGACCCCATGAGGACCCCCGGCCTCCGGAGCCATCCCACGGCTTCGGAGGTCGGGGGATCCCGCATCGCTCCCTTCGACCCTTCGGCATCCAACCGTGTCCGTCCAACCCGTCCGAACCCGATTCAAGATGACCCGATCCCACCTCCGCGCACTGCTCCTCGTCCTGACCCTCGTGCTGGTCGGGGCCGGGTGTGATGGAGAGCGAAGCGATGCGGGTACACCCTCCGCCTCCGCCGCCGAGGTCCGGACCCCCGTACATGTGGACAGCATCCTGCCCATGGAGGAGGAGATTCGCCGGTTCCGCGCCGATCTTCCCCTCGTCACCGGCCTCAACGGGGGCGCGGAGTCGTCGGAGGAGCTGGTGGACGCCGTCGTCGCCGCGCTGGAGGCCGCCGACACCACGGGGCTGGTCTCGCTGGCGCTGACCCCCAGCGAGTTCGCCTGGGTCTACTTTCCCCACACCATCTATACCTCGCCTCCCTACGAGCTGTCCCCGGCCCTGGTCTGGTTCCACCAGCAGAACCGGAGCTCGAGAGGACTGTCCCGTCTCCTCCGCCGCTATTCCGGCGAGACCCTCTACGCCGCAGGCCACCGCTGTCCGGATGAGGGAGAAGCCTTCGGCGACGGCTGGATCTGGCACGGCTGCGCAGTCCTCGGGGAGCTTCCCACCGGCGAGTCCGTGGAGGAAAGGCTCTTCGGGAGCATCCTCGAGTGGGAGGGCCGCTACAAGCTCGTCTCCTTCTCCAACGAGTTCTGACCAGCCCACCGCGCCGGGAGGCCGCCTCCGGGGCCCGGCCTGCGCTGCACGTCCGCCGACTCC
The DNA here is from genome assembly GCA_007121555.1 of Gemmatimonadota bacterium. Taxonomy (GTDB): domain Bacteria; phylum Gemmatimonadota; class Gemmatimonadetes; order Longimicrobiales; family Gaopeijiaceae; genus PWLA01. The sequence continues at coordinate 7,064 of SKKH01000225.1, read as the reverse complement.
CATGACCAGGCTCGCGACTCCCGCCCCCTGCGGCCTTTCGCTTGACCCCCGGGCCCGCTGGCTCTAGCCTTCCGGGGATAATGAGCTATCAGATCCCGGACCACAGACTCCCGTCGCTTCGCGCCGTCCTCGCCCGATTCGAGGCCGCACGATCCGTCATCCTCACCACACACCTGAACGCCGATGGCGATGGGACGGGGTGTGAGACCGCCCTTCTCGAGTTCTTCCGGGAGCGCGAGATCGATGCCTGGATCATCAACCCCACCCCCTTTCCGAACCTCTATCGGTTTCTGATCCAGGATCCGAGCCGCATCCTCCACGCCGGAAGCGAGGAGGCGCTTCGACGGGGTCAGGCCGCCGACCTCTGCGTGGTGGTGGACACCGGCGAGGTGCCGCGGATCGGACGGGTGAATCCCCTGGTGGAGGGGGTCCCCAAGGTGATCATCGACCACCACCCGCCCGGAGGCCGACCCATCGAAGGGCTCACGCTTCTGGACGAAGGGGCGGCCGCGGCGGGAGAGCTGGTGTTCGATCTCCTCACCCTGGCCGAAGGGCCGTGGACGTCCAGTGTGGTGAACGGGCTCTATACCGCCATCCTCACCGACACCGGCTCGTTCCGGTTCTCCAACACCACCCCGGGAGCCCTCCAGGTGGGGGCGGAGCTCATTCGACGGGGCGCGGCCCCGGAGGAGCTCTATCGTCGGGTCTACGGCTCCCACCCCATCCGGCGGTTCCACCTTCTCAGGCGAGCGCTGGCCACGCTGGACACGGCCCATCGGAATCGGGTCACCTGGATGACGATTCCGCGAGAGGCCTACGCGGAGTTGGGCTGCGAGCCCGATGATCTGGAGGGCATGGTGGACATCCCCAGGGAAGTCCGGGGCGCCGAGGTCGCGATCCTCTTCCGCGAGATGGAGGACGGCTCGGTCAAGATGTCCTTCCGCTCCAACGGAGAGGCCGACGTGAACGCCCTGGCCACCCAGTTCGGGGGTGGCGGCCACGTGAAGGCGTCGGGCGCGCTGATGCGAGGCGAGATCGGCGAGGTGATCCGGAAGGTGGTGGAGCTAGCCGGCGAGATGGTGACCGACCTGGAGGCCGTTCCGGCCGGAGAGACGCAGGAAGGATAGGGGGTCGAGGCACCCACCGCCCCTACGCTCCCTCCGGGTCCCGCCGGGAGGGTGGGGAACCGCAGCCCGTGGAGGCACGTACATCTATGGAAGGAAACGCTCCAGGAGTCCCCGACGCCATGGCTCGGGCGATCCGGGCCCTCGAAAGCCAGGTCGGATCCCAGGCCGTGGATCGGCTCTGGCTGTTTCCTCCGCTTCGAACGGGCCGGCGGGAGACGGGAGTCGTCGCGGCCGGATGCTTCATCGCCCAGGACGAACGCCGGCTCCTCGTGACCCTGGCCTACCGAGCCGAGGAAACGGGGAAGGGAATCGCGTTCCAATCCACCTTCCAGGAGGAAGGGGAGGCGCCCCGAGACCGACTTCCCCGCATCATGGCCGGGGTGGTCAAGCGGATGGACGGCACCCCGGGGGAGCCGCGCACGGTGGAGCTGGCCGGGAATCCAGAGGCCTTCCAGACCATCGTGCAGGAGCTGGATCCCTTCGACGGTGATCCCGGAGCAGTGAACCCGTCGGCCCAAGCGCCCCACAGCACCCTGCCGCAAACCTGAGGAATCCCATGTCGCTGAGTCCTCCCAGTTCGTCGGTCCCCATCGCCCCCTTCGTGCGGCTCTTCGGTCGCTATCTTCGGGAGCAGGGGCTCCCGGTGACCCAGCAGCGCCAGGCCATTGCGGAGGTGGTGTTCGGCTCGGACGATCACCTGTCGGTCGACGACATCGAAAACCAGCTCCGCCAGGAGGGCGATCGAATCGGGAAGGCCACCATCTACCGGACGCTGGATCTCCTGGTTCGAAGCCAGTTGGTGGCGGAGCACGACTTCGGGGAGGGGTTCAAGCGATACGAGCATCGCCTCTCCCGTCAGCCCGAGCACGAGCACCTCATCTGCACCGAGTGCGGGTCGGTCATCGAGTTCAAGAGCCACGAGGTTCGCGCCATCAAGGACCAGGTATCCAATGCCTACGGATTCCGGCCCAGTCGGCACAAACTCGAGATCTACGGGCACTGCAAGAGTTGCCAGGAAGCCGGCGTCGAGCCCTCCGACGACGGATTGACCTGTCCCATCGAAACCGTCTAGTGGAAGGAGTCCCCTCCGGTATGCCGAACCGCCCCGATCCCGACGCCACGGGTAGAGGTGGCGCCGATGCCGCCGATGCCCCCTTCGCCCGTCTTCCCGTCGAACTTCCCCATACCTTTCTGGGTCTGGACGGGGAGGAGGCGTCGCTGGACGGCTCGGCGGCGGTGATCCTTCCGGTGCCCTACGAGTCCACCACCTCGTACGGATCCGGGACCCGCGAGGGGCCCAGGGCCATCCTGGAGGCCTCCAGATACATCGAGCTCTACGACCAGGAACTGGACGACGAACCCGGACGTCATGGGGTCCATACGTTGCCGGCCCTCGAGCTGACCCGGGCCGGGTCCACCGAGGCGATGCGGGAGCTGGAGGAGGCCTACAGCCACTTCCTCGAGGGGATCGAAGGGCGGTTCCCCATCATGCTGGGCGGAGAACACGCCGTGAGCGCCCCCGCCATCCGGGCTACCGTGCGGCACCTGGAAAAGCAGGGTCAGGAGGGGCGGCTCAGCGTCCTCCAGATGGATGCCCACGCCGATCTTCGAGACGGGTACGAGGGCGCCCCCTGGTCCCATGCATCCTTCGCCTTCCGCTGCCTCGACATCGCCGATTTCGTGCAGGTGGGGATCCGGGCCGTCTCCTCCGAGGAGGTCGGAGTGATGCGGGGCACCGAGGACGTCCAAGTGGTGTGGGCCGATGAGATGTGGGAGAGCGACGCATGGATGGACCGGGCCATGGAGGCCCTGGGTCCCCGGGTCTACCTCACCTTCGACGTGGACTACTTCGATCCCTCCTTGGTGCCCTCCACCGGGACCCCTGAGCCCGGGGGCGGCGACTGGTACCGGACCCTCAGGTTTCTCCGACGGGTCTTCGCCGAGCGCGAGGTGGTGGGGATGGACGTGGTCGAGCTGGCGCCCATCCCGGGCCTCCACGCGCCGGACTTCCTGGTGGCCAAGCTCGTCTACAAGCTCCTCGGCTACCGACTGGAGGCGTCGTGACCGAAGTCGGCATCCTCATCGCTCTGAGCGCGGGGGTCCTCTCCTTCCTCTCGCCCTGCGTGCTCCCCCTCGTCCCGTCCTATCTCTCGTTCGTGACGGGGATGAGCCTGGAGGAGCTCCAGGAGGGGCACCAGAAGAGCCAGACCATGATCCACGCCGCGCTCTTCGTGCTCGGCTTCACGATCATCTTCGTGCTCCTGGGGGCCTCGGCCTCCTTCCTGGGGCAGTTCTTCCGTCATTACGAGGAGTGGGTGGCCCGGATCGGTGGGGTGATCATCCTGCTACTGGGGCTTCATCTGGCCGGCGCCTTCAAGTTCACCCCTCTCCTGCGGGAAGCCCGGGTCCACCTGGCGGACCGGCCCATCGGGCGACTGGGAGCGGTGGCGGTGGGGATGGCCTTCGGGGCGGGTTGGACCCCCTGCATCGGGCCCGTGCTCGGTGGGATCCTGACCTACGCCATGGTCCAGGAGACCTTCTGGTCCGGGATGGGGCTGCTCTTCGTCTACTCGATGGGGCTGGCGATCCCCTTCATGCTCACCGCCCTGGCACTGGATCGATTTCTTTCGGCCTTCCAGCGGTTCCGGCGCTTCCTGCCGGCGGTGCAGGTGGCCTCCGGCTTGCTCCTCATCCTCCTGGGGATCCTTCTCGTGACCGGCTCCTTCACGATCCTCACCGCCTGGCTGGTCCAGTTCACACCGGACTTCCTGATGGAGCGGATCTGAGGCCTGGGGTGGGTTCAAGGACCGCTGAAGAGGGAGAGGGGACTCAGCCCTCTCCTCGGTCCGTCTCCCTCAGATACTCCTCCGCCTCCTCGGCCCGACTCCCCGCCCGGAAGGGCCTCAGCGAGCGGCCCGGGGTGTACTCGCTCAGGTGCAGCGAGAGGCTTCCCATGACCGGGACCCGGGAGGTCATCATGACCATGAGCCTCTGGTCGTCGTCGGAGAAGTGGATCTCGGCTTCCCCGCCCTCGCCGAAGAGCCCTGAGGTGCGGATCGTGGGTCGGACCACGACCGTGTTGAAGGTGCCGGCCGGCACAGTGATCCGATCCTTCCGCACCACCTCCACCACCACCGGGTTCCCCGACTCCCGGAAGTAGCGGTCCAGGGTATACACGTCGCCGACCCTGAGCGGTAGGGTGCGCACGTAGTAGAGGAAGGACACGTCGTCCAGGGGGTCGAGCGATGCCAGCTCCAGCTCTTCGTCCACCCCGTTCTGGGTATACCGCCCCTCCTCCGGATAGAATTCGTAGTGGCGGTAGCGGCGGGTCCGGATCTGATGCAGGTCCTGGACGAATCGGTGGCTGTTCAGGCTCTGGATGTCGAGCCAGGAGTCCATCCGGTCGTTTACCCGGGCCAGAGGGATCCCCCCCTGGATCCGCATGGTGAGGGGATAGCTGCGGTGGCCCCGCACGTAGTCCAGCGCACCCACCTCCATGGATCCTTCACCCACCCGAAGGCGGCCCAACCGCACTTCGTAGCTCTTCATCTCTCCCGGTCCGAAGGGCACAGCGGCCACCTGGCGCTGCTGGGCCGAGCCCGACCAGGGGCTGTCCTGGCCGTCGACTCCCGGTGCGATGAGGAGGGCGGCCAGGAGGAGGAAGGCGGTCCACCGCGGCGAGAACGACATGGTCGGACTCCTAGAAGGACTCTCATGGTGAGGTCGGACCGGCATCGTGCCTCCGACCTGAGCCTCTTACACCGGGCTGTGCCGGATGGCTCCTCGCTACCTGTATTCCACCACCCCCACGGTGACGAGATCGTCGATGTACCGGGCCACCGCCTCCGTCGGAACGGCCCCGTACCCCGCGCTCACGGCGTCGCGGATCTCGTGGATCGTCCGCTCGCCGTCCATGAAGTTCACGATCTCCATCCGATGCATCCCGGTGAGGGGATTCTCCGCTGAGCCGTACCAGGCGGCCCGGTCCTCCGGAAGCTCCCGCTCCGGGACCGAGAGGTTGTGCATCTGAAGCGAGCTCCGGGTCAATCGCCCGGGGATTCGCTCGTCGTTCTCCCGGGCCAGGGCGACGTCGGTCACCGAGGCCTGGAAGAGCTCCTCGGAGAGTCGGGCCAGCTCCCCGTCCAGCCGCCGCTGCACGCTCTCCACCGCCGCCCGGGCGCCAGGGGCGTCCTGGAAGTGGAGGATGGTGCCCAGCGCCGCTCGCTCCCAGGCGTGATGGTGCCGGAGGTGGTTCGCCGCCTCGGCCCGGACGTCCGCCGCTGCGGCGGATGTGCCCCGGGCACCGGCCGCTTCCCCGCCATCCGCCGCCCGGAGCTCCCGGTGGACCCGATGACCCGCGGCGCCCAGCCGGTTCATCGCCCCGGCCCCCGCGTACCAGGCCAGCTCCACCGCCTCCTCTTCCGACAGGTTCGAGAGATGCAGGAAGGTGGAGAGGGCGATCATCTCACTTCGCTGGAGCTGCACCGGGTCCACCATCTCCGGGGTGTCCCGGGAGGTGTGGTGGGCCCAGTCGGTGTGGCCGATCATGATGCCCGGGATGTGGAGGGCGTTGAACATGGTGTGATCGCTTCCCCCCGAATAGGGCGTGACCCGGAAGTTGTGGGCCGAGAGCGACCCCCGGGGAGTGCGGATCTCCAGGTGATCCAGCATCTCGGCCATGTTGGCCACCACCGCGTTCAGGATCGACGGGTTGGAATAGGGGGACCGGCGGATCATCATGGTCGAATGGGCCTTCTCCAGGTGCTGGCCCACCATGTCCATGTTGATGTTGGCCAGGAAGTCGCCCCCCATGGGTCGGCCGACCATCTCGGGGTGGGCGTCGATGTAGGCCATGGTCCCGTAGTACTCCGCCACCCAGAGGAAGAGGATGGAGCGTTCGGGTCGCGCCATCTCTCCGGACTCGATGAGGGCCTTCATGGTCCGGGCCATGTCCAGGAGGGCGGCCGAGCCCGAGGCATTGTCGTTGGCCGACTCCTTCGGGTGATCCAGGTGGGCCGAGAATACCAGCACCTCGTCGGGCTCGGAGGCCCCTCGGATCCAGGCCACGGGCATGTCCATGTAGAAGGGCTCGAGCCCCCGTCCCTCCACCTTCCCGTGGAGGACCACCCGCTCATCCGAAGCCAGCATGTCCCGGAGCATCTCGCCCTGCCGACGGCTCAGGTTGAAGCCGAAGGTGGTGTCCTCCTTCTCACCCGGCCGGGGCCACATCCCCGTGTAGAGGACCAGGTCCGGGTGGAGGCGGGAGCGGTCGTCGTTCATGTAGCAGACCACCGCCAGCGCGCCGTGCTCCAGGACGGCCAGGCGGTGGACGTTGCCCCCGTACCCGGTGCAGAGGACGATCTTGCCCGCGACGTCGACGCCCTCGTAGTCGGAGGGGGAGTCGCCCCGACCCACGTAGACCAGCTCTCCCGTGGCCTCGCCTGCGTTGGAGTAGGTCATGGTGCCGATGGGCAGGTCCGTCCACCGGGTGAGGAGCTCCCGCCGGGGCTCGACCATCCAGAGCTCCGAGTCGTCGATGTCCCATCCCGAGGGGCTGATCCAGGTCTGGTATTCGGCCTCCATGTCCGAGGGGAAGGACTCGATCCAGGCCTCCTCCTCGTCGAATCCCAGCCCCCGGAGCTGCTCCAGCACGTAGTCGGCGGCGTCCCGGTATCCCCGGGAGCCCTGCACCCGGGAATGGCGGGAGATGTGGATCACCTGTTCCTTGGCCCACTCCCCCGAAAGCTCGGTGTGGAGGAGGTCCCGGACCTCGGCGTCCAGGAGGGGGATGTACTCCTGGGCGTGGAGCGAGGTGGGCGCCGGCGCCAGGACGGGGAGGATCAGGGCGAGGGCGAGGGCCAGGGGAAGCGCGGCAACGGCGCCGACCAGCTGTGACGCAGGTGTGCAGAGAGGTCGCATGGGCGTGTAGGTCGAAGG
>SKKH01000276.1 GCA_007121555.1 Gemmatimonadota bacterium | reverse complement strand
TCGGGTCCCGCCACACACAGGGCGTATTCGAGGCTCGTCGAGCCCGGGACGAACTCGGCTTCCACCACTTCATGGGCCCAGATTCCCGCCAGGGGATAGCCGGGACGATCCCGGAAGAGATTCAGGTCCCCGGTATCGATCACCTCGTTCTCGTGGGTGGCGAAGTTCACACCGAGATCCCAGTCGAATCCGGGACGGGAATAGAGCTGCGTGTTGAGTTCGAGCTCCCATCCCCAGTTCTTGATCTCTCCCACATTCACGATCTGGCTTCCGGGGAAACCTCCCGACGGACGGGTGGCCCGGGCCAGGATGGCGTCCTTTGTGGATCGGGTGTAGTAGGTGAAGGTCATGCTGGCCCGATCCTCGAACAGGCCGGCATCGAATCCGATCTCCAGCTCCTCTCCCACCTCGGGCTTCAGCTCTGGATTCCCCAGGCTGGCCGGCCGGAGGGTGGGTTGGTCCATGGGACCGGTCGTGGGCGCGAAGAGGGTTATGGCGTCGAACACATCGGGCTGCTGACCGGCCTGACCCCAGGCCGTGCGGAAGCGGAGCTGGTTCACCTGCTCCACATTCCAGAAGCCCTCCTCCGAGATCACCCAGGTGGCACTGAACTTGGGGTAGTACGCCGCATCGAACTCGGCGCCGAACGCACTGTTGTCGTCGGCACGAAGGGCTGCGGTAACGAAGATCCGGTCCTCGTAGCCGAACTGCTGCTGGACGTAGGTCCCCAGGGTCTTGTTCTCGATGAAGTCCTCTTCACCCTGCCGGCTCGCGGCTCCACTCACGGTGGTGACCGCCGGGATGGGGAACTCCTGCCCGAGGGCCCCCGAGGTCTCCTCCAGCCGGTGATAGTACTGGACACCGACCGAGGTCGCTGAATTCCAGTTCGACGTCAGGTCGAGATCGGCCGTGACACCATAATCCACCGTGGTGTAGGTGGATCGGGTGTTCTCGAGGAGCTTCTCTCCTGTCCCCCGGGCGCCGAACCAGTTGGTCTGCCCGGCGGGCACGCGGGGAAATAGGCGGGTGCTCACGTCATCCCCGATGTCGAGCCCGACGGTGGCTCGCTGGTGAAGCCAGTCGAAGGGATTGTTCTGAATCCGGAAGCTTCCCGTGAACCGGTGGTACTTCATCCTGGAATCGATTTGTCCCGCAATCTCGGGCGGGGCGTACACGAATCCCCGGGTGGGTCCATCGAGGGCGTCAGGACGCCCCCATACGAGCATGTCCCAGATCCCGAAACCCGGCGCGGCCTGCGCGAAGCGGGTGTGATTCCGGACGAACCCCAGGTTCGTATCCACGGACCATCGATCGGAGGGAACCACCGAGAGGTTGAGACGCGTGCTGAAGCGGTTCTGCCAGTTGTAGTCGACGATCCCCTCATTGTCGGTGTAATCGGCCGAACCGTAGTAGCGGAGGATCTCCGTGCCCCCCCGGACTGCCGCGGTGTACTGCTGCAGGTGCCCGTACTGGAAGACAGGATTCCCCTGGTCCGCGTGGTGCTGATAGAGATTGATGCTGTCGGTGACTCCGGTCTCGGCATTGTGGTGGTACTGCTTGAACAGTCGACCGGCAGGATCCTGCATGTACATCGCCCCCTGCCGCACGGAGAAGTCGAAGGCCGGGGCCCCGTCGGCCCCCTGCTTCGTGATGATCTGGATCACCCCTGCCGACGCCTCCGTCCCGTAGAGTGTGGCTGCCGCAGGCCCCTTGATGATCTCGATGCTCTCGATATCCTCCTGGTTCAGGTCATTGAGTCTGGACACCTGCCGCCCCTGTCTCAGGGGGGGACCGGCGCTGTGGGCGTTGTCCACCCGGATCCCGTCGATGTAGATGAGGGGATGATTCCCCTGGGTGATGCTGGACACACCCCGGATATTGATCCCGGTCCCGGTCCCCACCATGCCTGGAGAGGGGCGGACCACGACGCCGGGATTTCGGGATCCCACCAACTGCTCGGTGTTCAGGATGGGCTGGGTCTGGGTGAGGGAACCGGCGTCGATCTGACCGACCACGTTCCCGATGGCCCTTCGCTGCGTGCCCCCGGGAGTTCCGGTGACGATGATCTCATCCAGCCCCAGGGCCTCCTGGGCGAGTTGCATCGTGACCTCCACGACCTCACCGGAAACCACCGAGACCTCCGTGGTGGCGGGCCGATAGCCCAGCCGCTCCGCCCTGAGCTCGTGGGTGCCCGCGGGGACGTCTTCGATCGTGAACCGTCCGTCCGACCCGCTGAACACCCCGATTCCGAGTTCGGGAAAGTGGACCTGCGTCGCTCCCAGGGGAGCTCCGCCCTGGTCCACGGTGCGCCCCTGGACCTGCCCGGTCTGGACGGCCGGGGCTGGAGCGGGCGGCAGGCTCCGAAGCTCCTGGGAGAGCTGCATCGCCACTACCGACCCGGGGGTGGGGTCCAGGTCCAGGCGGGGTGCTTCGGGCCGAGGCTCAATGAGGATCTGCCGGTCCAGCGTGACGAATCTCAGATCGGTCGGCGAGAGGATCTCCTGGAGCGCGTCCCTGACCGTCAGGTCCATGCAGTCGCAGGTCACCCTCTGATTCTCAGGAAGAAGCTCCGCGCTGAAGGCTAGAGGCACCCCGGACGTAAGTCCGAGCCGATGCAGGGTACGCTCCATCGAGAGCTCTTCCACCGCCAGCAGGGCGGGTCTCTCGAGGAGTGCGAGGCCAGTGTCGTCCCCGCGTTCAGGGGCGATCGCCACTGCCTCCGGCACTCCATCGGCGCCCTGGGCGAACAGGGTGGGCCCACCCATCATCAACAGGAGCAGGGCGGCTCCCAGGCACTTGGTTCGGGCAAACATCTCACTTCTCCTTAAGAAAGGAACCTCTGTCGGATTGCCGATACCCGGGCCACGCCCAGGGTCGACTCCCAAGGAGCGACCCCCACTGTCAGGTACCTGCCATTACTCGGGCGCCCCCTGCGTCGACGTCGCAGGTGACATCCAGGGCGCGACAGATCACGCTCATCACATCTTCGAACGGCTCCTCGGTGAACCAGGCGGTGACTGAACGGTCCTTCGCCAGCCCTTCGTCGACCTCCATTCGGACGGCGAACCTCCGTTCCAGTTCGGCTGCCACCTCCCCGAGGGGAGTGGATTGGAATGCCAGGGTGCTTCCCATCCACGTGAGGGAGCCGTATACGTCGGCCAGCTCCACCACGGGGATATGGGAGGCGTTCTCGATTCGGCTCATCTGACGAGCCCCCAGTTCCACCTCGCTGACGCCATCGGAGAGGGCCACCTCGCCCTCGACCACGATCAACTGCATGGCGCGGTCCTCCGTCCAGACGTCGAAGCGGGTCCCGAGGGCGATCGCCTCGCCCACCGGAGTACGCACCAGGAAACGCCCGTCCGCGGACGGGGGCACGGCGAAGAAGGCTCGTCCTTCCAGCCACACCTCTCGCGATCCATCGACCCCGCCCACCCTGAGCCGACTCTCGGGCGCAAGGCGGACCACCGTGCCGTCAGAAAGGCGCACGGACGCCAGTTCGTTGGGACCCGTCCGCAGCTCGGCGGCCTCCAGTCCCTTCGGGATGGGGCTGCTCGATCCGAGCTGATCCCCCAACAGGAAGCCCATGCCGATGAGAGCCATGGCGGCCGCCGTTCCCAGAGCGGACCATCCCAGCACACCCCAGGGGCGAAAACCGTCTCCGCCGCCCGTGGGATCCAGGGAACGGCTCTTCCCTGTGGCGGACTCCGGGGACTCTGCCGATGCCCCACGATCGCGAAGCAGTTCAGCTGCGACAGGGGGAGAGATCGGTGGATCTCGTGGGCTGGGATCCAGGCGTGAAGACTCCTCCCAGAGCCTGGCCACAGACCGAAGCATCACCTCATTCTCGGTCGCGGCGTTTCTCCACGCCCTCAGCATGGAGCGCTCCTCCGGACTGGCAAGGCCCTGGAGAACTCTCACGATGAGTTCCTCGGGGCCTGGATCCTCGGGCGGGACTGGCGATCCGTTCTCCATCTATATCCTTCCATCCATTGGATTGCTGGACACTTCATCACCTTCGAGATCCGTGCCGCCCCTCCCCACCGAAACCCTCGAGGAGAGGGACGGGTGGGGCTCCCGCATTCCGCGTCGCCTCACCGTCATATCGGTGGCGACTCTGGTAGGGAAGCACGCGAGGCGAACGAGTCTACCATTCACCCTGCAGCCTTCCAGAAGGCTGTTGAAGAACAGCCTTCTAACGAACCAGTCGGAAGCCCTCGTCCGGTGGGCCGGGCGGGATCTGGCCTTCCGGACGGGAGGGCGAACCCTCCCGGACGGAGAGTCCCGTTTCCATGGCCTCTCTCAGGTCGGAGAGCGCCTGGCTCATCTGGTTCGCTACCGTCTGCGGGGAGATCTCCATGACCTCCGCGATCTGTCGGTAGGAGAGGTTCTGGAACCGGGCCAACCGAAAGACTTCCCTCCTGCGCTCAGGAAGCTGCCGGATGGCGTTTTCCAAGACGCGAGCCGCCTCCCGCTCCGCCAGGCGTTCATCGGGGCGAGCCGGCCGCCGGGAGACCGGAGCCGAAACGATCTGCCGTTCGGCCTGCGCCCGGACGCTCAGGTGCCGCCGTCGGTTCAATGCCTGGTTTCGAACGACACGGAGGAGAAAGGCGAGGGTCGACCCCCGCTGGTGCCAGTCGTGTCGCTGCTCCCACAGCCCGACGAAGGCCGTCTGGGAAAGGTCCTCGGCGACGTCCCTGCATTCCACGAAGCTCAGAGCATACCGAATCACTTCGGGCCAATGGAGCTGGAGGAGGTCATCCAGTGCGTCAGGGTCATCCCGTCTCAGCCGCTCCATCGCCGCATGGGGGCAGACGTCGGCACCGTTCGTAGAGGAAGCTCGGATCGGGGAGGGCATGTCGGCATCCATGGATGACTCGGCGATGTACGGCTCGGTCGGGGGTCGCGGACCCTTCGACCCTTTCACGACCTCTCAGGTGAGACCGGAGAAACGTTTCTTGCCTTGTGTAATTTTTATGTCAACTGGACGTCGTATGTCAAACAGGGCGTCGCTGCCCTGTGTCGTTGCGTCGTTTCCAGGGACTTCGCCGCGCGTCAGGGATGAAAGAGCTCCGCTACTCGAGATGGCAATCCTCCGAATTGGGCGTTGGTCAGATTGGCCTGGATCGCGATCACCACACCCGATTCGGGGAATGTCAGAAGGCTCGTGGTGCCGCCTACTGAGCCGCCCCCATGCCCCACGGTTGCTCGGCCTTCCCCGTCGTTGCCCATCCGCCAGCCGATCCCGTAACCGGTGTCATCGCCGTCCGCAGTCGCCATGGAGGTGTGAAGAAGCGCGAGGATGTCGTCGTCGTGATAGCCGGCCCCGGGAAGGTGGCCGCTCCCGAACCGGACCAGGTCCACCGGGTTCGTCAGAAAGCCGCCTCCCGCCCATTTGTTGCTGTTGTCCACATAGGGCGCATTGAAGAGTTCGCCACGGCCCTCCCCATCGCCCCAGCCCGTCGGACGTGTGCGATAGGAGGGTTCGCCCCCCGTTCGCTCGTAGTTACCCACGCGATGATGGACGATGCTGTCGCTGTGATCGGCGAGGGTGGAGGTCATCTTCAGGGGTCGGAACACCTCCTCGTGCATCAACTCCAGGAAGTCCTGCCCGGAGGCCCCCTCGATCACCGCGCTGATGAGGTTCCAGCCATAGCTCGAGTAGGAGTAGTCGGTCCCCGGCTCGAAGAGGAGCGGATCGTCCTTGAAGATCTCCAGCGCCTCGTCGACGCTGGTATATCGATGGGCGCTCAGGAACTCATCGCCATCGTCCGGATAATGGCGGATTCCGGCCAGGTGGCCTGCGAGCTGTCGGGTGGTGATGGGCCACTCCTTCTCGGGGAAGTGAGGCACATACTCCTGCACCGGAGCGTCCAGATCCAGCTGGTCCCGCTCCACGAGGATCCCGATGGCGGCGGCGGTGAAGGGCTTGGCGGTGCTGCCACTCCGGAACCGGGTGAGCGGGGTCACGGGGACGCGGTGTTCGACGTTGGCGTACCCGAACCCCTCCGACCAGACGAGATCTCCCTCTACAGCCACCGCCACGGCCACCCCTGGAGCCCCCCGTTCAGCCATGAATGCCAGAACGAGCTCACGGGCCTCCGCGACCGCCTCCCGGTATTCGGGCGGAATGGGCGCCTGCGCGGTGGCGTGGGGTTCCCCGGGGAGCTGCGCCGCCGCATCGGCGGGGGATACGCCGCCCAACACCCCGATGGTCAGGAGGAAAAGGGCCACTTGCGCCCAGGTCCCCCCCCGGCGAGTCCACCGAGAATCCCAACCCGCCCTCGTATCCGGAGACGACGACATCCCACCTCGCTCGCTGTGAGTAGCTCCTGCGGGGGTGCACGGAGGGCACATGAAGTCCGTTCCCCCCACCCGCTGTACTGGAGAAAGCACCTCAACGGCGGGGTTCTACCATTCGGACCTGGAAACGTCGTGAACTCGGAGATTCGCCGGCCCTCGCCAGCTTGCCGTAGCGCTCTCGAAGTATCTAAGATGCCCCGATTGTTCTCGCCCTTCGCCCTGCCGCCCTCCAGGAGCCGAGATGCCCCGTCTGATCCCGTGGTCCCCCGAACGCGTCGCCCGCCACCTGGCCGCCGCGGCCACCGCCATCGCCATCCTGACGACCCCGCTCTCCCTCCAGGCTCAGAGTCCTTCTCCTGGAGCGGAGGCCACCGCGGCCGCCAGCCCCGTGACCGGCGAGTGGGTGAACATCAACGGAGACGAGACCTCGGCCCGGTACTCCCCCCTGGACCAGATCGACGCCTCCAACTTCTGGCGCCTCCAGGTGGCGTGGGAGTGGGACGGCCAGGAGGACGCGGGGATCGACCTGGGCGGGATGGTGAATGCTCGCTCCCTTCCCATCTACGTGGACGGACGCCTCATCACGACCTCCGGACCGAAGCGCACGGTTCTGGCCATGGACCCGGCCACAGGAGAGACACTCTGGAGCTTCCAGGAGCCCGAAACCTTCCGCTGGGAGTATTCCATGCGGGACAACCATGGAAAGGGGGTCTCCTATGCCGAGGTGGACGGGCGGGGTGTGGTCTTCATCTCGACCCCGGCCTTCTTCCTCCATGCCCTGGACGCGGAAACCGGCGAGCCCCTGGAGGGCTGGGGAAGCGGAATCCCCATCGAAGGGTTCCCTGAAACGGGATCGGTGGATCTGGTGGCGGACCTCCTGGAGGGTTGGGGCCCCTGGGAGGACCACGACGGGGAGTACGATCCCTATATGGGGGTTCCCCTGGAGCTGGGCTACATCACCAGCTCCTCCCCACCCCTGGTGGTGAACGGCGTGGTCATCGTCAACAACTCGGCGGAACAGGGCTACAACCAGACCCGGCAGGAGGGGATTCCCGGAGACATTCTGGCATACGACGCCCGGACCGGAGCCTTCCTCTGGAAATTCCATGTGATTCCCCGGCCCGGGGAGTACGGGCATGAGACCTGGGAGAACGACGCCTGGTACTGGTCGGGGAACATCGGCTCCTGGGCCCCCATGTCGGCCGATTCGGAGCGGGGTGTGGTCTACATTCCCACCAAGGGCGGCGTCCTGGACTTCTACGGGGGCTTCCGGCCCGGCGACAACCTGTTCGGCAACTCGGTCCTGGCCCTCGATGTGGAGACCGGGGAGCGGGTCTGGCACTACCAGCTCGTGCGCCATGACATCTGGAACTATGACACACCGGTGGCTCCGGTCCTCATGGACGTGACCGTGGACGGCCAGGAGATCCCAGGAGTGTTCCAGGCGAGCAAGCAGTCCTACCTCTACGCCTTCAATCGAGAGACGGGAGAGCCCATCTGGCCCATCGAAGACCGGGAGGCACCCCAGTCCAACGTTCCGGGCGAGCAGCTGGCCGCCACCCAACCCCATCCCACCTGGCCGCTCCCCTACGATCTCCAGGGGCGCTCAGAGGACGATCTCATCGATTACACGCCGGAGGTCCGCGAGCTGGCCCTGACCCAGGCCCGAGAAGGCGACCATCTCTTCCCCCTCTTCAACCCGCCCACCCACGTGGGCAACGACGAAGGTGACGGCCCGGCCCGGATCTGTCCGGGAAGCACGGGTGGGGTGAACATCACCGGACCGGCCACCGCCGACCCCACCACGGGGATCATCTACCTCACCTCCCACGCCGGGTGCACCTCGGTCATGCTGTCCCCGGGCGAGGAGTCTCCCTTCGAGGCCGGCGAATTCCAACCCACCGGGACCACCATCGTGGACTGGGCCCGGGATCTGGGCGCAGCCAGCGCGGGATCGGACGTACCCGAGGACATCGACGGCCTCCCGATCTGGAAGGGACCCCAGGGCCGCATCACCGCCATCGATATGAACACGGGCGAGCACCTCTGGGTGATCCCCAACGGCGACGCTCCCACCGCCATGCAGGAGGCGATCCGGACCCATCCCCTCCTGGAGGGGGTCGAGGGCGTGATGACGAATCGGGGCCGAGGAGGGCATTCCGCCATGCTCACCACCGCCAGCCTCCTCATGGCGACCGGACAGACCAGCGAGGGCACCCCTCGCCTCTTCGCCATCGACAAGGCCACCGGGGAGCGAATCGGACAGGTGGTCACCCCTGACCTGGGTCGCTACGGGATCATGACATACATGCACGAAGGCAAGCAGTACGTGGTGCTGGCCCGGATGGGAGGATACACGGCGCTGGCCCTCCCTGATGAGGCGATCCGCTAGAAAGGAGGACGTTGAAGAAGGGGGGCGAGTTGCGTGGAGTCCCCGAGGGCAATGGGCTGCCTCGACGATGCGCCCGAGCCTGACATCGCTCACAATCTTGACATAATACTGAACGAGCCTCATTCTCCGGGAGTCTCCCCCCGGGGACCGTGGTCCTTTGGACACGGGGGAGGCCCGTCCAATCTCCCGCCGGATCCCCTCAGAAGGACATCGCTCACAACGCCGCCCGGTTCGACTCCGGCGCC
>SKKH01000292.1 GCA_007121555.1 Gemmatimonadota bacterium | reverse complement strand
CCGGGCCCATCCGTCCTCCCGGGTCAGGATCCGGAGGTCGGTCCCCGCCTCGGCACGTCCCACCGTCTCCCGCTCGGGACCGGCTCTGAGTTCGATCCCCCCGCCCGGGGTCCGGAGCCACCCGTCGTCCGGGGCCGGTGGAGCTTCGGCGCGCGCGGGTGGCGCTTCGGTGGGTGTGGGTGGGGCTTCGGTGGGTGCGACTTCGACGGGGGGCTCTTCGCCGGGCGACTCCTCCTCCGGATCCAGGTCTTCGGCCGGCGGCTCAGGAAGCGCCGCGGCGTCCTCCACTGCGAGGGAGGCCCCCCAGATCCAGGCGGTCCGACGAACCCGGACCCAGCCCGGGGTTCGGCCCAGCTCCTCCAGGAGCGTGCCCCGCACCAGTTGGCCGGCGATCCGGCCCGCCGGCTCTTCGCGGACGTTCTCACCCCCCGACTCGGAGATGACGAGCTCGAAGCCGTCTTCCCGTCGGATCTGCATGGAGCGCTCCCAGACGTATCCCTCCAGGGTGACCTGGCTCCACTGATCCTGTTCCTGCACCAGGGTGACGCGCGTTCCCGGGGCCAGGCGCCCCACGACCTCCCCGTTGGGCACGGCTCTGAAGTTCGCCTCCGTCTCCACCACGGCGGATCCCGTAGCCTGACCCTCCAGCGACCCT
Organism: Gemmatimonadota bacterium; assembly: GCA_007121555.1. Lineage (GTDB taxonomy): Bacteria > Gemmatimonadota > Gemmatimonadetes > Longimicrobiales > Gaopeijiaceae > PWLA01. Next base: position 25,168 of record SKKH01000292.1, on the reverse strand, counting down.
GGCGCGAGAGCGGGGATCAGGGCCACCAGAAGGAGAGCGACGAGGGACTCGCGACGGCGCATGAGGGTGGGGTGGGGGGAAACGATCCGATCCGGCGGGTGTTCCACCACATCTGAACTGGAAATCTGTCCGGACCCGGGAGCCGCGTCAAACCCCGGGCCCCTCCGTTCTCGGGACTTGATCCCGGGCTGAGCTTCCGGATAGCTTCTTCCGATTGCCGATCCCTCGGCTCCACTCGCCTTCGGTCGACTCTGTCCACCCCATCCATGCTCTCCATGCGCCTTTTCCCGGCCGCCTTCGTACCTGTCCTCGCCCTGGCCGCCGGCCTCTTCGCGGCCCCGGACCTCCTCCGCGGACAGGAGATCAGCTCGCCCTACGACTTCATCGACACCCGTCACCAGGCCGGTGTCTTCGTGGGGTACGCCGGAGAGAACCGGGGTCAGCTCGACCTCTCTCCAGGAGGCGGACTTCTTCTGGGCGCCCGATACGGGATCGAGCTGTCCGGCCCCTTCGCTCTCGAGGCGACGGCCTTCTTCATCCCCACCGAGCGGAACGTCTACGATCCCAGCACAGACCCGGCAGAGGGGCTCCCTCCCCTCCTGGGCACCTCCAGCTCGCTCATCGGCGGCCTCGATGCTCGACTCCGCTTCACCCTCACGGGGGATCGGACCTGGTATCGCCTGGCCCCCTTCGTGACCATGGGTGGGGGATTGGCCTCGGATCTCACCCAGCGCAGCAGCCTGGAGGACGAGCTGGCCTCCGATGAGCGCTTCAGCCTCGGGCCCTCCTTCCTGGGGGTCCTGGGCGCAGGAACCCGCTGGCTTCCCAGCGACAACCTCACGATCCGGTTCGATGCCACCTTCCACATCTGGAAGGCCGGCACGCCCCGAGCCTTCTTCGAATTCGAGGAGCAGTTCGGGTCCGTGCCCGAAGGGGAGTGGACCGGGGTCGGGGGTCTGACTCTGGGCAGCTCCATCCGCTGGTGAGCCCGGGCGTCCTCCCGCCGTCCGGCGGGAACGACGGATTCGAACGCCGGCCGGCCGACTGGCTTTCCTTCGACCAGGCCCGGGACCGGATCGTCGCCGCAGGGGATCCCCTGCCCCCCCAGGAAGTGCGGCTCGAGGAGGTGGACGCGTTTCCGCCCCCAGCCCTGTCTGCCGAAGTCCGGACCCCTGCCACCCTTCCCCCCGGCCCCACCTCCGCCATGGATGGGTACGTGCTGCGCCGCGCGGATGTGGAAGAGGCGGACCGGGCGGATTCGAGCCCCCGGAAGCCCCTGCCGGTCGTGGGAGCCAGCCGACCCGGCCACCCCACCGAACCCCTTCCGGAGGGCTCGGCCGCCCGGATCATGACGGGGGGACTCCTTCCCGAGGGGGCCGACACGGTGATTCCCGTTGAACACACCGACCGGGAGGCGGGGGGGGAGGGCCGCCTCCTCCTCCTGGAGCCGCTGCCCGAGGAGGGTCGGTTCATCCGGCCGGCCGGTGAGGAGATGACCCGGGGCGAGGTCCTGGCCCGCCCCGGCGACGCCCTCTCCCCCGGCCTCCTGGCACTCCTGGCCTCGGCAGGCGTGCCCCAGGTCCAACTCCACGAGCGTCCCCGAGTCGGGCTCCTGGTCACCGGTGACGAGCTCATCGGGCTCGAAGAGGTGGAGGCACGGGCGGAGGCGCTCCATCAGGGGCGGGCCCGGGTCGATGTCCTCACCCCGTCCCTCGAGCCGCTCGTTCGGGAGGCGGGAGGTCGTCCGCTCAAGCCCCGCCGAGTGGGCGACGATCGGGTGGAGCTGCGCCGGGCCCTGACGGAGCTGGCCACCGAAGCCGACCTTGTGATCACCACGGGGGGCGCCTCCATGGGCGATGCGGACCTCCTGAAGCGAACCCTGGACGAACTGGACCACGAGCTCCTGTTCTGGCGGATCCGAATGCGCCCGGGAAGCCCGGTGAGCCTGGGTCGGCTCCAGATCGAGGTGGAAGGCAGGTCGAAGGCCGTGCCCGTGCTGGGCCTTCCCGGCAATCCGGTCTCGGCTCTCGTGACCTTCCTCCTCCTGGGACGCCCCCTCATCCGGCGCCTCGGGGGACATCGGGAGGTCCATCTCCCCCGCATCCGTGCCCGGGCAGCGGATCCTCTTCCAGGCCACGATCATCTCACCCTCTTTCCCCGGGTTCGCCTCCGAAACGATTCTGACGGACGATGGGAGGCCTACACCACAGGATCCCAGAGCTCGGGGGTCACGGCCAGCGTGGCCCGGGCTCAGGGCGTGGCGGTGGTGACGGCCGGAAGCGGCGGTGTGGATGAAGGCACGGAGGTCCCGGTGGTCCTCTTTCCCCTGGGACTCGGATGAGACTGCGAAGGGGCCTCCTCCTGGGTCTTGCCCTCTCGCTCGTGCTCTCGGGTTGCGGAATCCCCCGTTGGCCGGCCGAAGGGCCCATGACCTCGCCCTTCGGGATCCGCTGGAGCGGCTGGTTCCCCGCGGTCCATCGGGGCGTGGACATCGCCATGCCCACCGGGACGCCCATCCACGCCATGCGAGGTGGAACGGTCCGCTTCGCCGGGGAGATGCGGGGGTACGGGAAGGTGATCTGGCTCGAGCACCGGGGAGAGACGCTCACGGTCTACGCCCACCTCTCCGAGATCCAGGTTCGGACTGGAGAATCCGTGAACGGGCGTCAGGTGATCGGACTGAGCGGGGCAACGGGGAGGGTGACGGCCCCCCACCTCCACTTCGAGGTGTGGGTGAGGGGCCGTCCGGTGGACCCGGTCCCCTACCTGGGCGGTCGCCCCTGAAGACCGAGGAGGAACGGGACCTTCATCCCTGGCTCTTCAGCGTCCGCACTTCCTCGGTGAGCCGGGGCACGACGTCGAACAGGTCTCCCACGATGCCGTAGTCGGCCACCTTGAAGATGGGGGCGTCGGCGTCGCGGTTCACGGCCACGATGGTGCCGGCGGTCCGCATTCCCGCCAGGTGCTGGATGGCCCCCGAAATCCCGATGGCGAAGTAGAGCTTGGGAGCCACCGTCTTCCCGGTCTGGCCCACCTGCTCTCCGTGGGGACGCCACCCGGCGTCGACCACCGCCCTGGAAGCCCCGAGCCCGGCGGAGTCCCCCAGCGCTTCGCGCAGCTCCTCGAGGAGGTTCCAGTTCTCCGGATCCTTGAGCCCCCGGCCTCCGGACACCACCACCGAAGCCTCGGCCACGTCCGGGATGTCGGCGGCGGTCCCTTCAAAGGATACCAGTCGAGTGGGCCAACTCTCGGGATCCACCGGCACGTCCACGGCTTCCACCTCTCCGGCGGCCTCCCGGGACTCGGGCTGGAAGACGTTGGGGCGGAGGGTGGCCAGCACCGGCGAGGCGTCCACCGAGAGCCGGGTGAAGGCCTTTCCGGCGTAGACCGGCCGGATCAGCTCCAGGGCGCCATCGACCACCTGGACGTCGGTGATGTCCTGTGCCAGGGGGACGTCCAGGAGGGCCGCCAGCCGCGGGGCCAGGTCCTTGCCCTGGCTCGTGGCGGGCAGGAAGACCGCGTCGTAGCCCTCCTGGGCGACCGCGTGGAGGACTCCGACGTACCCGTCGGGATGGTAGTCGGCCAGCGCCTCGTGGGCCACGACCCGGACCCGGGCGGCTCCGAAGCCCCCGAGCTCCCCGCCGACCTCACCGATGCCCTCTCCACCCACCAGAAGGGCGTCCACCTCCCCTCCGATCTCGGCGGCGACCCCGGCGGCGGCCGAAACCACCTCCCGAGCCACACCTCGAAGCTGTCCGTTTCGCTGCTCTGCAAGTGCCAGAATCTTCATCTGTTCAGTTTCCCTGTTCGGGGCCCGGTCGACCCGGGCCGATCTGTGCGAAGGATCACCGTCGGCGTGCGCCGAAGTGGGTTCAGAGAACGTTGGCCTCTTCCCGAAGAAGCCGGACGAGTTCGGGCACTGCGTCGGGACCCTCCCCTACGATCCTCCCGGCGGACCGTTCGGGTGGGAGTTCCATTGTCCGGACCCGGAGGCGTGAGGGGGCCGTCTGGGCCTCCTTCGTCTCCAGGGGCTTCCGCTTCGCCGCCATGATTCCCTTGAGGGAGGCATAGCGGGGCTCGTATTCGCCCTTCGTGATGGTCAGGACCGCAGGAAGGGGGAGTTCCAGGACCTGGGTGCCCCCCTCCACCTCGGAGTGGCAGGTCACGGAGGCGTCGGAGAGCTCGAAGCCGGAGACAGCGGTGGCGCAGGGTCGTCCCAGAAGGGTCGCCAGCATGGGCCCCACCTGCTGCTGATCGTCGTCGGCGGCCTTCACTCCCAGGAGGACCAGGGACGGGTCGGCGGTCTCGATCTCAGCGGCCAGGGCCCGGGCCGTGGCCAGCCCGTCGGCGGTGGCCTCTCCCTGGAGGAGAAGCGCCTTGTCGGCTCCCATGGCGAGGGCAGACCGGAGGGTCTCCTGAGACGCATCGTCCCCCAGGGTCACCACGGTAACCTCGCCCTCACCCCGGGCCTCCCGCACCCGAAGGGCGGCTTCGACGGCGAACTCGTCATAGGGGCTGAGCACGTACTTGACCCCGCTGGGATCGATGGAGGTGCCGTCGTCGCCGACCCGGATCCGGGTTTCGGTGTCGGGCACCCGCTTCACGCAGACGATGATATTCACGAGCGAACTCCATTCACTTGGGTTTCAGTTTGGGTCCTGCCGATTGCGCCTACCCCGGCTCGGTACCGCCGATCCGGGAAGGGCCCCCACCCCAGGCTCATCACATGGAGAGGCCGACCAGGGCGAAGGCCACGACGGCGAGTCCCCCGGCCGTCATGGCGTAGGGGAGCTGGGTACGAACATGGTCGATGTGGTCCGTGGCCGCCGCCATGGACGAAATGATGGTCGTGTCGGAGATGGGCGACGAGTGGTCTCCGAAGATTCCGCCCGAAAGGACGGCGGCTACGAAGGGGGCGAGGGGCAGTCCCAGCGTCATGGCCGCCGGAACCGCGATGGGCAGCATGATGGCGAAGGTCCCCCAACTCGTTCCGGTGGAGAAGGCGATCCCTCCCGAAACCAGGAAGACGAGGGGGAGGAAGATCACCGGGGGAAGCACGCCGGCAGTGACCTGCGCCACGTAATCCCCGGTGCCCAGGGCGTTGGCCACGTCGCCCAGCGCCAGCGCCAGCAGGAGAATCAGGGCCAGGGGCACGAGTCCACCCGCCCCTTTGAGTCCGGTACGAGTGAGCTCGTCGATGGTGCTCCCCCGCTGGGCCAGCAGGAGGATCCAGGCCACGGCCAGCGCCGCCATCACGGCCCAGAGGACCGAGGTGGCTCCCGAGCCGGCTCGGAGGTCCCCGCCCCCGGTGATCCAGAGTCCCACGGGCATCATGAGGACCATGGTCACGATGGGCACGATCATGTTCACCGCCCGGGCCGGGATCCTGTCGTTGGGCTCCGGCGAGAGGATGCTCTCATCGATCATGGGTTGGGACTCGGGCCACTCCGTGTCGCCTCCCCGGGTCCGGATCTCCGCCTTCTTCATGGGCCCCACGTCCACGGTCCAGACGATGGCGACGAGGGCCAGGAGGGCCGCCGCCAGCGCGTAGAAGTTGAGGGGGATCGAGCCGATGAGCACTCCCAGCGGATCCTCCACCCCGAGAGAGTCCAGGATGCCCAGGTTGTAGGCTCCCCAGGCGTTCAGGGGAATCAGGATGCAGATGGAGGCCGAGGTGGAATCGATGATGTAGGCCAGCTTCTCCCTCGAGACCTTGTATCGGTCGAAGAGGGGCCGGGAGACCGCTCCGGCCACCAGCACCGTGATGTTGCTCTCGATGAAGATGATCACCCCGATGACCCAGGCCAGGAGCTGGGAACGCTTTGCGTTGTTCACCCACTCCCGACTCTCCAGGTAGCGGATGAATCCCCGGACGCCCCCCGAGGTCTCGATGGTGGCGATGAGCGCGCCGATGACCAGGGTGAAGAGGATGACGTTGGCGTTCCCCGGGCTGGCCAGCACGGCCACCGTCTCCTCGATGGCGGTGGCCAGGCCGGAGAGGGGATTCCAGTCGTCCAGAATCATCCACCCGAGCCAGATCCCGGCCCCCAGCGACAGGTACACCTGGCGGGTCCAGATCGCCAGGATGATGGCCAGTACGGGGGGAAGGACGGACACCCAGGTGGGATCGCTCATAGACCCGCTCACTCTTGCGTGGTAGGTGGGGAAGGAACCCGGGACCGCAGCTCGTCGGCCTCGAGGTGGGGTCCGCTGGAGAGGTGAGAACTCCCCGGCAGGAAGAAGCGGAGGGGCCAGTCCCGGGCCCTGCGGATCCCGATGCGGCCCGAGACTCGCACCTCGCCCACGGGGACATCGGAGGGTCGAAGCCGGACGGGGAAACGGGTGAGATCATGCCCGTCCAGATCCCCGTCGATGCCCAGGGCCTGGCAGAGGCGTGCCGGGCCGTTCGTGAGGTCCCGCTCCCGGCCTCGACGCCGGGCCATGGCAGGCAGGCCCGCCAGCGGCTCCAACGCCCGCACCAGGACCGCCTCCGGACTTCCGGGGCGTCCGGTCACCACGTTGAAGCACCAGTGCATCCCATAGATGAAGTAGACGTACGCTCTTCCGGGGGGACCGAACATCACGGCGTTGCGGGCGGTCCTGCCCGTGCGCGTCGCCCCGTGGCAGGCGGGATCGTGGGCACCGACGTAGGCCTCGGTCTCGATGATCCGGCCTTCCGTTCGAAGGCCCTCCACCTCGGTGATCAGGTGCCACCCCAACAGCTCCCGCGCCACTTCTTCGGCGGGAGCGGACACCGCCTCCTGAACGACCGAGCGCCACGCCTCGGAGGGAGGCGTGGCGCTCGATGGCTCTCGCGTTTGGCTCATGCGGGAGACGACCCGTCTCAGCGCGACGAATCAGCGCCGCTCAGCTCCCCTTCGTACCGCGCCTTCCGGCGCGCGAAGTCCTCCTTCCACCCCTCCAGGACGCGCTCCGAGCGTCCCTTGGGAAGAATCGCCTCCACCCGGGACGGGTCGGTCTGAAGCACCCGAAAGAGGTCCTCACCCAGCTCGTCGACCAGAGATTCGGCGGTCTTCTGTCCCACCCCGGCGTAGGAGTTGCTCAGGTACTTGATCACACTCTTGCGACCGGTGGGAAGGTGGAGATCCGACGGTTCGATGACTCCCCCTGAGGGCGAGGCTCCCCGGGTCGGGGCCTTCTGCTTCGGGGCCTTCTTCTGAGCAGGAGCCTTCTGCTTCTGGGCCGCTGCCTTCTTCTTCGGCGCGGGCTTCTCGCGGGGCTCTTCCTTCTTCTGTTTCGGAGCTGCCTTCTCCCTGGGCTCTTCCTTCTGCTGCTTCGGGGCTTCGGCCGCAGGCGCGGACTCCTTCTCCTTGCTTCGACCGGCTCCTACCACCTGGCCTTCCAGGAGGGGGGGCGGGCCATCCGACTTTCCACGGCGTCGGCTCGACAGTCGGGGCCGGAGGCGCCGGGTCTCGGGAACGGGGCTGTCCGAATCCGCTTCAGGGCCCTTCTTCTGGGCGGCCGGCTTCTCGGACGGCGGCGTGCTGGTCGCCGGAGAGGCCTCGGGCTTCGAGGCCGCCTTGGCCTTCTCGGCCGGCTTCTCGGTGGCGGTGGGCGCTCCGGCAGACGGCTTCGAATCCTCGGCCGCGCCTGCGTCCTCGACGACGGCGGGCTCGGCCGCTCCGACGCTCACCTGATACTGGCCGTTGTCCCCCTTCTTCAGGTTCACGACCTTGTCGTCGTCGGCCTGACGCAGGAAGCGAGAGAACTTGCTGAACCCGAGCTCGGCCTCGTCGAAGGACGATTGGATGGCCAGCATCCGCCGCTTCACATCGGAGTCACGGACCGATTCCCCCTCGTGATCCTCCAGGAGGTCCCGGATGGACCGCTGGAGGAGTTCGTAGGCGGAGGCCAGATCCCTGGATTCCACCTCGGCGGTCTGAGGCTCCTGGGTCTTCTGGGGCTCGGAGGTCTGGGAGCTGGATGGCGTACTCCGGGGCGGTTCGGGCTTCCTGGGTTCCGACCGGCGACCCCCACGGCTCCGTCCGTTCCGGTCCTGGGAACGGCTCGAAGACCCGCTGCTCGTCCCGGACCCGCCGGGAGCACTCGCCCCCTTGGGCGACACCTCGTACTGACCGTTGTCCATCTTCCGGAGCTGCAGCAGTCCCTTCTGGGCCGCCTCGGTGATGAACCGGGAGAACTTGCTGAATCCGAAGCTCTTCTCTTCGAATCCCGGGTCGATCTCCAGCATGACCTGCTTGAGGCGGTCCGACCGCATGACGTCGTTGCGGCGCACCATCTGGTCCACCGCCTTCTCCACCAGGACCCAGGGGTCCTGAGAGCTGACGCCCGTGCCGTCGCTGGTCTTCCGCAGACCGGAGATCGAGGTGTAGGAGTAGTACTCGTCGCAGTTCTGGACCAGGATGTCGGAGGAGGACTCCTGGATCCCCACCCCGATCACGTACTTCCCGTATTCCTTGAGCTTCAGGACCAGAGAGGAGAAGTCCGAGTCTCCGGTGAGGAGAATGTACGTCCCGATCTCGGGCCGGGTGAAGACCAGCTCCATCCCGTCAATGGCCATCCGGATGTCGGTGGCGTTCTTCTTCGAGCTCCCGTAGGCGGGGGCGAAGATGAGGTCGACGGAGGCCTCCGAGAGGGGAACGATGTACTGAGGGTAGCGACGCCAATCGGCGTACGCCCTCTGGACGGTCACCTTCCCCTTGATGATGTCGGAATTCAGGAGCGCCTTCAGCTCCTTGGAGAGGTCGCTCCGCATTCCCATCGTGACATTGTCGAAGTCGACGAGGAGCGCGGCGTTGGGGGCTTGGGCGGGGTGGGCTGGTTGGTGGGCTCCCTCAATGTGAGGTGCCCGGGTAAAGGGGGTACTCATACGGTTGATTGTCAGCCTGTCTCTTGGTGATCAACAATGCACCGTGAGACCTCCCCTCCCCCCACCCGGAGCGCCTCCGGCCGAGCGGGGCTCAGGCCGGACGGGCTCCGGTGGTGGATGGGGAAGCCTCCCGGACGTCAGGAGTCGGGCGAGTCTTGTTCCGCCTCCATGAGGCGAGCGATCTCCACCCGGCGAATCTTCCCCGTGCCAGTCGAAGGAAGTGCGTCGACGAACCGAACGACGTCAGGCACCTTGTGGTCCGCCAGGGTATGGCGGCACCAGTCCCGGATCTCGTCGGCGGTGACGATGGCTCCCTCCATGGGCACGACTGCGGCGCAGATCGCTTCTCCCAGGAGGTCGTCTCGAAGACCGACGACGACCGCCTCCAGAAGGGCCGGATGCGCATGCAGCCGATCCTCGACTTCCCTGGGATGTACATTTGAACCGCCTCGAATGATAACGTCCTGCCGCCTTCCCACCAAATGGACATGACCGTCCTCGTCCACAATGCCCAGATCACCCGTGCGGAAGAAGCCTGCATCGTCGAAGCAGCTCGCCGTCTCCCTGGGCTGGCGGTAATAGCCGCGCATCACGCCTGGACTCCGCACGGCCAGCTCTCCCAGGCTCTCTACAGGGAGCGGGGTGCCGTCGGGTTCCACCACCCGCAGCTCGGTACCGGGGAGCGGACGACCCACGGTGTAGCGACGCTTCTCCGCCGAGTCGTCCGGGCGTCCAAGGCAGAGGGTCGACGAGGTTTCGGTCAGGGAGTATGCCGTCAGGAGGAGGGGACACAACTCCTCCTCCACCTCATTGAAGAGGTCTTCCCGCAGGGGGGCGCCCGCCACGAGGCCCAGACGAAGGGAGCTCAGGTCCCTGGGGCTTCGGCGCTGCTCCCTGAGTTCGGCGGCGAAGAGCATGGGCACGCCGTAGTGGATCGTGACGCCGTGGGTCTCGATGAGGCGCAGGGCCTCCTCGGGATCTCCGGGTTCATGGAGCACGAGGGTGGCTCCGGCGAGGGCCGTTCCCAGGATGCCCGGAGCCAATCCGAAGACGTGGAAGAGGGCGGTGATCCCGATGATCCGATCAGAGGGCATCAGTCCCAACCCCCGCACCGTGCCCGCGGCCACATAGAGAAGATTCCGGCGCGTCAGCTCAACGCCCTTGGGCTTCCCCGTCGTGCCCGAGGTGTAGACGATGGCGAAGAGGCCGTCCGGATCCTCGGTCACCTCGGCGTCGATGGAGCGTCCCGTCCCGGCCGAGACCAGGTCCTCGAACTGGTAGATCCGATCGTCGTACCAGAGGTCCTCTTCGCCCACGGTGACCAGATACTGCAGTTCGGGGAGGCGGGGCAGAAGATCCTCGAAGAGCTGGAGATAATCCACACCGTGGAGGTTCTCCACCGTGATGGCGCACACCGCCTCCGAGTGACGAAGCATGTACCTGAGCTCGGCCTCGGGCAGGCGCGGGTTCATGGGGACCAGCACCACGCCCAATCGAGCCAGGGCGAAGAGCGAGACGATGAACTCGGGGCACCCCGGCAGGATGATGGCTACCCGGTCGCCAGGCTCCACCCCCATGTTGGAGAGGGCGGCGGCCAGGGCGCGAGCCTCGTCGTCGACCTGCCCGTAGGTCAGGGCCTGGTCCCGATACAAGAGGAACTCCGCATCCGGATCCTCCTTCGCATGGTGCTCGAGGATGGACGCGACGGGGAGATCCGGAGAGCGCTCAAGGAGCGCCATGACACCTCCAGCAGAGAAACGTCAGGGTCACGGCCCGAGCGGAGAGAACCCCGGCTCAGGCAAGGTCGCAACTATAGAAAAGGCCCGTGATGCCGTCAAACCTCCAGGAGATCCCTCACCGCTTCGATGGGAACCTGGTGACTCCAGGCCGGCGACGAGCTGGGACCTCGATGGACCTCACCGATGCGGTCCAGGAGAACGAACCGGGGTCGCCCTCCCCTGACCTTCTTGTCCCGGCTCAGGTGGGCCAGGATCCGGTCGGGGTCTTCCATGGCCGTGCTCGGATCGACCGGGAGCTCGACCGCCTCCAGCGCCTGGACCAGGACCTCGGCCGTTCCGGCTTCGGTGATCTTGAGCGCCTCTCCCAGCCGGGCCTCCAGGATCATCCCAAGCGCCACGGCACTCCCGTGGGGCAACTCATAGTCCGAGGCGGCCTCCAGGGCATGGCCCAGGGTGTGGCCGAAGTTCAGGACCTGTCGGAGGCTGCCCTCGCGCTCGTCCTTGCTGACCACCCAGGACTTGATCTCCACAGAACGGGCCACGACCCGTGCGGTCAGCTCGTCGGCGCCCTGGAGCAGCTCCCCGGCCCCGTCCCGAACCTGGTCCAGGTAGTCTTCATCGGCGATGGCGCCATGCTTCACAACCTCGGCCAGCCCCTGGCTGCGCTCCTCCCGGGGAAGGGTCCGAGCCAGGTGGGTGTCGGCCAGGACGAAGCGGGGGGGATGGAAGGCACCCACCAGATTCTTCCCCAGGGGCACATCCACCCCGGTCTTTCCTCCCACCGACGAATCGACCATGGCCACCAGGCTGGTGGGGACCTGAACGACAGGGAGTCCTCGCATGTAGGTGGCCGCCACAAACCCCACCAGATCGCCTGACACACCGCCGCCCAGGGCCACGATACACCCGTCTCGCCCCACCTCCAGCTCCAGGAGCTGGTCCGTGAGACGGCTCCACTCCTCCCGGCTCTTGGCGGCTTCGCCGGCGGGAAAGGTGAGTCGGGCGGGATCGGCGGTGGCAGGCGCCATGGCCTCGGCCACCGTGTCGCCGTGGAGCCCCATGACCCGGTCGTCGCCCATGAGGACGTATCTGTGGGCCCGAGCCTCCCGCTGCAGCAGGTCCGAAAGGTCGACGAGGGCTCCAGCCCCCACCTGCACCGGATACCGGGAGCCGTCGCTGGTGGCCACCCGGACACGGACGGTCCCGGCCGCCTCGGCTCGGAGGGTGGAGGGGATCAGCACGGTACACCCCGGACCGGCGCCGGATCGGACTTCTGCACCACCCTCAGGCCCCGGGCCTCCAGAGCGGCCTCGGAAGCGGGCTCGAAGGGTCGACCGCTGTCCGGATCGGAGATCCCCAGATCACCCAGAAGGTCCGCCACGAAGGGTCGCTCTCGCCATGAGGGATGGGGGAGGGTGAGTCGAGGCCCCTCCAGGCGGAGATCATCGTAGAAGATGAGGTCCACATCGAGGGTCCGAGGACCCTGGGCCAACTCCCGGGTCCGGCCGGCCTCGGACTCCACCCTCTGCATCCGATCCAGGAGGTCATGGGGAGCCAGGGAAGTGGTGCCCGAGAGGACCAGGTTCAGGAATGGCGGCTGGCTCACGGGACCCCAGGGGGGCGACTCCACCACCCGGGACACCAGGCCGATGGTCACGTGCTCGCCCAGGGCCTCGAGGCCCTGTCGGAGATAGGCGCGGCGATCGCCCAGATTGGACCCCAGCGCCAGCACGATCCGAGACGGCAAAGTGGTCACTCGTCAGCGCTCCCGGGCGCCCGCCCATAGCGATCCTGGACCCGAACCACATCGTCCAGCTCGGTGGTCGACGCTTCGAGGATCCGGCAATCGGTGACGGCGGTGATCCGGTGAAGCGTTCCCGGACGGATCCGGATGCTCCCACCGGCCTCGAGTGTGATGGGCCGCAGAGCGTCGAGCCCTGGACCCACCTCCATCTCCAGTTCGCCGTCAAGGAGGTGCAGGGTCTCGTCCTTCTCCTCGTGAAACTGAAGGGAGAGGGCTTCCCCGGCCTTCACGAACAGGAGTTTCCCCACGTAGAGGTCGGTGTGGGCCCAGATCACCTCGTAGCCCCAGGGCTTGTCCACCCGGCGAGGCTGAAGGGGTCGGGCCTGCTCCGAATCGGCTCGGACGAAGCCGGCGGAGGCCAGGCCCTCCCCGGTGACGCTTCGATGGGACGTGCGCTCGCCACCGGGCTTGGCTGGACGGGACATGCAACGACCTCCTACGAAGGGATATGGTCTACAGGAGTGGGTCGTAAAGCTAACGAATTCTTTTGCAGCATCCCACGCACAGGCGCGGACACGCGGATCCGTTCGCGTCGGAGCGTGTACTTCGTGGAGAGGTTGAATTGCCGGTTTCCTTTCCCCATATCTCCATGGTGGCCGACCGGCGACCCATCCCCATCCCCCGCGCATCATTGAGGTGCGGAAGCTATGGCACGACGGAAATCAAAACCCCAGGGCTCCGGAACAGGTCCGGACCGGACGTGGGTCGAACAATCCGCCCAGGTGGGCGGACGTCTCCTTCGGTTGCCATGGGTCTGGGTCCCCCTTCTCTTTCTCACTGCTGGCCTGATCGGCTTCGGTTGGGGATCGTGGCGCAATCTGTGTGTCGACTGTCCCTCCATTGCCCAGATCCACACCTGGGAGCCCCAGCAGACGTCGAAGATCTTCAGCCAGGACGGCCAGCTCATCGGGGAGCTGGGGGTGGAACGTCGGACCCCCGTTTCGATCCAGGCACTGCCTGAGCACGTACCCCAGGCCTTCATCGCCATCGAGGACCGGCGCTTCGAGCAACACGACGGCATCGACCTCCGCGGCACCACGCGGGCCGCCATCGGAGTGGTCACCACGGGGTCCTTCCGGGGGGGTGGGGGGAGCACGATCACGCAGCAGCTCGCTCGGAACATGTTCGAGACCATCGGTTTCGAGAAGCGGGTGGAGCGAAAGCTGAAGGAGCTTCAGGTCGCGCTGGAACTGGAACGAGCCTACTCGAAGGACCAGATCCTCGAGGCCTACATGAACCAGATCAACCTGGCTCATGGCTGGTGGGGCATCCAGACGGCTTCGCGAAACTATTTCGGGAAGGACGCTATCGACATGAACCCGGCGGAAGCCGCCATGTTGGCCGCCATCGCGAACCGACCCAACTACTACTCCCCCTTCCGGAACGCCGACGCCTCCCTGAGCCGCAGGAACCTGGTTCTGGACCGGATGGAACGAGAGGGCTTTCTCACCTCCGAAGAGGCAGAGCGGTGGAAATCCCATCCCCTTCCCTCTGATCGAGCCGAGGTGGCCGACGGACTGGGAGCCTACTTCACGGAGTGGGTCCGCCAGATCCTGCAGGAGCGATTCCGGGGCCAGGTGAACACCGGAGGACTCCGGGTCTACACCACCCTGGACGTGGACATGCAGCGGGCCGCTGAAGGCGCCATGCAGCGGGGATTCGATCGCATCGAGAGTCGTCCCGGCTTCCGGCACCCCAAGTACGAGGAATACGCGGACCAGCGGGAAGCCTTCACAGGGCCGAACTCCCCCTATCTCCAGGGCATGTTCGTCGCACTGGATCCCCAGACCGGAGCGATCCGGGCGCTGGTGGGCGGTCGCGACTACGAGCAGTCTCGCTTCAACCGGGCGCTCCAGGCCCGACGGCAGCCCGGCTCGGCCTTCAAGACCTTTGTCTACGCTTCGGCGCTATCCAGTGGAATCCCCGCCTCACACATCATCACCGACTCTCCGGTGGTGCGACAGGAAGTCGACGGAAGTGAATGGCGCCCCCGCAACTTCTCCGGGGAGTTCGAGGGCGACATGACCCTCCGGGAGGCCTACCGGAGGTCGGTGAACATGGTGGCGATCAAGCTGGCCGACGAGGAGGTGGGCCTGGAGACCGTAGCCCAGAACGCCCGCCGCCTGGGGATCAGCTCCCTGATTCCCCGGGTGCCCTCCATGGCGCTGGGATCTCCGGATGTGCTTCCCATCGAGATGGCCGAGGCCTACTCCACCTTCGCCAACATGGGAACCCGGGTGCGGCCCTATCCGATCCTCCGCGTGGAGAATGCCCAGGGTGAGGTGCTCTGGGAGCCGCAGCCCGAGCGGACCCAGGTGCTGGACTCGCTCTCCACCCGGGTCATGGTGAGCCTCATGGAAGACGTGGTGGACCGGGGTACCGCGGCGAATGCCATTCGTGGGACGGTAGGGGCCGGTCAGGCCCTGCCCCGAGAGATCCCCGCCGCCGGCAAGACCGGAACCACGAACAACTTCACCGACGTCTGGTTCGTGGGGTTCACCCCCAACCTCCAGGCCGCCGTCTGGTTCGGGATGGATTCGCCGCAGCAGATCTATCCCCAGGCCACCGGGGGGGCCGACGCGGCCCCCGTCTGGGGTGATTTCATGAAGCAGGTCTACATGGGAGACGAAGCGGCCAACGCCGACAACGGTGAAGCCCCTGTATTCAACGGCGTTCTGCCTGTGCCGGAGCGCTGGAGTATCGACGGATTGCTGGAACGCCAGGTGGATTCCCGTACGGGGCTGCTGGCGTCCCAGTGGTGCCCGTCGTCTCGCCGGTACACCGAGCTCTACATTCCCGGCACGGAGCCGACCGAAGAGTGCGACGAATCGAGCCCGGGCCGTTCGCGGTGGCCCTGGTGAGGACTCCCTCCACCGGAACCCCAACCCGATCCCGCCGATGACCGCCTCCACCATCATCATCTTCACCTTCGAGACCACGCACCAGGCCCTCTGGGCCGAGGAAGTCGCGGAGGAGCGCGGCATTCCCGCCGAGGTGGCTCCCGCCCCCCCGGAGGTGGACGCCAAGTGCGGCCTTTCGCTCAGAACTCCGGAGAGCCATGCCGACCGGATGGCCGCGGCGTTCACCGAGGAAGGCATCGAGTTCGGACGGGTGGAAGCTCCCGCCGCCTGAGGACGGAAATAAGAAATGGGAGGGCCCCGGACTTCGGGACCCTCCCATTTCTCGTGCCGGAGGACGACCGACCACACCGGCCGCCCCTACCTACACTGTCACCCCGGAGTCATCACGTCGGGATGTTCGGGTTGTGCTGCCTCTCGTTGAAGGGAATCGGCAGACAGGTATCCGTGCCGACGCCACCGAGTCCTTCCTTGTAGTAGTCTCCCGGCGGAAGGATGTTGGGTACGGCACCCGGGTTCCGGCGCCAGTCACCCATCCGACGGGCGGTGAGCCAGAAATCCCGGGAGCGCTGGTCCATCAGCTGACCCATGAGATCGCTGCCCTCGTAGGGGCCCTGACCGCCCACGGCCCGGCGCTCGTTGACGAACGCCAGCATCTCGGACGGATCGTTCCGAGCCTCCACCTCGATGTAGCGGGCCTCGAGCCCGGAGGCGAGGTCGATCGACGCGGCCCAGCTCGGATACTTGAGCTGCGACCAGAGACGGAGGGTATTGTCCTGTCCGTCCCGACCCGAGTCGAAGAACTGGATGCGGGGGTCTCCTGAGGGCGAGGCCGGGTCTCCGGTCAGGTTCTGCCCGATGGCCCGGTAATGAGGCGGCACGACGAAGGATTCACGGCTTCCCCCGGCCGAGAAGAAGTAGACGGGGTTCCCAAGACGCCCGCGGGCACCGGGGTCGTCCACGTGGGCGGTGTTGAACACGAAGCCGGGGGCCACATCCTGAACCGCCTGGATGGCCTCGTTGGTGCGCCCGAGCTGCAGGAGCGCACGGCCCTTACCCACCCGGGCCGCATTCGACATGCTCGCGGCTTCCGATCCACCTGCGGCGGAGGCCTCGGTCATCACCCGATCGAACCGGACGACGGCCGCCTCGAGCAACTCCGTAGGCGTCATGAGGGGCCCGGGCTCGTTGCCCGGCTGGGCCATGGTTCCCTCACAGAACGCCTCGGCCATGAGGACGAGACCGAATCCGGAGGTCAGCGCTCCCCGCGCGAGGTTCAATTCCTGTTCCGGGGCTCCTCCAAGCAGGTCCAGGACCTGCTCTCCCTGGGCTACAGCGCGAGCCAGCGGAAACCACACATCGTTCGTGTGGGTCCCGTTCGTCGGGTCAACGGTCCGGCGTCCGAACTGATTCCGCGTGGGAAAGGTGTCACCCACCCAGGCCTCATTCGAGAACCAGGCCGTGTACACGACCATCGTCCCGTAGGCCTGGGACAGGGTCTGAAACGCCGATCGGGCGAACAGCTCCCCGTCCTGCAGGGCGTCCACGGTCTCGGCATCGATCACGTTGGGGTTTCTCACTTCGAAGAAATCGTCGCACCCGCTCAACCCCAGGGCCAGGACGACGGCGATCAACATGTAGATCGGGCTTTTGAAGCGTCGATCAGTCATTCGGTTTCTCATCGTTTAAGTCTCCCGGTCCTGGATCAGAAGGTGAGGTTCACCCGGGCGATCAGGCGCCGGGACTGCGGGACGGTCAGGAAGTCGGTCCGGCTGAAGCTGGCGCCGGCCGCACTGATCATCTCGGGGTCGGCCCCGAGATAGTTGGTCCAGAGCCCGAGGTTCCGTCCTCCCACCGTCAGCGTGGCTCTCTGGGCACGGAAGAGATTCGCGATCTCCGGCCCCATGGTGTAGCTGAGGGTCAGTTCGCGGAGTCGCAGATACGTTCCGTCCTCGAAGTAGGCGTCATTGACCAGCGCGGCGGGGACCCTTCCCCCGCTCTCCGTCACGAAGGCGTTCGCGCTCTCGTCGCCGAAGCGGCGGAGCCGTTCCTCCGGGGTGAGCACCTCGAAGCGGCGCACCCAGCGCTCACCCGTACCGAACTGGCGCTCCCGGAACTGGTCGGTGTTGTTGTAGATGGTGAAGTCCCCGGCCCAGTCCATCTGACCGTAGAGGGACAGCCCTCCAGGCAGGCTGAAGGTGGAGGAGAAGTTCCCCTCCCAGCCGGGGTTCGGATTCCCGACGAACTGCATCGTGTCGCTCACGATGGCCCGGTTGGCGGCCACGTCGAAGTCCAGGACCTTGTGGGTCCAGTAGCCGAAGGCCGCATAGCCCGGGCGCACCTGCTGGTTCGTACCAAAGGGCTCCACGTCCCCGAGATCGGTGACCTCGTTGGTGTTCGTGGAGAAGTTGAGCCGCGCGTCCCACGCGAAGGCTGCGGTTTCAATGAGGCGGCTGCTGAGCCCCACTTCCCACCCCGTGTTCTGGAGCTCGCCGATGTTGACCAGTGGGTCGTTGGCGAAGCCCAGGGAGGGCGGAAGGGGGCGCTCCAGGATGAGGTCCTCGGAGCGCTTGTTGTAGTAGGTGACCTCGAGGCCCACCCTCTCGTCGAAAATTCCCGCATCAAAACCCAGCTCCCACTCCACGCCCCTCTCGGGCCGCAGTTCCGGGTTCCCAGGATTGTTGGGAAGCACACCGGAGGCCACGTTCGCAGCCGTGATGGCGAAGGGGGCAGAGCTGAAGGTCGTGAGCGACGCGCCGGATGCAGGCGAGCGTCCCGTGGAGCCCCAGACGCCTCGGAGGCGCAGGGTCGAGATCGCGGACTCCAGTCCAACCGGGTAGAACTCCTCCTCCGAGAGCACGTAGGAGACACCCACCTTCGGGTTGAAGAAGGTGTCCACCTCGTCACCGAAGGCCGAGTTCCGGTCCAGACGTCCACCGAGCTGGAAGTAGAGGCGATCCTGGTAACCCAGGTCGAGCTGAGCCAGGATTCCACCTTCCCGAGCCTCGGTGTACTGCTGCTCACCGGTGGTGGCGGCCGCGGCGTCCACGCTACGAGCCGCATTCGTGGTGAGTCCCTGCCCCTCCGAGCCGGAGAGGTCGCTCCGGCTGGCAATGGCCTGGCCCCCGAAGGCGATATCGGCGAGCCAGTTGTCACCGATGGAGCGCTGCACGCTTCCCAGGTAGTCGATGGTGATCTCGTCGCGGTTCTGCCGACGCTGCGAAATCACTCCGGAGTTGAGCGTCGCTGTCCCGTACCAGCCGATGTCGTTCTTGGGGAAGAACTCGAAGGCCTCGGAGCGGGTGATGTCCGCCCCCACCTGCAGGCGATGGGAGAACCAAGGGGTCGGCGTGTAATTGAAGGCGACGCTCGGAGTGGTCCGGATCGCCATGTTGGAGTTCTCGATGGCCGAGATCGCCGGCACCTGCCGGTTCCCGCCGAACCACCCATCCCGGGCGTCGAGCCCGACGGAGATCGGGCTGCCCAGCATGGAGCCCCCGATGAACCCATAGATGTTGTTGTCGTTCTGGGGCATCAGGTTGTCGGTGCGCCCCACGCCGAACGAGGCATCGATCCGTAGATCATCCCGGGGAGTGAAGTCGAAGTTCATCCGGGCCGTGTACCGGTTGTACTCGTTGTTCGGAAGAGTACCTGCTTCCTCATCGGCGTTGAGCGAGAGGAAGTATCCGAAGTTGTCACCTCCACCCCGACCCGACCAGGAGAAGGAATGGGCCTCGCCGTCGCGGAAGACGTTCTCGCGAACGATGGGGTTGTCGGAGATGATGGCCCCGGGGCTCTGTCCCTGACAGAGGGCCGCGCCGGCGGCGATGGCGCCCGGAGAGCAGACCCCGTAGTTCGCCGGCGGCGTCCAGTCCTGATCAATGAACCCGAATTCGTAGCTCACCGTCTGGGTGAAGCTGGTCCCGGGCGCTCCCCGCTTGGTGCGAATCTGGATCACACCGGCGGAGGCATCCGCACCGTAGAGGGTGGCCGCGGCCGGTCCCTTCACGATCTCGATGGACTCGATGTCCTCGGGGTTGATATCGTTGAGGCGGGATGCCGCCTGTCCACCGACCCCGAAGAGCTGATTCTGCCGGGAGTCCATCCGAATCCCATCGATGATCACGATGGGCTCGTTCGAGAGCTCCACGGAGGCCGAACCCCGCAACCGGATCCGCTGGGTGGCTCCCGAGGTTCCGGAAGCGGAGGTGATGTGCACCCCGCTCGTGCGCGCCTGCATGAGATTGGCCACGCTGGTGACCGGCGCCGTCTCCATGATGGAGGCCGCATCGATGGAACTCACCGACGCCGCCTGGGCTCGACGGTCCTGTCGACCCGCGGTCCCGGTGACGAGGATCTCGTCGAGGGCCACGGCCGATTGAGCCAGTTCGAAGTTCACGGTCACCGTTTCACCCGTACCGACCGTAACGGTCTGGGTGTTGGTGCGATACCCGATGAAGGTGGCCCGGACTTCAACCTCTCCCGGCGTGACGTTGGGAATGCGATACTGCCCCTGGGAGCCGCTGAGTGTGCCCCTCTGCGTGCCCACGATGGACACCTGGGCGGAGCCGATCACCTGCCCGGTGCGGGCGTCGGTGACCGTACCCTCGACCGCGCCCTCCTGGGCAGCGGCAATCGAGGGCGCCCACACAAACAGCGCCAGCATCAGGGCGGAGACCAGTCCTCTGATCAGACCAGTTCTGGAATTCATACCATCTCTTCCGCGTTGGTCGGACGAACGCTCATGAAACAAAAGTGCTCAACGATTCGTCCGGAGTGATAGGGAGCCCGAGGAGAAATTCTCCCCTTGCCCGTGCGAACAAAGGATCTGGATCCGAGAAGCCACCTCCTGATGGTGAATGCCTCGATGCATGTCCACTCGTCGAGTGGACGAAGTCCTCGCCGAGAGACAGGGAGTCGGTCGCTGACTCCGCTGGCGAGATCCGCAACCGGGGCCGAAACGTCCGAAGATCCAACTCCGAGGCCCGGATCCGGCTCACGATTCGTCACAAAGCCGTGGGCCCATTGTCATGACTTTGACAATAATAACTTTCGGGACGGTTGCGCTAGAGGGGGTAGAACGAATGTTCGAAAGAACGCTGGCATCTCACACCGTGTCAGGAAAATACCTGGATTCGTCCAGGAGTTCCGAACGTGATGTCAGAGAAGGCCCGCACACCCGGTGGGGTTCAGGGGGAGCCGGGAAGAATCCTGCGACCCAGGAGGGGTAGGGGCGCAGGTCCCGATTCCTGCTCTACAGCGACGGAATCCCGCACGACTGAAAGGGCAGCTCGAGCGTCGGAGGCGCTGGCAGCGTGCACGGTGACGAGGGGCGCCCCCTCCTCCACCGCGTCACCGGGCTGCACGATCCCGGAAAACCCCACGGAGGGATCGATCCGCTGACCGAGGCGGGTTCGGCCCCCGCCCATCTCGACGACGGCCCGACCCAGGCGGACCGGCTCCACGGAGTGCACAAACCCGGAGCGGGGCGACGGGACGTCCTGGCGGACGGAGGGCTGGGGGAGGCGCGTCGGGTCGTCGAGGGCGCGTGGATCCCCTCCCTGCCGTTCCACCAGCCTGCGAAACCGCTCCAGAGCACCACCGCTATCCAGGCTTGCCCGAGCCCGTTCTCGACCGGATTCCAGGTCCCGGTCGGCTCCATGTTCGTCGGCCGCGCTCCCTCCCATCTCAGCGGCGACGATCATCTCGGCCACCAACTCGACCACCACGGTCCGGAGGTCATCAGGGCCTTCGCCCCGGAGACACTCCACGGCCTCCTGGACCTCGACCGCGTTTCCGACCGTGCGGCCCAAAGGCCGGTCCATGGCAGTGAGCCGGGCCCGGGTGGCGACTCCATGGGCGGCGCCGATGGAGACCATGGTTCGGGCCAACTCCAGCGCGTCGGCTTCACGGGGAAGAAAGGCCCCGGACCCCACCTTCACATCCAGCACGAGGCCGTTCAGCCCCTCCGCCAGCTTCTTGCTCATGATACTGGCGGCGATCAGCGGGATCGAGGCCACCGTGCCGCTCACGCTCCGGAGCTCGTAGAGCCGGCGGTCGAGGGGGGCGATCTCCCGAGTCTGGCCGATCATCGAGACGCCGTCGGCCTCCAGGCCTTCCTGGAACTCCGACAGCGACAGGTCGGTGCGGAAACCCGGGATGGACTCCAGCTTGTCCAACGTTCCACCAGTGTGCCCCAGCCCCCGGCCCGACATCATGGGTACAGCGAGGCCGCACTCGGCGGCCAGCGGCGCCAGAACCAGCGACACCTTGTCGCCCACGCCGCCGGTGGAGTGCTTGTCGACCCGAGGGACGGGCAGGTGAGAGAGGTCCAGAACGGCGCCGGAGTAGAGCATCACGGACACGAGCTCGGACAGCTGATCGTCGGAGAGCCCACGAAAGACGACGGCCATGAGGAAGGCAGACATCTGGTACTCCTCCACCTCTCCCCTCAGGTACCCCTCCATGAACGACCGAAGGGATCCGGGAGGGAGTTTGTCTCCCTCCCGGATCCCTTCGATGATCCGGACCGGATTCACGGGCAGACCCTCAGGTGTTGAAGCGCTTCTTGGCTCCGTCCAGCGCCTCATCCACCTTCTCACGAACCTCGTCCGCGATGTCTTCCCAGCGATCGGTGGCGTTCTCCCGGAGATCCTCAGCGGCACGAGTGATCTTCTTCCGGGTCCGCTTCCCGGATTCAGGGGCCATGAGCAGGGCCACACCGGCCCCAATGGCCGCTCCGCAGATCAGCCCGGTCACAAAGTTGAACGTCCGAGCGTCCTGTTCGTATTCCATCTGGGACCTCCCTCTCGCAAAAGCGACATTAACTGTTGGGTCGACATTTCCAGAGTTCCAGAAGTCGACGCGAATATGCAAGTACCAGCCGGCCGCCCTTTGGGTCCCCTCGGAGTGGTGTCCAGCAGGCAATCTCTGTATTTTCGAGCGATCAGGAGGTATGGATCACATCTCCTGGACCTGCGCTCCGAGGTCAATGCCTTCTCACCACCACGGACCCGACCGGATGATGCCTGCCCCGGCCCCGTCGCGCCCTCGCGCTCCATCTCGACCCACGGTGGCGATCCCGCCCGAGTTGCTGATTCATCTTCGGCGATCCCTTCGCAAGGAGGTGGGGCCGCTTGCGGCGACCCATGTGCTCCAGGACGCGGGATTCGCAACGGGCGAGGCGATCTACCGTGAGTTCACCACCGAGGCGGGCGTGGATCCCACCGATCTGACCGAAGACCGGTTCTGGTCCGCGTTGGCCGAATACTTCCGGGCCAGGGGCTGGGGACGGCTGGAGGCGGACCGGGTTCACTCGGGCCTGGGGCGAATCCATGCCTTCGACTGGGCCGAATCAAGAGGAGACGGACAGGACCAGCAGCCGGGGTGCCACTTTTCCTCGGGATTGTTCGCGTATATCCTGAGCCAGGCCGCTGGAGCCGCGATTGCCGTGCTCGAGGTGCGGTGCCGGAGCCAGGGCGACGACAGGTGCACCTTCCTCTACGGATCGGAGGCCGCGGTCCACGAAATGTACGGACTCCTCCTGGAGGGCACGTCTCTCGAGAATGCCCTGGTCCAACTCTGAAGGCGGCCGGGTACACTGGTGAACTCGACGATGCGGGCCCTGGGAGTTGATTTCGGCGAGATCCGGGTGGGTCTCTCGCTCTCCGATGAGACGGGTACGCTCGCCTCGCCGTTGGAGACGATCCGGCGCCGCCGGGGCAAGCGTCCACCTCTCAAAGCCATGGAAGAGCTGGCCCGAGACCGGGGAGTCGAGGCCGTGGTCTTCGGCCTGCCCCTCGAACTCGACGGTTCCGAATCGGACTGGACCCGGGAGGTCCGGGAGGTCGGGGAAGCGTTGGGACGCCGGCTCGACGTGCCCGTCCACTTCATCGATGAGCGGCTCACCTCGGTCCAGGCCGAGCGCATGGTGCGATCCAGCGGTCTGAGTCGCTCGGAGCGTGAGAAGAAGGAACGGGTCGACGCCGGGGCCGCCGTGCTCATCCTCCAACGCTGGCTCGATTCCCGGGAGAAGGGTTCATGAAGCGGATCATCGGGCTCACCGGGCTGATCGGGTTGTTGATCCTGATCCTGGGCTGCAGGCCGGGCGCGGACCGGGGGGAGATGGTCGAGTTCACAGTACCGTCGGGTGCCTCCCTCTCGCAGGTGGCCGACACTCTTGTGGCTCGCGATCTGGTGGCCAGCCGGACCCTGTTTCGTGCCCGGGCGCGACTTCGAGGCGATGAACGGAACGTCCGCGCGGGCCGGTACCAGGTACCTGCGAGGATCCGGATGGGGACCTTGATGGACCACCTGGTGGAGGGGCGGGTGGTCACCGTGCCCCTCACGATCCCCGAGGGCTTCACTCTTCAGCAGATGGTTCCCCGATTCGCCGCGGTCACGGATATGCTCCCCGCCGACATCGAAGAGCGGCTCTCGGAACTGGACGACGAAGAACGGTGGGACATCCCGGGTCCCGGCCTTGAGGGGTATCTCTTCCCCGACACGTATCACCTGGCCCCTGGCCTTTCCCTGGAGTCGGTGGTCGCCACCATGGTGGAGCGTTACCGGCGACTCTGGACCGAGGACCGACGGGCTCGGGCTGAGGAGATGGGATGGTCGGAGCGGGAGGTCATGGCGTTGGCCTCGATCATCCAGGGGGAGGCGCGGCGGGTCGACGAGATGCCCCGCATCTCCGCCGTCTTCCACAACCGTCTGGAGCTCGGATATCTCCTGCAGGCCGATCCGACCGTCCAGTACGCCCTGGGGGAGAGAAGGAGTCGCCTCCTCTACGCCGACATCGATTCGGTAGCGGACCACCCCTACAACACCTACACGCAGAGAGGGCTGCCTCCGGGTCCGATCGGCGCTGCGGGAGAGGCAGCGCTTGACGCCGCCCTCCATCCCGAGGACTCGGACTACCTCTACTTCGTGGCCCGACCCGACGGCTCCCACATCTTCACCCGGAGCCTTGTGGAACACAATCGCGCGCGCGTGGAGGCCCGGCGGCAGTGGCAGGCGGTGGAGCGGGAACGCAACCAGGGTCGCGATACCGGAGCCTAGAGGTGATTCCTCCCGAGCGGGTCCGTCTCATTGTCATCACCGATGTCCAGGTGGCCGGACGTCGAGGGGTGGAGACAGTGGTCGAGGCGGCGCTCGAGGCTGGAGCGCCGGCCATCCAGTTGCGGGAGAAGGATCGAGGAATGGGGGAGGTGCTCCCCCTGGCCCGCAGCCTCCGCAGCCTCACCCGAAGGCATGGCGCGCTCTTCTTCGTGAACGATCGGCTCGACCTGGCCCTGGCCGTCGAGGCGGACGGGGTACATCTCGGACCCGACGATCTCCCCGTGTCCGAGGTCCGGCGCAGGGTGCCGGCAGGGTTTCTTCTGGGTCATTCCACGGACGACCCGGAGAAGGCTCGCGCAGCCGAGGAGGCGGGCGCGGACTATCTGGGGTGTGGCACCGTGTGGCCCACGTACTCGAAGGAAGACGCAGGGACGGTGATCGGCCCTGACGGGCTCGCCCGGGTGGCCGCTGCGGTTCAGATCCCGGTCGTGGGCATCGGTGGGATCACCCCGGATCGGGCCCGGGAGCTGGCCGGCACCGGTGCGGCAGGGGTGGCCGTGCTGGGGGCGATCATGGCCTCACCGGACCCTGGTGAGACGACTCGGAAGCTGCTGCGGAGCCTTCACCCCCGGTAGAGCCGGACTTCAGATCGGCCCCTGACGACGACCACCACCCCCCCCAATGCGCACGAGCCGTCCCCAAGGGCAACGAGCCGTCCCGAAGGACAAAAACGACGCGCCCCCAAAGACAACGACCCCCTGAGGCGAGGCCTGAGGGGGTCGTTGAAGTAGAGGAAGGTCGGCGGCGACGTACTCTCCCACCGGGTCTCCCCGGCAGTACCATCCGCGCTGTG
>SKKH01000095.1 GCA_007121555.1 Gemmatimonadota bacterium | reverse complement strand
GAGGTCACCGACAGCTTCCGCCGCCTGATCCTGCGCCGGTTCCGGATGCGGTGGCGGGACTTCTGGGTCGTCGTGCAGTCGAACAGCTCCGGGGCGCTGCCCATCGTCACCCTGATCGCCTTCCTTGTGGGGATGATCATCTCCTTTCTGGGCGCGGTGGTCCTGCGCCGATTCGGGGCCGGTTACTTCGTGTCCTACCTGGTGGGATACGGAATGCTGAGGGAGATGGCGGCGCTTATGACGGGGATCATCATGGCCGGTCGCACCGGGGCCGCCTTCGCAGCGGAGTTGGGCAGCATGAAGATCACCGAAGAGATCGACGCATATCGGACCCTGGGGATCTCCCCCGTCGACCACCTGGTCATGCCTCGGGTCCTGGGACTCCTGGTCACGATGCCCCTCCTCTCCATCTACGCCGGGTTCATCGGGATCCTGGGCGGGATGGTGGTGGCCCTCACGGTGTTGGACCTGAGCGTCACCCAGTTCATGGGCGGTCTGATGCAGGCGGTGACCCTCTCCGACGGACTCCTGGGCGTCTTCAAGGGGACCGTCTTCGGCCTGATCATCGGGTTGTCCGGGTGCATGAAGGGAATGCAGACCGGAGGCGACGCCGCAGCGGTGGGCAAGGCCGCCACCTCTGCCGTGGTCCTGGGAATCACACTCATCATCGGGGCAAACGCCGTGATCGACTGGCTCGCCGTCCTTCTGAACGTCTGATGAACATCTCTTCCGCGCGGGATCGGAAAACGAACGGAGGGCCCCCCACCGTTGACGCCGCCGCGCCCATCGAGGTGCGAGGACTCACCATGAGGTACGGCCCCCTCGTCGTGATGGAAGACCTGAACTTCCAGGTTCACCGGGGAGAGATCTTCGTGATCATGGGCGGCAGCGGAAGTGGGAAGAGCACCCTGCTGAAGCACCTCATCGGCCTCAAGGCGCCTGCGGAGGGCTCGATACTGTTCGAGGGAGAAGACTTCCTCGAGGCGGATGAACGGACCCGGAAGGGAATCCTCCGGCGCATGGGCGTCCTGTACCAGAACGGTGCGCTGTGGAGCGGCCTGACCCTGGCGGAGAACGTGGCCCTGCCCCTGGAGGAGTACACGGAGCTGGATGCCCGGTCGGTGGGTGAGATGGTCGCCCTCAAGCTGGCCCTCGTGGGCCTCCGCGGGTTCGAGGCATTCTACCCCGCCGAGATCAGCGGCGGAATGCGAAAGCGCGCCGCGCTGGCACGGGCCACGGCGCTGGACCCGGATGTGCTCTTCTTCGACGAGCCCTCCTCCGGGCTGGACCCCATCACGGCCAGCCGTCTGGACGACCTCATCCTTCAGCTCCGCGACAGCTTCGGCACCACGATCGTCGTGGTGAGTCACGATCTGGACAGCATCTTCAAGATTGCGGATCGGGCGATCTTCCTGGACATCAAGGAAAAAACCATGACAGCCACGGGAACGCCCCAGGACCTGCGGGAGACCCCTCCCAGTGACGAGGTCCGCCGGTTCATGACACGAAGCAGCGGCGAGGGTTCGCCCGATGAGCCCGGAGCCTCCGATGATCGGAAGGCCCCGGGACGGAGAGACGGCCCATGAGCGTCCGTGCCAACCCCACCGCCATCGGACTCTTCATGATCGGCGCCATCGCCCTGACCGTTCTTGGCGTGGTCACGCTGGCGTCGCGGGCCTGGTTTGGAGACCGGTCCACCTTCATCAGCTATTTCCAGGAGTCGGTCAACGGCCTGGAGCGGGGCGCCGCCGTGAAGTTCCAGGGGGTGCCGGTGGGTACCGTGTCGGAGCTTCTGATCCAGATCAATCAGGAGGACAAGACGTTTCTGGTTCCGGTGGAGTTCGAGATCGACCTGACGCGCCTCACCACGGCGGTCGGGGAGTTCCTTCACCTGAACGAGGCTGAGGTGCTCGAGCGGCAGATCGCCGATGGGCTTCGGGCCCAGCTCCAGATGGAGAGCCTCGTCACCGGGATCCTCTATATCGAACTCACCTATCGCCCCGACTCGGCTCCGCCCACGAGGGTGGCCAGGCAGAACATCCACCCCGAAATCCCCACGGCCCCGTCCCTCCTGGCCGTCTTCGGTACGGAGGCGGGGAGCCTGGTGGCCGACGTCCTCCAGATCCTCTTCCGAGTGAATGAGATGTTGGAGGAGGTGGACATGCAGGGGCTCAACGCTGCGGTGGTGGCGTCGGCCCAGGCGGTGGAAGGGCTCGTGGGGTCTCCGGAGCTGCAGGCCGCCATCAACGAAGTCCCGGGCATGGCCCAGCAGTTCAGCCGCACGCTCACCGAGTTCGAGGAGCTGAGCGATCGCCTGGGCGAAGCCATGGGCCCCCTCCAGGCCGGGATGGAAGAGACCCTGAGGGAGACCACCGCCACCATGCAGGCCGCCAGAAGGACCATCGAAGAGACCCAGGGGCTGATGACGACCGAATCAGGAATCGGATACGAGATGGAGCAGACGCTCATCGGCCTCAGGGAGGCGTCTGAAGCCCTCCGCACCCTCGTGATCACACTCGAGCGCAATCCCGACATGCTGATCCGCGGGACCAACCCGCCCAGGAGGTAGCCCCGTGCCGACTCAGACCAGGAACCGGACCATTCGACTCCTTCTCTTCGTCGCCCTCCTGACGCTGGCGGGGTGCTTCAGCCTGAGTCGGGACGTGCCGCCCCAGCAGCATTATGTGCTGGGGTCTGGGGGACCCTCGGCGCTGGCGGGCCCGTCAGCGGAGCGGACGGAGCCGAATTCCGACGCGCACCTCATCGGCCTTCGTTCCCCGAGGCTGGCCGATTATCTCGGGACCCCCTTCATCGTAGTCCGGCGGGGAGTCCACCAGATCGAGTTTTCCGAATACCACCGGTGGGGCGAGGATCTGGGCCGGGCCATCAACCGGACCGTGGTGGGACATCTTCTGGTCGGGCCCATGGCCCGCCACCGGGTAGAGGCCGCGCCCTGGCCGGCGGGGGCCTCTCCGGATCACCTGATCCAGCTGCACATCCTGCGCTTCGAGGGCCTTGTCCCGGAGGGCTCGGGGACCGGTGAGGGGACGGCGCACCTCCTGGCGAACTGGGAGATCCTTCGCACGCGGGATGGAGCCGTTCTCGCTCGAGGCACGACCGAGGTGACGGAAGGGAGCTGGGCCGTCGGGGATTTTGACGGGCTGGTGAGGCTCCTGGACGCCGGACTGGCGGTCCTGGCGGAAGATCTGGCCCTCGCGCTGGAGCAGGCTCTGACCCCATGAACGCGCAACGCGCGCCCCATGCTCGCGCGGGCGCCCTCCGTTTCCAACAGGCGTTTCTCCTCGCGCTGGCGCTGGGGATCTCGGTCGTCTTCTTCCTGGTGATCCGCCCGTTCTTCCTGGCGATCCTCCTGGCCGCCGTCTTCGCCGGCCTCGCCTACCCACTCTACGGATGGATCGAGGTGCGGACGGGTCCGCGGCGGGCCGGGGCGCTCACCCTCGTGATCCTGCTCCTCCTCGTGGGTCTTCCTCTGGCCGGCTTCCTGACCCTGGTGACCACCGAAGCGGTCCAGATCAGCCAGGGAGCGGAAGCGTGGTTTCAGGAGGAGGGCCGGAGGGCGGAGGTCGGCGCTCTGATCGCGCGGATCCCCTTCGCGGACCGCTTTCTGCCGGAAGGCGGGGAACTCGTGGCGCAGGCCCGGGAGGCGGCGGGCAGGACCGGGCCGCTCCTCATGGGGGTTCTTGCCGCCGCCACCCGGGGAACGCTGAGCTTTCTCCTCCAACTCTTCGTCCTCTGCTTCGCCCTCTTCTACTTCCTGGTGGACGGGCCCATCATCCTCCGGACGATCCTCCACTACATTCCCCTGGAACCGGGGCAGAAGGAGGAGCTCCTGGAGCGCTTCGTCTCGGTGACCCGGGCCACTGTCCGGGGATCGCTGCTCATCGGCATGATCCAGGGGGGCGTGGCAGGGCTGGCCTTCTGGGCGGCCGGGGTTCCTGGTCCCGCCTTCTGGGGAACGGTGATGGTGGTGCTCTCCATCATACCTGCCATAGGGGCCGGCCTCATCTGGTTTCCGGCGGTCGTCTATCTCTTCCTGATGGGAGAT
This sequence comes from Gemmatimonadota bacterium, assembly GCA_007121555.1. GTDB lineage: Bacteria > Gemmatimonadota > Gemmatimonadetes > Longimicrobiales > Gaopeijiaceae > PWLA01. Next base: position 21,890 of record SKKH01000095.1, on the reverse strand, counting down.
GTGGCAGCCGGCGTCGGGTTGTTGATCTGGTGCGCGATCGTGGTGAGCAGCATCGACAACTTCCTCCGGCCACGGCTCATCGGACGCGATGCCCGGATGTCGGACCTCCTGATTCTCATCAGCACCCTGGGGGGAATCCTGCTGTTCGGGGTGGTGGGCTTCATCGTAGGCCCCATCGTGGCGGCCCTCTTCGTGACCGTCTGGCACATCTACGGAGAGGCGTTCCGAAGCTGGCTGCCGCAGGAGAAGGGGGATCCGTTGAGTGCCGTCGGTGAGGATCCATGAAGGAGGGGTTCGAGTGAGGGGGCGCTTGCCTCGAACCAGGGAACGTCCGAGAGCTCCGACCCCGCGGCCTCAGCAATTCCTGGATCTCCCTGCTATATTCCGGTACCGTATTTCGCACGTGATGATCATCCGTGCGTTGCCGGCGGGCCGGGCCGGAATGGATTTTGATTCCACCCGGTTCCCCCGCATCCTCTCCGATCGACGGAAGGCTAGAAATGGTTGAAGTGTCAGGAGCGATCCCAGACCAGCCGTCGGAGTCCGCCAGCCATCAGGGCGAGGTGATCACCGTGGCCCTGATCGAGGACAACCGACTGGTCCGGGAAGCCCTCACTTCGCTCCTCAATCGAGCCCCGGACATTCAGGTCATCGCCGAGCCGTCGAACGGCCACGGAACCATGTTGCGGGAAGCAAGTCCCCATGTGGTGCTCCTGGATCTCGGGCTCGAGAATGGAGACAGCCTCCGCGTGGCTCGGGGCGTCATGGAAGACTTTCCGCAAGCCAAAGTCATCGTGATGGATCTGCTGCCGGCACATGAGGAGCTCCAGGAGTTCGTCAGCGCCGGCGTCTCCGGATTCATTATGAAGGACGCCCGCCTCGATGTCGTCCTGGAGACCATCCGGTCGGTGGCGAAGGGACTCAAGGTGTTGCCGGATCAGATGACCGCGACGCTCTTCTCCGAGATTGCGAAGCACGTCGTTGCGGCCGGCGTATCGAACGACCACGACGGCGTGCGGATGACGCCGCGGGAACGGGAGGTCATCAACCTCATCGCGGAAGGACTGAGCAACAAAGCCATCGGGAAACGGCTTCACATCTCGGTCCACACGGTGAAGAGCCATCTGCGAAACATCATGGAGAAGCTCACTCTGAACTCTCGCCTGCAGATCGCCGCCTACGCCCACCGGCGGGACGCCGAGGACTCGGAGTAGAGAAGGCTCCAGCGCCCGGAAGCCAGTCCTAGATCCAGCCCCGCCATGCGGATCCCCCCCGCCGCGACCGGCTTCCGCGCTCTCGCGGCCGATCCGCGACGGGAGGGTGATTCGACGGCCCGGGAGGGCCGCGGGAGTCTCTCTACCTCAGGTGGTAGTGAACTCCCACACCCAGCGTGAAGAAGTTGGCCCTGAACCCGATCCCCGCGTCGTGGCTCACGAAGCCGATGTTCGGAACCAGGTAGAGTCGGTCCGCTACCGGCAGGTCCGCTCCCACACCCAGCTCGAATCCGATCTCCCGATCCCCGGATCCGGCATCGCTGCTGAAGGTGTTGGCGACCACGCCTCCCCGGCCCCAGGCCAGGACGTCTCCCGGGTTGTGGAAGATGTACTTCAGGCCGGCTCCGACCCCTGTGCTTCTGGGGTTGTCCGCCAGGGTACAACCGTCGTCGCAGTTGAATGTGTGGCGCTGGAGGCCCGCATACGCGGTCAGGTTTCGGCGAAAGTTCACCTGCAGCTCAGCACCAAGTGAGATCCCGGCCTCTGCATTGGCGTCGGAAAGGTCCCCCTGTGGGAAGGTGACGCCCACTCGTCCTTCTCCCGCCAGACCCACCTGGGCCTGGGCCTCACCGGCGAAGAGCCAGAGGGGCGCCATCATCAGAGCGATTGCGGGGAACCAAACTCTATTCAGTCTTACTGAAACCAGCTTAAGCTGATGTTTCATCGGGACTCCTTCAGAAGATCAGGTCTTGGCTCAGCCGGACCACGATCCGGGAGCCTACGGGAAGTTCAGCATGTCCACCGCGGGTGGTGAGGGCGACACCCACCCCGACGGCCGTCCCAACTGCGGCGCCCGTCACCGTGGAACGGGTATCCCGACCCAGGACCTGGCCGATGATCGCCCCTGCGGCGGTCCCGGTGGCGATGGTGGCCGCCGTCCGGGTCCCACTGTCCCGTGTGGAACTCTCGATATCGGCGGACTGGACTTCGCCCAGGACCTCCCTCTGGGATCCGCCGGCCTCGACCGAAACGACCCGAAGGCCGAGGAGGGACTGGTCGTCAGGGCCGCTGCTCGAGTGCGATTCGGTGACCCGGCCTCGAGCGGAGGACCCCGCCGGGAGGAGGGCTTGCCCAGGGCCTGCGACCGCATTCACGAGCACCAGGGAAAAGCTGTCGCCGGCGTCGTGGGACGATGTGGAGACGTGTTCCCTGACCTCGAAGGTAAGCAGCGTTCCGGACTCGATCGCCCGCACCGGCTGCTCAGAAGCGGTCCGCACGGGTTCGGCCGGAGCGGATCGCGGGGATTCGGCCGAGGTGGTTCGCGGGGGCTGCGCCGGAGCCGGTTGCGAGGCCTCGGTATGCAGGACCGTGTCGCCCACCGCCTCGCTTTCCAGGTCTTCGCGCGATTCGGCATCGGATCCGCAGGCCGCCAGGATCGTGACCAGGGCTATACTCAATATGAATCGATTCATGACACTCTCGGTGAAAATACACGGCTCACACCGGATAGGACGAACATTCGTTCGGCCCCGGGAGAGCCGGTCCTCCTCTGACTGCATCTAGTGGACAAAGCTCGTCTGATGGGGTTTTGCCGGGTATCGCCCAGAGGGAGTAGAGGCGAACCCGGCCCCCTTCCGCCTGCCGGTCGATCGCGGCCGGCAGGTCCGCGACGAGGTTTGCCGTAGACCCGGGCTTCTCACAGGTTGATCGAGGGACCGAGCACGGAATCCTCGGTCCGCATGCCGATCGGCACGACGCCCCAACCACCCCCGGAGCCCTCGCGGCCGACCCGCCTCGGAGGCCCAACCCCAGGTGACGTATGACGGAAGAGAGCCCGAAACATCACGGCTACACTGACGCATCGGATGACGGCGACGAGATCCCCGAGCCCAGTCATGCGGAGCGCGCCCGGACCCTCCTCACTCGTGCGCAGGAGGGGACCCTGGCCACCCGATCCCGGCGCCATCCGGGCTTCCCCTTCGCCTCTCTCATGCCCTACGCCCTGGACCCGGCGGGGCGTCCCCTGGTCCTGGTCAGCGATCTCGCCGTCCATACCCGGAACCTGAAGGCGGACGATCGGGCCTCCCTCCTGGTCGCCGAGCCCGAGGCCGAAGACCGGAACGCTCTGGGGCTGGCCCGGGTCACCCTCATGGGTCCCATGGCGGCCACCTCCCCCGAGGAGACGGAGGTGGTTCGGGAGATCTACCTGGAGCGGCACTCCGACGCCGGCTACTGGGTCGATTACCCCGACTTCCACTTTCGAAGGATGGAGGTCCAGGAGATCTACTACGTGGGCGGGTTCGGTGTCATGGGCTGGGTCGCCGAGGAGGACTACCGTGACGCGAGCCCCGATCCCCTCAGGGATGCCGCCGCCGGGATCCTCCAGCACATGAACGAGGATCACGCCGACGCCCTCGTGATTCTGGCACGGTGGAAGGGAGTCCAGGAGGTGGAGGAAGTACGGATGAGGGCCGTGGACCGGCTCGGCTACCACCTCCGCATCCGCACGGCGGAGGGGATGCGAAGCCTCCGAATTCCATTCCCCGAGGAGGCTCGGACCTCCAGCCGGGTGAGGAAGGCCCTCGTGGAGCAAGTGGAGCGGGCCCGGGAGGAGCTGCGATGAAGCGCGTCACGATCCGGACGGGGAGGCCGGCATAGGCGGCCGCGGGAGGGCGGGTTCCGAGCGGGCGGCAAGGTACATCTTCCTTTTCGCAGGGATTTCCCTTGTCTTCGCCTGGCTCGGATTCTACCTGATCGACCTGAGGAACGTCTTCGGTCTGCGGGAAACCCTGCTCGCGATCCCATCGGAAGCGTTCTTCTTCGACGCCGAGCCCTTCTTCTTCCAGCACTGGTTTCGAAATGGAGGACCGGCCGAAATCATGCAGTGGCTCTGCCTCGGCAGCGCCGCCCTGATCGCCGCGTTCATTGCGGGCCGGGCATTCGTTCCTCCGGAAGCCCCGGAACCCGCCAGCGGGCGTCGTTCGGAGTTCGCCTTCTGGGGTCTCATCGCCATCGCCCTCCTCCTCATGCTGATCGAGGACGCCGGCGATCCCCGACACACCCTGCGCAGCTACGTGCGAGTCGCGTTCGGTGAGGACGATGGGGGCGTCTTCGGCACCCTCTCGGAACTGCTCTACTTCGGGGTCCTCGCATCGATACCGCTCTACGCGGTGGCGAGATACCACCACGTACTCAAAGCCAACCTTCGCGGGCGCCGCTATCTGATCGTGGCATTCGTGAGCTATGCGGTCGCGGTATCCCTCTCCTTCGTGGGCACGGCCTTCTCCTCGGTGATCGGAACGAACCTCTACAGTGAGGCGGGCAGGGTACTGTACAGGATTTCCCTGCTCCTCGGTGACGATGAGCTCGGGGCCTTCTGGAGTGCGTGGGACACCGAGGAGGGGTGGGGGTTCGTCAGGTTCTACCTCATGGACAGCCTCGTCGAGGAGTCGATCGAGCTCCTCGGTGCCGCGGCCTTTCTGAGTGCCACCGTCGCGTATCTGAGCTCGGTCCTCCCTGGTTCGGATTGAGATCCGGGCCGATCTGGGCGGTACTGCACCCCGGCGCTCACGTTCGCAGGAGGCGCTCGGCTCGATCCAGGTCTACGGGAGTGTTCACGTTGACCCGTTCTCCCTCCAGGTCGACGGCGGCCACCCCGTGGCCCCACTCCAGGAGTCGGCGCACCGCGGCCGGCAGCTCCAGCTCTCCTGCAGGTGAAGGCTCCACCGAATCCAGTGCCTCCCGGATTTCGGGCCCGAAGGCGTAGAAACCCGCCGCGACCCGACCCCAACGCTGCTCCTCCGTCCCCGGGTACTCCATCAATCCACGGACCCGACCCTCGTCGTCGACGTGGACCGCTCCGCGACCGACCCGCTCGGGTTCACGGCGCTCGATCAGGAGGCACGCGGCCACATCACCCCGCTCGAAGCGATCGATTACGGGATGGAGCTCCACACCGGGAGCGAACACGACATCCCCGTGCATCACGAGAAAGGAGTCCTGACACCCCTGCGCCCCCAGGGCCACGGCGTGGGCCAGACCCAGGGGCTCGCCCTGCTCCACGTAACGGAGGGGACGGCCCCGCCACTCGGCGCCGAAGCACCGTCGGATCGCCTCATCCCCCGAGCTGACTACCACGCTCACGGCGGAAGCGTCCAGCTCCACCAAACGATCCAGAACGTGGGCGAGGAGGGGGCGGCCCGCCACCTGGACCAGGCCCTTCGGTCCCCCCCCGGTTCGGGCCCGAAGCCGACTCCCTCGACCCGCCGCTGGGACTACGGCGCGGAGTCCCTTCATGGGCCACCCATGCTCACGCCCCTCGAGCCAGAGTCCGGACGAAGCGGGTGCTTCCCAGAGTCCGATGCAGCCAGGGGGTGCTCCCAGGAATGATCTCCCGCAGGACGCTCAGTGGGCGCGGGGGGATGGGGTTCACGAGCTGCTCGGCCACGTCGTGCCGGATGGCCCGGAGCACGGCGCGGGTGACCCTTCGGGGGGTGGTGGGGCTCAGTAATTTCGGGGCCGGGCCGACCTCCTCCCGTGTCCGGGCGTACATGCCGTCTTCCGCGACGAACCCGGGACAGATCACGGAGGCTCCCACCCCGGTATCCTCCAGCTCCGCACGCAGACAGTGAGTGAACATGATCAGGCCGGCCTTGGTGGCGCCGTAGGGAGCCGAGAAGGGCAGGCCGATCTTGCCCGCCAGCGACGACATGTTCACCACCTGCCCCCGACCTCGCCGGACCATGCCGGGGAGCACCGCCCGGGTCAGCAGCATGGGAGCGAGGAGGTTCACCCGCACCGCTCGCTCCACGCGTTCCGGCGGATAGTCCTGGAAGGGAGCGGACAACTGCACCCCAGCGTTGTTCACCAGAATGTCGATGGGTCCGAGCCGGCGCTCCGCCGCGTCCGCCAGATTCTCGACCTCCCCCTTTTCGGTAAGGTCCGTCCTACAACTCAGCGCATCCACCCCCAGCGCGATCACTTCATCACGTACCTCCTCCAGGGCCCCGGAAGAGCGGGCAGCCAGGGCCAGGTTGACACCTTCACGGGCCAGGGCCCGGGCGAGGTGCACACCCAGGCCTCTGGAGGCGCCGGTCAGAATCGCATTCCTGTTTCGGAGTTCCTCCATCGAGATCTCTTCGCGGGTTCAGTCGTTCGTCACCCTCACCCTGGCTTCCTCGACGCCGTCTCTGTCCCTCGCCTCCTCGTCGGCGACGTCCACCAGGGTGGCGTAGTGCTCTTGAGCCCGTTCCGATTCACCGGCCTCCTGGGCCGCACGAGCGGCGCCGAGGAGGCTGTGGTAGCGCTTCGGCCACACATCGAGGCCGGCCTCGTAGGCGGCCAACGCCTCGGCGGGCCGATCCAGCTCCGCCAGTAGATCCCCCTTGGCCTCATAGGGTGGGAGCAGGGCGCCAGGGGTGATGGGGTGCTTCTCCACCGTCTGCTCCAGCTCCGCCGCCTCCCGAGTCAGAGCCACGGCCCGGTCCGAATCGCCCTGGGCATGGGAGATCCGTCCGCTCAGGATGAGGCGGTCCACCTCGATGTAGGTGGAGAAGGCCGCTTCACCGGCCTCCGAGGCCGCGTCGCGCAGTTCGATCATCCGGGCTTCCGCCCTCTGGGCTTCCTCCAGATCTCCGGTATGCACGGCCCCGAGCCCACGAGCGTACCAGCTCAGCGCCTCGGGCCAGAAGTACCGGTCCCATTCGAGGTAGTTCGGCTCCCTGGGCTCCAGTTCGGCGGCCTCGTCCCAGGCGCGGCGTTCTACGGCGAAGCGGGCGGGCATGATGGCCAGGTGAAACGCACTGTTGAAGTCCTCCTGGTACGGTCCGGTGGAGAGGGCGTCATCCAGAACCGCCCGGGCCTGCTCGTCGTTGCCCCGCTGCAGGTGCCCATAGAGTTTGTAGTCCAGGGCATGGATGTAGTGGAAGGAGACGGCGTCCCCTACCGGATGGCGTAGCGCGGCCTCGGCAGACTGCCGGTTCCACTCGATGACCTCGGGCCAGTTGCCCAGGCGCACATGGATGTGGCTGGGCATGTGAAGCGCATGGGGGGTCTGGGGAGCGATCTCACTGTACCGGTCCACCACCTCGAGGTTCTCCGATGCCCGGCCCGTGACGTCGTCGGCGTGGATCGTGTAGTGGATCGCCCCCGGATGCAGGGGCTCCCGTTCCAGGATCTGGGCCAGGATCTCCGCGGCCTGGGCGTTGTGGCCCACCGGGTCGTCGGTGGTCTGTCCCCGAGCCATGACCGCGAGCCCGTAGAAGGCGGCCACCTCATTGTCGTCCGGATGGGCCTGGTAGGCCTCCTCCATGGCGCTGGCCCAGCGCTCGATCCGGGGCCAGTACTCGTCCACCTCCGGATCCTGGAAGAATGCCGCGGCGGCGTCGAGGAGGGCCGCCTCGTGCTCACTTCCCGGACCCAATTCCCGGGCCGTCTGGACGTGCTCCCAGCCCCGTTCCCGCTCCGACACGCCGGGCCGGGAGGGCCACATGGGTTGGAAGAGGGTCTTGGCGATCCCCCAGTGGGCCATGGCGCACTGAGCATCCGTCTGGCTGATCTCCTGGAAGACGCCCTGGGCCTCCGCATACATCATGTGATGTACCAGGGCCACTGCCCGGTCGAAGTCCCGGCGTACCTCATCTTCGCAGGTGACCTGAAAGGCCACCTCTCCCAGTTCGTCGAGCTCGGGCTCGTGGGGCTCCTCCCCCGGCTGAACGGCGACATCGGAGTCGGGATCGGCCGCCGGCGGTTCCTCGCAGGCCATTGTGAGGACCGCGGCCCCAAGGAGGGCCATCGTCAGCTTCGCAGCGTGTTTCATCGTTCCTCCTCCGCGTCGAGTCACCGTTCCTCATCCCGCTACTCATCTTGGAAGGCCGGGCTCTCAGCGAAACCAAACCGGCCCGCTTTGTCATTTTAATGTCAGACGAGGGGGGCTGTCCACCAGAAAGAGAGTCCACCGGAGTGAGCACGGCATCAGGGTCTTGCCACCTGGAGCGGGGGAGCCTCGGGAGAGGAGATTCAGGCGTTCGACCTGATTCTTTCGGGTGAGGGCCCTCCTAGGACGTGGTTCCTTCGAGTGTGATCCGGAAATCCTACGACCGGACGATGGTACCCCCCCTACTCTCGGCTCACATTACATGGACCCGGGGGTGACGGACGATCGTCCCTTCCCCGGCAGGTTGGCCGTTTCCTCCTGCGACGCCGGCTGCACGGCCCCCCGATGCTGGGGTCACTGCATTTCGTCAGCAGCGTTCGACGGATCCCGCCTTCGAGGAGTGGCGCCCGTTCTCCCTTCTTCATCTTCCAACGACGAGATCCCCACATGCCCCATGCCTTGATCGTGGTTCGAGATGAAGATGCCAGAAGGGACCTGGCAGAGGCCGCCCGCGCCCAGGCCTTCAGCGTCTCCATGGCGAGGAGCGCTGAGGCCGGCCTCAGCCAGATGGAATCCCGGTTCCCGGACCTCCTCTTCCTTGACTGCTGCTTCGGAGGACGGACGAGGCAGGCGATGCTGGATCAGATCGGCAGGTCGGCGGCAGGTTCTGCCGTGCTGGTGGGTCCCGGCGCGAAAGGAAAGCAGTCCCAGGACGACGCCCAGGCGGAGTCCATGTCGCCCTTTCTCACCTCGCTGGGAGACCCCCTCGAGGCGGAACGGGTGCAGGCCATCCTGGAGGGGGTGGCCAGGTCGTTGATCCAGACCCGAGATCCGGCGGCGGAGCGGAGTCGGTCGAAGGATGCACGGTTCAGCCTCCTCGAGGGATCCTCTCCGCGAATGCAGAGGCTGTATCACCTGATCTCCCGTGTAGCCCCGAGCAGGGCCTCGGTCCTCGTGGCCGGAGAGAGCGGCTCCGGGAAGGAAAGAGTAGCCCGGACGATCCACGACCTCAGTCCTCGCCGAGACGAGGCGTTCGTGGCCGTGAACTGTGCGGCGATCTCGGCCACCCTCATGGAGAGCCAGATCTTCGGGCACGAGAAGGGAAGCTTCTCGGGTGCTTTGCGCCGGCACCGCGGCCTCTTCGAGCAGGCCCACGGTGGGACCCTGCTCCTGGACGAGATCACGGAGATGCCCACGGAACTCCAGGTCAAGCTGCTTCGCGTCCTGGAAAGCGGGACGGTGGTGCGGGTAGGCGCGGAGAACTCCACAGTGGTGGACGTCCGAATCGTGGCCACGACCAACCGCCCACCGCTCGCGGCCGTGGCGGAAGGAAAGCTTCGAATGGACCTCTACTACCGGTTGAGGACCATGGAGCTGGAAGTCCCTCCCCTCCGGGAGCGGCTGGACGACCTGCCCCATCTGGCGCAGGCCATACTGGAGGAGATCGGGGATCGGGAGGGGCGGGGGAAGTCCATCGGTGCCGAGGCCATCGACATGCTTCAGAGCTACGAGTGGCCCGGGAACGTCCGGGAGCTGCGCAACGCCCTCTACACCGCCTTCCTGCTTTCGGAAGGTCCGGAAATCGAGGTGACCTCGATTCCAGAAGAGGTTGTTGGTTCTCCCCGCCTGGACTCGGCACCCGGCGCACGAGCCATCCGCATCCCGGTGGAGACCAGCATCCGGGAGGCGGAACGGCAGCTCATCCTGATGACCCTCGCCCACATGGAGGGGAGGAAGGACCGGACCGCCGAGGTTCTGGGCGTGAGCGTACGAACCCTCTACAACCGCCTCCACGAGTACGAGCACATGGAAGGGACCGAAGCCAGCCGGGGACGCTGACCCGTGACCGGCTTCGCGCCCGCCGCTACTGGGATCCGGAAGCTCGCGCACGTCCCTGTCTGACGAGCCGAGCGCCCCCAGCAGGTTCATCCTCCCAGTGTTCGAGGCATTGGGAGGGTCGCCTGGTCCCCGGTCGGCCCGTGCTTGCCGCGTTCACCCTCCGCGACCTACGTTTCCGTAGGGATTTTCCTTCTTGCAGGTTTGGCCCTTCTCTCGCCGGAGCCCTGTCTCCGACCAACCCTTGCGAAGGATGAGCTCGACCAAGGTCCGTGTCGAAGTGCTGGGTGGCCTCCGGGTCTCCCAGGGCGAAGTGGAGGAACGTGACCTCCCCTCCCAGCCCACCCGCGCCGCCCTGCTGCTGCTTCTGGCCATGGAGCGCCGAATCACCCGGGACGAGGCGGTGGCGGTGCTCTGGCCGGACCGCTTGCCCGAGCGGGCACGTCACTCCCTCCGGCAAGCCCTCTATGAGCTTCGCCGTACTCTGAGCGAGGGGTGGCTCCGCGTGAACGGCGATACGCTGGAGGCCACCGATGACCTTCAGGTGGACGCGCTGGACTTCCTGCGCCAGGTAGAGGCACGGGACGACGACACCGCCCTCGACCACTATCCAGGCCCCTTCCTGGACGGCGTTCACCTCGGGGTCGGGCGGACCTTCCAGGGCTGGACCGACGGCTGGCGCTCCCGGCTCGAGCGGAGCTTCAGGCAGCTGTGCCGCAGAGTGCACGGCGCGCGTATCGCCGCCGGGGACCCCGCCGCGACGCTGGCGGTGGCCCGCACCTGGGCCTCTGGGGATCCGCTGGACGACGAGGCCCAACACTCCCTGATCGCCGCACTGGCCCAGGCCGGCCACCGCGCCGAGGCGATTCGGCACTTCGAACGCTACGCGGAGCGGATCCGGCTCGAGCTGGAGGTCGAGCCGCTCCAGGACACCCTGACCCTCGTGGAGGAGATCCGAAGCGGGCGGATGGAGGCGCACCATGAGAGGCGGCGACCTGCGAAGGTACCCGCGCGCACCGATCCCCACGCGCCCGACCACGAAGCACCGGAGGCCCAGGGACCGGGGTTCGCCCCCTCCCCCGAAGCCCGCCCCCCCTCTCGCCGACACCGAATGCGCTTGCCCCCCGCCCTGGCGGGAGGCGCATTGGTCACCGCTGTGGGAATCCTGGCCATCGCCCTCGCCTCGGCCCGGGGAGACACCGAGAGCGTCGGCTCAACCCTCTCCGATCTGGAGGGCTTCCGCCCGGCGGCGGCCAGCGGCATCGCCGTGCTCCCCTTCGAAAACGGGGGTCCGGACCCGGACCAGGAATACCTGGCCGACGGAATCACCGAGGATCTCATCACCGCGCTCTCCCGCATCGAGGGTCTCCGGGTGATCTCCCGGACCTCGGTGATGCGCTATCGGGGATCCGAGTTGCCGGCGCCCCGCATCGGCGACGAACTGCAGGTGCCCTACCTGCTGGCGGGAAGTGCACGCCCGGACGGTGACCGGGTCCGGATCACCGTACACCTCATCGACGCCCAGGCGGATGAGCAGCTCTGGGCCGACGCCTTCGACCGGGACCTGATCGACGTCTTCCGCCTGAACGACGAGATCACCGGGCGGGTCGCCGAGGCCCTGGCCCAGCGCCTCGGGCCCGGAGCCACACGTCTGGCCGACCTGGAGACGAGAAGTCCGGAGGTCTACGACCTGGTCCTCCGGGGGCGAGAGTATCTGAATCGACCTGGCGAGGGCGACCTGGAGAAGTACGCTCTTGCGCAGGACGCCTTCCAGCGGGCCATCGCACTGGATCCGGACCATGCCCCCGGCTTCGTGGGCATGAGCCGGACCTGGCGCCGAAACGTCGCGGCGCCCCTGGTCCCGATCCGGCGCGACTCCGTCCTTCACTATGCCGCCCAGGCAGTGGAGCGGGCCCCCTTCCTCGCCGACGCCATGGTGGAACTCGCTTGGGGCCATCTCATGGCGGGACATCGTAGTCGAGCGGAGGAAGGCTTCCTGGAGGCCCTTTCCCTGGATGTGAACCAGGCCGAGGCATGGGAGGGACTCGCGATCCTCGAAGCCCTGGAGGGACGCCTCGATCAGGCGGTGCTTCGGCAGGCCAGAGCCCTGCACCTGGATCCCTTTTCCGTGACCCGTCTGCTGCACCTGGCTTCGTACCTGTTCGACCTGGGCTCGCTGGACCGATCCGAAGCGGTGCTGGAACGGGCGGTGACCCTCGCCCCCGACCACCCGGAGGCCGCGTACCTGCTGGCCCAGGTGCACCGGGTCCGGGGCCGGAGCGACCTGGCCGAGGCGCGGATCCGGACCCTACAGGCAGCGGCCGTCCCCCATCCGGGCGTGGACCTGGTCGTAGCCCAGCACCACGCTGACATGGGACGCATGGTGGAGGCCGAGACGGTGCTGAATGCCAGCCCGTTGGGGGATGCGCCGGCGGCCCTCGTGTTCCGGGCGCTGGTGGCTCGTCTGGAGGGGGACCTGGAACGGTCCCGGGAGTTGATCCGCGAGCCTGACATCCTCCTGGGAGGCTGGGAGGCCGAGGGGCTCACCGCTCCTCCCCGGGGACAGGCAGTCCGAGCCCTGGTGCACGGCGATCTCGATGGCGCGTTGCAGGTGCTCCGGGACCACGGCACCAGTGGGATGCGCTGGATCGAGGATCCTCCCCGGATCGGAATCTACTGGATGGAGCTCGAGCCCCTGGGACGTGAGCTGGCCCGCCATCCGGACCTTGCCGCAGTCATGCGTGATCTTCGAGTGACCCTCGACCGGCAGAGGACGGAGATGGATGCGCGGCTCGTCATGCCGCATCTATTTCCAACACAGGGAGATGTCTAGCATCAGAAGGACGACTGACGGACGGCTGACGCGCCCCACGGCGCCGCGCTGACGCCCCACAGCCAGGGTGGAAGCGAGGGGCGCGAGCTGCCCCCTCCTCCAGGGACACCGGCCGCCTCGACCAGCCGCCCCCGGAGCTCCGTCTCTCCGACCCGGAGGCTTCCCATGCCCAGGCTCCCGCTGTTCTTCGTCTTCTGCGGCCTTGCGACTCTTCCGCTCGCCGCCTGCGACTCAAGCGACGTCCCATCAGCCCCATCGGCCGCTCCACCCCCGGTCGATCAGTCCAATCAGGAGGCGAGGCTTCTCGAACTGAGCCAGGAGATCACGGAATCGCTGATCCTGGATCAGGACGGGTCGCTGCTCCTGGCCGTCTCGGATGAATCGTATGTGGAGATCGCGCCGGGGGGTGTGGTCGAGTCGAGGGAGCAGCTACTCGGGGACCTCTGGGCCTTCGCTACGGTCGACTCGATTTCAATCTCGAACGAGCGGGTCGTCTTGCGAGAATCCACCGCGGTCGTCTTGAACCGGCTGGTGATCTACGGCCCCATACAGGGTCCAATCGGTGAAATCGGCCCGATGACGATGAAAACTACCTTTGGAAAGAACAACAATGGAGATTGGCGGGTCCTGGCCCGTGCCTACTCAGTGTGCGCACCGGAAGCGGTGTCCTTCAATCTCTGCTGAACGGATTCAATCTCGCGGGAATCCTCCTCGACCGCCGCCCCCATCCTGGCGCACAGCGCCGGGAATGGGGGCGGTCCCATGGAAGGAGGAGCACTTGATGGAGAAGGGAACGGTGCGGCCCGCCGTCATTCAGCGCCGGTGCGGGAGGTTTCCTCCCCGGACGTCGATGGCGGCCACTTCGTCCCCCGCCACTCCAACCATGCACGACGAGGAGATTCGCATGACCCAGCAACGTGAAGACCCGACCGATCGCACCCCCTCTGACACTCTGCCCTGGGCGTCCTCCTATTCACTCCAGCATCTCGGATACGTGATTCCGCCGCAGGCGGACGCGGGGTGGATAGGGGAGGCGGGGCCCGGACCTTCCTACCTCGACGAAAGATCGGGCGGGCCCGAGAACGAGTTCACCATCCGAAACACCACGTTCATGACCTGGAATCTCCCCCACCTGGCGCGAATGCTGAGGGACGAGGGCGGCGCTGAAGTAGGCGATGACCCGGTCGCCTTCCTCCACCTCCAGCGTGGGCCCCGGCGCGCTTCCATTGTAGGCAAGCACGTGGGTCCGGCCCTCCGGCAACAGGGAGAGCCGGGCCGGGGCCGCCGTGGACTCCGCCTCCACGGTGTTCGGCTCCGACGAAAGGTTCTCGAGGATCGGCGGCTCGGCAAACTCCCCGAGGGTCTCCGATGCTCCTTGGCAAGCGACCAGATGGGGGGAAGCCAGGAGCGTCGCGAGGGCGCAAAGAGTGGCGAGGCCCGCCGTGCGGGAAGCGCAGCGGACGGGGTCGCCGGGAATTCCAGTCTGGGGAGGGACCGGTGGACAACTCCAGACCGATCCGGCTCGAGACGCCGACCGATCCCAATCCTCGGTGCATCATCGCCCCGGCTCGATGACCGGATCCGCCTCCGCGAAGTCGTCGGGCTCAGCCTGCCACGCATCCCAGTACGTCCGATAGCGTGCAACCAGTCCGTCGGCACTCTCGGCGAGCACCCGGCGGGCAAGGGGCCGCGTCCGCTCCTGGAGTTCCGCCCGCAGACGGTCGATCAGGGCCACGAGTCCGACCGTCGAGTCCTCGTTGTCCAACCACTCGGGCTCTTTGCGGAGCACCTCGCGAAGCTCCGAAAGGTCATTGTCGTCGCCGAGAAGATCAGTGAGTTCGTGTATCTGCTCCTCGCGCTCAGCCAGAACGGCCTCCCACATGTCCGTGAGGAGAACCGTCTGATAGCGGTGGTACTTCAGCCGCTTTCGCCACTCGTGCCAGGTCTCGCTGGAGGGCTCGTCGAAGGCTTCGCGCATTCGCCGGAGGGCCCGTCCATACGTCTTCCGGAGTCCTCCGGCCAGAGCGTCGAAGCCGTCGTCGGGGACGACCCAGCTCCTGCTGCGGTCCAGAGTGGAGGCGAGATCCTCGCGTACCCTGGTGAGGCGAGCTTCGAGGTCCAGATCCTCCGAGCGGGCAGCCCGCCTTGCTTCCAGCGCGGTCCGGAGTTGGGAGAAGATCTCCCCGTCCACAGCGGTCTCGAATCGGTTCTCCAGAAGATCTACGGACTCGAGATTCGCTGTGAGGTCCCGCAGCTCGGAGATCCGCCGCGCCGAATCGCGAATCGCCGCATTCTCCCGTTCGTAGAGGTCCTCGGCCACGAGCCGAACCAGCCGGAGTAGCGCGCGAACCTTCTTCCCGGCCTTCCGCACCTCGTGGACGGTCGCGTGGGCGTCCAGGTCAGGGTCGTCGATGAAACTCAGCGCGTCACGGAGTTGGCCTCTTGCGATCAGGCGAACGTTCTCCTGAATGGTCCGTTTTCGATCGAAGGAGTAGTTCATGGCAGCAGAGGTTGCGGTGGCCTGCAGTCCCTACGGGATCGCCCCAGCCCGGGCCTCCAGCTCTGCGACCCGACGAATCACTGCGGGAACGCTATCCGGGTTCAGCGACATGGAGTCGATTCCGGCCTCCACCAGGATCTCCGCAAACTCGGGGTGGTCGCTGGGGGCCTGTCCGCAGATCCCCACGGGGATCCCCCTGGAATGGGCTCCGCTGACGACCTCCCGGACCATCCGGACCACGGCCGGATCCCTTTCGTCGAAGATTCGCACCAGTTCGGGCGCCCCCGAGTCCCTGTCCACCCCGAGTACGAGCTGGGTGAGGTCGTTGGACCCGATCGAGAACCCATCGAACCGGTCCGCGAACTCCTCGGCCAGGGTGACGTTCGAGGGGACCTCGCACATCATGTACACCTCGAGCCCGTCACGACCCCGCGCGAGTCCATTCTCCGCCATCACCTCGAGCACCCGATCCGCCTCGCCCAGCGTTCGGCAGAAGGGGACCATCACGACCACATTCTCGAACCCCAGCCCGGACCGCACCCGCCGCAACGCTTCGCATTCGAGGGCGAAGGCGGCTCGGTAGCGGTCGCTGTAGTACCGGCAGGCCCCCCGGAAGCCGAGCATTGGGTTCTCCTCGGCGGGCTCGAAGGCTTCCCCCCCGATAAGCCCGGCGTACTCGTTCGTCTTGAAGTCGCTCAGGCGGACGATCACGGGGTGGGGGTGCCCGAGGGCTGCCAGCTTGCCGATTCCTCGAGTCAGGAGGTCCACGAAGTACTCGGCCGGATCGGAGTATGACCGAGTCAACTCCTCGATCACCCGACGGTCGTCAGCATCGACTCGGTCGAGGTGGAGGAGGGCCATGGGGTGCACCTTGATGATCTCTCCGATGATGAACTCGACCCTGGCGAGCCCGATCCCCTTCACCGGTAGACGCCACCAGCGAAAGGCGGCGGCGGGGTTGCCCAGGTTCAGCATGATGCGGGTCCGGGTTTCAGGAAGGTCGTCCAGCGTCTGCTCGACGGCCTCGAAGTCCAGTCGACCCCGGTAGACGAAGCCCCGGTCGCCCTCCGCACACGAGAGCGTCACCTCTTCTCCGTCGTTCAGGACCTCCATGGCGTTGCCCGCCCCGACGACCGCCGGAATCCCGAGCTCCCGGCTGACGATGGCCGCATGGCTGGTCCGACCGCCCTGATCCGTGATCACGCCCCCGGCGACGTTCAGGACCGGGCCCCAGTCGGGGTCGGTGCGTTCCGCGACGAGGATGTCCCCCGGCGAAAAGCGATCCATCTCACTCGGGCTGTCCAGTCGGCATACCCGGCCCACGGCGATGGCGTCGCCCACCGCCGTCCCGGTGACGATCACCTCACCCCGGCTGCCGAGGGTGAAGGAGCGCAGGGCGACGGCCCCCGTCCGCTGGTGAACCGTCTCGGGTCGAGCCTGGACGATGTAGAGCCGCCCGTCCCGGCCGTCCCGCGCCCACTCGATGTCCAGTGGATAGCCATAGTGGGCCTCCAGCTCCCGCCCCCACCGAGCAAGCGTGAGCACATCCTCGTCGTCGAGGGAGAGCGCCTCTCGCTCCTCTGGAGAGGTCGGGACCGAGACCGTCCCCCCCGGATCGTCCGGATGATAGACCACCTTCTCCCTCTTGGTCCCCCTCTCTCTCTCCAGGATCGGTGATGCATCCTCCCGGTCCAGCAGGGGGGCGAAGACCACGAATTGATCCGGGCTCACCGTCCCTTTCACGACCGACTCCCCCAGCCCCCAGGACGACGAGATCACGATGACCCGGGGGAAGCCCGTGTCCGGATCCAGGGTGAAGAGGACGCCCGCGCTGCCCTCATCCGATCGGACCATCGTCTGCACGCCGACGGAGAGGGCGATCTCCATGTGGTCGAACCCCCGCTCCTCCCGGTACGTGATCGCCCGGTCGGTGAAGAGAGACGCGAAGCATCTTCGGCAGGCGGCCACGAGTTCCCCTTCGCCCACGACATTGAGAAAGCTTTCCTGCTGCCCGGCGAAGCTTGCTTCGGGGAGGTCTTCGGCCGTGGCACTGCTTCGGACCGCTACATCGAGTTCGGTTCGGCCCTCCCGTTTGCTCAGGGAGCGATAGGCCGACCGGATCCCATCTTCAAGCTGATCCGGGAGCGGCGCCTCGAGGATGAGGCTACGGATCCGGGATCCGACCTCGGACAGGGAAGATTCTCCGGCCTCCCACGCCGCGAGCAGGGAACGGATCGGAGGCTCGAGCTCATTGTCACGGATGAAGAGTCGATAGGCTGCCGCCGTAGTGGCGAAGCCGCGGGGCACCCGGACTCCCCGACGACCCAGCGTGGCGATCATCTCTCCGAGAGAGGCATTCTTTCCCCCAACCTCGGGGACGGCGGTGAGACGAAGCTCTTCGAAGGGTCGGATGAGGACGAGCGGGTCGGACATCGTAAATCTCCCGGGGCAGTGGGAACGGGTACGAACGGTACCATGTCGTAGGGAGAGGGCATGCTTCGTGCCGGAGGTGCAGAACGCCTGCGGAGCGACGTACGGCCTTCTCTCAGGCGTCCGAAAATCTGGGAGCCCCGAGAGCGCCTCCCTCTCCTCGGGACATCCTGGGCCAAAAGGGCACAGTTTGTCCCAGTCGAGGTGCATGGGCCGGGGGCGTTCAGAAGCAGCCTGATCTCGAATGATCCATGGATCCGGATGAGTCCGGCCGCACTTCGTTCCTCGTTCCACCCCAGAAACCAGGCACGGCCTTGGGTAGTGTCCCGCTCCGACGACGATGACGTCGAACGGATTCATATCAGATTGATCAGCGGAAGGAGTCCAAACCAGAGCACGTAGGTCAGCGAAGCCACCATCAACCCGTCGATTCTGCGAACCCCCCCTCCGTGTCGCAGGTAGCGCAGGCTCATCCAACTGAGCAACGCAGCATGCGGGATGCAGAGATAGATCACAGGCCCATAGGCCTGGGGCAGTAGATCCAGAAGCTGCCCGCTGACAGCCACGAGTGCAGCTAGCCAGGCGAAACTCGCCGCAATGATGGCGGCCCCGGGCGTTCCAAATCGCACCGCCACGGTTTCCTTGCCAGCTTGCCGATCGGCCCGGGCGTCGGGAATTCCTGCCAGTGTAATGGATGGTAGCGTGCCGATCAGCAGTGGCAGGCTTACGAGCCAGGGGAACGGATCATGCCACGGGCCGCCGAGAAACACGTACCCGCAGATCAACCCGCCGATACTATGTGTGATACCCACGGTCAGTTCACCCAGCGTCCGGTACGCCAGCTTCAGAGGCGGAATCGTATACCCGAGCGCCAACACGGCTACCGTCGCCATGACCACGATTAGAGACGGGAGTGCGCTGGGAGACAGCACCAGCACGCCGCCTGCGGAAATTCCAGTCAGCAGCAAACACACCCTGAACCCGGCCTTCACTTCGTCGAAGCTCAACTCGCGATTCACCAGCACGCGCGAACCGCCCGTGAAGGGTCCATGAAACGTGTTCTCGAGGTCAGTCGGATAGTCGAAATACTCGTTGCTGAGAACGGTCGCAGCCTCCAGGAAGAACAGAAACAGAAAGCCCAACCAGTAGAGGCCTGAACTGAATACCTCTGTGGATCCAGCCACGGCCAGGGAGCCTATCGTGTAGGCCACCCAAGTCATCGGATAGAACTGTAGGCGCAGGGCCTTCAACCAAGTCACCGTCCGGCGTCGCAACCGCTGGCCTGGGGTTTCAGGACCATCATGTAAGCTTTCTCCCAGCCTGCGCGCTCTCTCCAGCCAGGCCTGCCGGTCCTCGGGCGTGGAGTCCTTGATCACACCAAGGTTCGTGATGCGCGTGGTTCGCACGCCGACGTACCTCAGGGTGGCACGCTTGATGGCATTGTTGCCTGGCTCACGGTAGATCCACCGGAACACCCACGGTGGCATGTCCATGGTCGATATCAGCTCCGCCGTCTTGCCTCTGAGCAGCTTCTCCCACCCCTGGCCTTCGTCCTCTTCGTAGTGGAAGAAGGCAAAGCCGGGGAAGAGTAGACGGTCGAAAAACCCCTTCAGAAGGGCCGGCATGGTTCCCCACCAGTTGGGATAGACGAACACCATGTGATCCGCCCATTCCATCAGATGCTTCGCGCGGCGAAGATCCTCTTCCAACTCCTGCTCGCTGGGGCATTCCTCATGGACGTGGGGCTCGAACGCCATGTCGGCGAGTGCCATCCAGCGAACGTTCACGCCCGCGTCCTCGGCGCCGGCGCGATACGCGTCGGCCAGCGCGGCACAGAAGCTGTCCTTCCGCGGATGGCCCAGGATGATCAGAACGTTCATCGGCGGCTCCGCCGCATCCTTCGCGTGAATGAGTGCGAATCCCACCACATGATGGTGCATGCGACGTGGGCTCGATCAGAAGGGTCCCACAGGCTCCAAGGGACACCGTTCTCGTCCCGGTGCCTCCATGCCGGCACTCGGAGGGCGTGGACTACGCACCAACAGATGCACCTCCGCTCCGACCGGATCGGCTCGCCCGTGATCGTGCCCCTCGAGCCACCCTGGGACCCCAGGGCACACTGTGTCCGAACCGATCCCCTACGCCGCGGAGGCTTCTCCTTCGCGGCCCCATCGAAGGAGCACGACACCGACAGCGATCAGCCCGATCTGCAGGATCCCGATCCAGCGTGCGGGCCCGGGCATGAGGAGGAGCACGATCCCCGTGGGAACCAGGGAGAGCCCCCCCGCGAGGATGAGGATCACCGGCTCTCCCCGGAACGCACCCCAGGCAGCCCAGACGGCGAGGCCGACGAAGAGAGAGGGAAGGATGAGGAGCGCCTTCGGAGGCTCCGCGCCGGCCTGTTCGATGAGCTCGGTGGCGAAGAGGACCCAGAGCACGATGAGTCCCAGAGCCATGAGCCCCGCCGCGACTCTAAGCGCGATCCCTGCCTTCATGCGTCTGATGCCTCCAATCCCGATTCGTCCCACTCATTGTGACGAAGCTCTACGGCAGAAGCCGTCCCCCCGTCCGAGGTGCGTCGGGTCCTACCCCGTTCGCCTGGTGAGGTCGGGAGGAACCCCGCCCCTCCCGGGTTGGGTCCATTATGATGAGTCAGAAACTCGCCGGAATGCGTGAGCCGAATGTGGAGAACCGGACCGTCATGAACTCCTCAGTGACCCCATCGAAGTGGGATGCCCACGCAGCGGACTACCGGAGGCTCTTCGCTCCCCTCACGGGCTACGTGGCGCAAGGGATGCTGCGGATGGTAGAGGCTCGCCTCCCAGCCGGGGCGGCGATTCTCGACATTGCCTGCGGACCCGGCGACCTGGCGGTGGCGGCAGGACGCCATCTGCGCAGGTCGGGGGGTGGGGAGGGGAGGGTGCTGGCAGTCGACCGCTCTGCCGCAATGGTCGCCCTCTCCCGTGAGGCCATCTCAGCGGCGGGTCTCGACGCCGTGGTGGACTGTGTAGTGGGCGACGGTCAGGCGCTGCAACCCGACGACGAGACCTTCGACGCCGCCTTCTCTTCATTCGGGATCTTCCTCTTCCCCGATCGAGCCCTGGGGTGGCGGGAGGCAGCCCGGGTGCTGAAGTCCGGAGGCCTCTTCGTCACCTCGGCCTGGTGCTCCCCGGAAAACAACGAACTCGCCCAGGTGCAGATCGAGCCGATGATGGCCTCACTCCCGAAGCGGCTCGTCGAGGAACAGTCGCGTTCCGACTGGGAAGCGTTGCTGACGCGGGAAGGGTTGATCGAGGAGGTCTGCGCCGCGGCACCCTTCGTGGACGCGGAGGTCTCGGAGTTCGGCGCGACGATTGCCCTGCCCAGGCCCATGGAGATGTGGCTGGGCATGCTGGGAAACCCAGTCACGGACGAACTCCTTTCCGCCTGCACGCCAGTCGAGCTGGCCCGGGTGAAGCGCGCGGTCCTCGAAAGGCTCGAGAAGATCGCCGGCGGGGCAGACCGCCCGGTCCTCCTCTCGAGCTCGTGTCACATCCTCGTGGCCCGGCGGGCGTGAAGTTCGGTTCTCGAGTAGCCCGGGGCGTGCAGGTACACCGGGTCTCCGGCCCATTCCGACAGGTCGTGACCGTTCGCCAAGCCTTCAGGGGCGGCGGGACCGGCCGACAAGAGGATGCCTTCCTTACCGTAGACCACCCTGGGACCCAGTTGAGAAAGTCTTGCACCTCCATGGCGGAACGGCAAACGTGAGCAAGCGGTATGTTTACAGTCCCCGCGCCGACGGGGAACGACTCATCCGGCCGGGGACGGGAAATGCCCCAACTCCAGGGAGGTGGCCCATGAGCGCATCGAGATCGTTGGGATCCAGGTTCGTCCTCAGTCTGACACTGGTGGCCGTTGTCGGTCTGGCGGCCACGGGGTGTGAGCGGGATCCGCCGGAGGAGATGGTGCAGGAGATGGAGGAACTCAGGACCGAGCGAGACCAGCTCCGGGAGCAGACCCGGGAGATGGACGAGGCCCAGGCGCTCCTGCAGGAGCTGCGCACGGGCCTCGAGGCTCTGGAGCTACCGGAGACGCTGGTGGACGAGGACGACCCTCCGCTCCAGACCCGAGCCGACACCCTCCGGGCTCTGGTGCGAGTGACCGGCCGGAGCCTGGAGGAGGCCCGAGGTGAACTGCAGAGCGCCCGAGCCCGGGCCGCCACCT
>SKKH01000280.1 GCA_007121555.1 Gemmatimonadota bacterium | reverse complement strand
TCATATGGGAGATCGTTGAGAGGGAGTGTGGAGAGGGGATCGCTGCAGGACGCCCGATCTCAGAAGCTGAAGAGCCTCGTAACCTTCAGGGTAACCAGCCGTTCGCCGGCAGGTCCCCTTTCCCCGACTCCTCGTCGATCGGTGAGGACCAGAAAGGCCTCACTGAGGGGGGCGTGGAGGAGGGTGACCCTCAGGTTGGAGACCAGAAGCTCCTGCGCTTCGTTGTACTGGATCACGCCCCCCAGATAGAGGCGGGTGGAATGGGCCACCCTGGTACTCAGACTGTAGAGATTCGCCGCCACCCGGGTTCCATCGAGGGAGAGATGGTTGCGGTCCGCCCGCAGGTTCAGAGAGAGGCGGGGGTCGGGCATCCAGCGAACGCCTCCGCCCACGGTGGCGCGGCTGCCGCCGAAGTATCCTCCCCCGGAAAGGGCCGCCGAGGCCGAGAACGTCCGGTTCCGGGAGGACTGGTAGCGGAGGCTTCCTTCGGTGAAGCGATACTCTCCGGACGGGACCGAAGTCAGCCCTTCCACCGCGAAGCCTCGTTCGAGGAGTTCGAACCGTCGCGTCGCGGACAGTGACAGCTCTCCTCCGTCATTGAAGTTGACCCCGAGCCCGGCCGCCTGGGAGGAGGTCTGCACGGGACCGTCGATTCGCCGGTAGTGGTGCACCTCCACGTAGGGGTTTACATCGAGGATCCCGGGGATCGGGGGGCGAGGGTGGGCCCCGATGGTGGCGTACCCATGCTGGATTCCCC
Organism: Gemmatimonadota bacterium; assembly: GCA_007121555.1. Lineage (GTDB taxonomy): Bacteria > Gemmatimonadota > Gemmatimonadetes > Longimicrobiales > Gaopeijiaceae > PWLA01. The sequence continues at coordinate 8,272 of SKKH01000280.1, read as the reverse complement.
GTCGTCGGACGAAGCCGATCCCGGGGTCGAAGCCGTCTCCCACCTGCCGCATCAGGACCGAGGCGTCCCAGAGGCGGTCCCGCCACCCGAGCCAGATCCTGCCGGCCCAGGGGTCGCCGCTGGAGCTCGCGCCTCCGGTCCGGGCCAGGTAGGAGTTGATGAGGAGGTTGGGCCCCAGGCGGAGGTTCAGGTCGCCCCCCCCGGTTCGGTTCCACTCGCCGGTCCGCGGATTGCGGCGGTCGGTGAAGAGCACCCCCATGTCCGAGCCGGTCAGGAGCTGCCGACGGAGTCGGAGGACCGAGAATCCCTCCCCGTCGATCTCGGCGACCGAACCCGTCCTCGCATGCAGCACTCCCACCTCAGTCTCGCCGACCTGGCCGGTGATACGGCCTCCACCGACGAGGGGCACGGGGCGACCCCCTTCGAGTCCGATCCTTCTGGAGTGGAAGAGGCGGAAATCGGCCGACGAGGTGCCGAGCCGGTAGTTCCGCTCCGATTGCTCGCCCAGGTGGAAGGTGCCCGAATTCTCCACGAAGAAGTCGCGACGCTCCGGGAAGAAGAGGGGGAACCGGTCCAGGTTCACCTGCTCCTGGTCCACCTCGACGTGGGAGAAGTCGGCCTGCCACGTCAGGTCCATGGTAAGGCGTGGAGTGAGCCCCCACTTCAGATCCACGCCCGCGTCGGCCTGGGTCCCACTCCGCCAATCGGGGAGGGAGGCCCCTCTTCCGTCCTGGGTCAGGGCGAAGGGTTTGATCCGTAGATTCCGGCCTGCGGGGACACGATCGGGGCCCTGGACGGTGCCCGCCTGCTCGGCGTAATGCACCTGGTGGCGGCGATCCAGGGGAGCCCAGGAGGTGCGCTCGTTCCGCCTTGAGATGGACCGGTGGAAGTTCACGCCCCAGAGCTGGCTCTCCCGGGACGGGTCGAAGCGGAGGGTGGTCCACGGGATGGCCATCTCCACCGTCCAGCCCTCGTCGTGGATTCGGGTGGCCACGTGGGCCACGGCCTCCCACGCGAAGTCCAGGTTCCGGGAGTTGTCGAAGGCCTGGCCGTCGCGGATGGCGCCGCCGGGATTCACCAGAAAGAGATAGCCGTTGCGCCGATCCAGGAAGGTGTCCAGGAAGACGCCGAAGAGGTCGATGTCGTGGGCGCTCACCCCGGGATGATCCCGCTCCAGGGTCCCCGAGACGAGGAGATCGGGCCGACTGTCGTGGAGAAGCGCGCCGATGTAGAGGTACTCGTCGTCGAAGAGCATTCGTACCTCGCTCTCCTCGGTGGCGGGCATCCCGTCGTCCGGAAGGGATTGGACGAAGCGGGTCATGACCTCGGCTTCGGCCCAGGCCGGCTCGTCCAGGTGACCGTCGATGGAGATGGGTCCGGAGGCCCGGGTGGCTCGACCCGTGGGTCGGGGGGCCAGGTCGGGATCGATGGGCCAGGCAGTGGGCTCGCCGTCCGGAGGTGCGTCCCCACCCGTCTGGGCTGAGACCGCTGGGGGCAGGAGAAGCGCGAGAAGGACGAGGAGCAGAGCGGGCAAGATGGGCCTGGTTCGAAGAAAGGGGGAGCCCTGAAACCGAGGTTCCCCGGAGCGCCCTGAAGATGAGGCTCTGCCTCCGGGATGGCGAGGGGGTGCCGAGGGAGCCAAGTTGTGGCAGTCGCCTTCTCAAAGCCGGTTGAGCCACCTTCGGGGACACACCATGCCGACTGAATCCGTGAGACGCCGCGCCCTCTGCGGCTGGACCCTCTTCGCCGCCCTCCTCCTGGGGGGCCTCGGGGCGTGCGCTGAATCCGAGGCCGGTTCGGATGGGCTCTCAAATGAGGGAGCGACCGGTGCCACTGGGAGTTATGAGGAGCTGCTGCGCCTTTTTGAGGAGTGGCGCGAGTTCGAGCGGCCGGAGCTCGTGGATGGCGCGCCGGACTATGCGGCGGCCGAGGCGGCGTGGGCTGAGGGGCTGGGCGACTTCAGGAGTCGGCTGGCCGCTCTGGATCCCTCGGGATGGTCGGTGCCCGAGCAGGTGGATTATCACCTGGTGCGGGCCGAGATGAACGGACTCGACTTCAACCTCCGGGTGCTCCGGCCCTGGGCCAGGGATCCGGCCTTCTACGCCTCGGTGCGCACCTACCAGAGCGACACGCCAGCCGAGGAGGGACCCACGATCCACCACCCGCTCAGACTCTGGGAATACTCGATCTGGCCCCGGACCAGCCTCTCCGAGCCCGAGCCTCTTTCCCCGGAGGAGGCGGAGCGGATGGCGGATGAGCTCCGGGCGATTCCGGTCCTCCTCGATCGGGCTCGGGAGAACCTGGCAGGGAGCGACGCCCGGGACCTCTGGATGGGTGGGATCCGGGCGTTCGAGAACCAGAGCGCTGCGCTGGAGCGCCTGGCCGGACTCGTGGAGGAGACCGACGTCGGGGTGGGCGAGGCGGCGCTTCAGGCCCGGAGTGCCACCGATGCCTTCGCGGACTGGCTCGAGGCCGAGGCCGGGTCGAGGACCGGGTCGTCCGGGGTGGGAACGGAGCTGTACACCTGGTTCCTGCGGCACGTCCTTCTCCTGCCCATCTCCTGGGAGGAGGAGGTCACCATCATGGAGCGGGAGCTGGCCCGGTCCCACGCATCCCTTCGCCTGGAGGAGCACCGGAACCGGAACCTTCCCGAGCTGGAGCCCGCCGCGAATCCAGAGGACTTCGCACGCATGCAGGAGGGATCCATCCAGAAGTACATGCGCTTCATGGAGGAGAACGAAATCGTGCCCATCCGGGACTGGATGGGGCGGGCGCTGCGAGAACGTACCTTCAGCTATTCACCCCCGGAGACCCGGAACTTCTTCGGTCAGGCGACCCACCGGGAGCCCATGACGCTCTGGACCCATTACTATCACTGGTGGGATCTGGCCGTCATGGAGGAGGAGCCCCACGCCAGCCCCATCCGTCAGGCGCCGGTCCTCTACAACATCTGGATGAGCCGTTCGGAAGGGCTCGCTACCGGGATGGAGGAGTGGATGATGCATGCGGGTCTCTACGACGACAATCCCAGGGCGCGGGAGATCGTCTGGATCATGCTTGCGACCCGGGCCGCTCGGGGACTCGGGTCCCTTCACGCCCACTCCAACGAACTCACCATGGAGGAGGCGGGGGACCTGCACGTGGAGTGGACGCCGCGGGGCTGGATGCGACGGGACCTGGATCTGCTGGGATTCGAACAGCACCTCTACCTGCGGCAACCCGGATACGGACCCAGCTACGTGACCGGTGCGCGACTCCTGGAGGACCTCATGGCGGAGCGGGCACGGCAGCTCGGCGACGACTTCAGCCTGGAGCGGTTCTTCGGTGAGGTGGATGGGGCCGGGATGATCCCCGTCTCCCTCCTGCGGTGGGAGCTCACCGGACGCGACGACGAGATCCTTGGTCTCATGGCCGACGATACCCCGCTGGAGACCTTGTTGTAGGGTAACTCAACGGCTTCAGCCGGCGACCTGCGCCCGGATTCGCTGAAGGCGGATCGCCGCCCTGAGCTGTTGGATTGTGGCGTCCACCATCGAAGGCGGCCGGCCCTCCGCGTGCTCCCGGGCCCGAGCCTCAGCGAGCGCTCGCGTCAGCAGGTTCGCACGCTCCAGGGGCTCCTGCTCGAGCCAGACCAGCCGGAGGGGGCTGTCGCCCGCGGCCACGACTCGGCAGAGGGCTCCGCGGTCCAGAAGGCCGTCATCGCTGAAGAGAAGTCGCTGAAGCGCGGGATCGTCCGCCGCCGAGTTCGGGAGGGTGAGCCGGGCCGAGGCCCCGAGGAGAAGTCGGGCCGAGGTGAGGCGCTCCACCGATGCGTGGATCCGCTCGGCAGAGATCCGGTCGGGCCCCTCGAGCTCCGTGGTCATGGGTCCTGCCTGACAGACCGCCTGGAAGACCCGATTCAGGGAGGTCGATTCATATCGCCGGAGTTCGGCCTCGATGTCCCTCTCCAGGCGCCGGAGGACAGCGGGATCGGGTGGGGTCGTCTCCCAGGCGGTCGGGTCGGAGATGAGATCTGGAAGGTGGGTCTCCAGGAAGTGCAGCTCGGGGTCGGCGACCTGGACGTCGGTGGAGCGGACCCGATCACTTCCAACCTCCCCGGCCATCTCCTCGATGCGGTGAAGGGTCATGGGGCCGCGGGTCCGGTAGCGGGCCACCACCTCCCCTTCGCCCACCTGAAGCTCCATCTCCAGTCGCGTGCGGGTGTGGATCAGTCGGTCGTGCCGCCGTCCGAAGAACAGCCAGCGACGGCGGAGGTTCTGGGTGGAGATGCTGTCGGCGGACACGGTCCGGTAGACCAGGACGGGTTCTTCCAGACCCAGAACGGCGGCGGTGCGCACCTCTGAAGGAATCCGACCTCCTACATGTCGGGGGACCTGCAGGATGGGGCGATCCGAGACCTCCGGGGTCACCCGGTTCAGGAGGGTGGAGGGATCCACCCGGAGGAGCTGGGCCTGCTGGTAGCGTCGAGCCAGGTGGTCGGCCTCCTCGGTGAGCGTGGCGACGCCTCGCTCGTAGTCGAGAAGGACGCGGTCCATCACACCTTCGATCCCCTGGAGAACCGCCTGGGTCTCCAGCCCTGTGGCCAGAAGTGCCTCCAGATCTCCCGGGGCGACCCCGCGCGCATACTCTGGCCAGTCCTGAAGGAGAGTGAGGTAGGCCTGGGAGGCCACCGCCCATTCCACCGGGTTCGCCCCGTCCCGCCCACCCCGCATGCTGGACTCGCCCAGGCGCTGTTCGGCGGCCCGGGCAATGAGGGGGAGGCGCCGGGCCAGGTTCGCCGGGGAGTCGTCGGCCAGCGCAGTCTCCAGGGAGCGATCGTCCACCGGGGTGGTGCGGTCGGTGAGGAGGGCGTCCCGGGCATCCCGGGTCCCTCGAGCCCGAAAGTCGGTCAGGCATTCGGAGAACACCCCGAACTCCATCTGGTCGAAGGGGGGCAGGTGTCGCTCGCGGTGCTCCAGGCATCGGATCAGGGTACGAGTGTAGTCCCGGTCGAAGCCGGCCTGGAGGTAGGCCACCAGGTTCGCGTCCATGCGGTCCATGCGCCCGCCCAGGGCGGCCAGCTCCTGCCCCATGGCGGAGAGCTCACCCAAGACCTCCCGATGGTTCCGGGCCACCAGTGTCTCCATTCGCCCGAACCTCTGGTCCAGAGTCTCCATGACGTCGTCGAAACGGGCGTCCACCTCCTCGAAGCCGGCGGAGACCTCACCTCGAAGGTCGTCGACCAGCCCCCGGAGGGCTCGCATCTCATCGGCGGCGCTGGGGCCCATGGAGGCGGGGTTGAGTTGGAAGAAGGTGGCCACTCCCGAGGCGAGGGTGAACACGTTGCCGGTCAGGGCCGCCGTCGCGGCTTGCTGGCCCAGCTCGGCGAAGTTTCGCCGAAAGGCATAGCCCTCCTGCCTGAGGTCCGCAGCCGCGTTCCCCAGGGCGTGAATCCTCCGGGTCACCCCGTCCTCCACGCCGGAAAGCGAGGCCGTGCGGGTGGCGAGGTACACGAAGGCCCGTTGGGAGGCCCAGTCCACGGCCGAGGAGGGCGTTGCCACCGAGATCAACTCGGGCAGTGACTCCACGAAGGGATCCTCCAGGAGGCCCTGGGCCGATCCGGTCACGGAGCTCAGGAAGCTCCGGTACTCCAGAAGGATCGCCTGGCCCTCCAGCCGTGTCGCCTGGAGGGTTCCGCTGGCCGAGACCTCGAGTGAGGCGAGGCCGGGATGGGAACGGAGGAGCGTACCCAGTTCAGGGACCTGGGCAAGGATTCGGGCGGCTCCGTCGTCCGGGGTGAATCCGATGATCCCGGCCAGGGTCGCAGAGAAGCTGTCCGTCCGGTCGATTCCCTCGAACTCCTCCAGTTCGAGGGAATCGGCGGTGTGCCGTCGAAGCGCTTCCTCCACCACCCCCTGGGCGAAGGTCTGAAGGGGCGCGAATCGGCGGCCGTCCCCCCCGACCGGCCCGGGGGACGGGATTCCGGCAACCCCCGGCGCCAGGGTTTCGCCGGGTTGCAGGTAGACGTCCAGGAGTCGGGCCCCCTCCTCGGTCAGGAGGCGACGCTGGTCCGGAGGAAGGAGGGGTACCAGGGTTTCAAGCGAGCAGAGCGTGCCCTCCACTGGGTCTTCCAGTCCGCGACAGCGTCGGAGGCGTGCGGGGGGAGTGGACGCAAGGGTGGCTGAAAGGGTCTCGGCGGCCGAGCTGGAACGATTCAGGAGAGCGAGCGACAGGATCGTGGGATAGTCGCGCTCCGCCAGGACCTGCTGGAGCACTGCGGCGGACCAGATGGCCTCCGTGAGCGGGCGTTCCACCTCGCTCTCGAGGTCGGTCTCGGCCTGGGCGGTGACAGGGAGAGGGAGGAGGAGCGCCCAGGCCAACACGATGCCCAGGAGCGGGCCGCTCCTCCGCATGAGCCCCGGTGAGCGAGCCCTGCTTCGGAACTGGATGCGAGCCCCACTCCTCCTGCCGGGGGCGGCTGGCTCAACACGGATGGACATGGGGCTGCGCGCGAGCCGAGGTCGAGGGGGGAGAGGCGGGTGAATTGAAAGAATTCTACCCGTTCAGCCCTCTCCGGTGCCAGTGGGAGAGTGCGCACGGCTTCACGCGGCGGCTTCCTGGGCTCCTTGATCCGCTGCTGGCCGCGAGGATCGCGGTCACATCGGGTCTCTCCGTTGCTCACAGGGATCGAGACGCTCGTCAGAGTCCTCGATCTCTCGCAACTCCAAGGCCCAGTGCTGGATCCTGTCGTGGAGGACCCGGTTCTCCGTGAGCCGGCATGCGGCGGTGGCGTGATCGAAGGCGTCGGTGTGTCGGCCGGCCACCTCCGACGACAGCGCCAGTGACCAGTGGAGCTCGGCCTTCTCCGCCGGATCATCCGTGTGCGCGAGGGCCGAACTGTCTGCGGCCAGGGCCTCGTCCAGAACCCGGTCCGCTCGGGTCGGCCGCCCCAGCAGCTCATGGGCCTCCGCTTCGATCCGACGAACCTCGGGTAGCGCGGTCGGATGCTCCGCCAAACGGCGCTGTTGCGACTCGAGCGCCTGGTTGAGCACCTGGTGCGCCCGAGAGGTGTCGCCCAGATCCAGGAGGAGGCGCCCGTACTCGAGGTGGGTCCTGGCCAGTCGCAACTCCGGGTTCTCGTCCATGTACTGGAAGAGCGCCAGCGCCTGGCTGTGCATCCCCGCCTCAGGGAAGCGGTGGTCCGCGAAGTCCTGGAGGCGCCACGTGAGGGAGGGCGGATGGGGTGCCAGGGATACCAGGATCCCCGTCGCCACGACCACCGCCGCGAGGGTGCCCGTTCCGGAGAAGAGCGCGGCCCGAGGTCCAGGTGCCCTGCCTCTCCCTGCCTCCATGGCCAGGTCGAGGCCGAGGAGAAGGACCGCGACTCCGAGGGCCAGTTCTCCGACCTCGTCGAGCTTCATGAAGGAGGGCTGGTAGTTGGAATAGACCAGGAGCGCACCGGCTACGAGGAAGAGGGGCTGGAGCAGCGGACGTGGGAGGGGAACGGCCATTCGACGCATCAAGCCCCCGAATACGGTCCACCGGCGCGCCAGCGCCGGCACCAGCACTCCGAAAAGCATCACCACCGTGCCCACGACCGTATGTCTGGGGAACCAGATGTTGTGGAGGGTAAGCTCGCCCTGGTAGTTGTAGGCCTCCAGAAGTTCGGGTGTCTCGAACCCGACGATCCGTTGTCCCCAGCTCACCTCCTCCATTCCCACGAAGAAGGCGGCCAGAGCGAAGGCCATGGGTCCGAGCCTCCGGTAATCCGGCTCCAGGACGGCGGCCCAGAGAAAGAAGGCACCGGCCAGCATGAAGGCCACGAAGGTGGCGTGCTCCACCCAGTAGTCCTCCGTGATGGCGTAGATGTACGCCACGGGAGCCACGTAGCTGAGAGCCACGACCACCAGCGCGAGAAAGAGCATCCCCCCGGCGTAGAGCCCTCCCACAGTCCGCGGGCTGGGACGTGGGGCCGGGCCGGAGTGCTCGAGCCGTGCGGACACCCTCGGCAGAGTGAACACGAGGGCCAGGGAGAGGAGCACACACAGGACCAGCAGCAGGGTGATCCCGCCGCTGAAGTCGGCCCACGTCCGAAGATAGGCTTCGAGCGGGGTGGTTTCCCTCCCGCCCATGAAGCGGGAGAAGATCGGAACGCTCTCGTCCCCGTGGCTCCGCTCGATGAGTCGGGGGACCACGAGGGTGGCGAGCGACCACCAGAGCACGAGGAGCGCGCTGACCGCCCCGATCCACGTGATGAAACGGAGGGTCGGGGGGTCGAGTGGTCGGGAGGGGG
>SKKH01000241.1 GCA_007121555.1 Gemmatimonadota bacterium | reverse complement strand
TTGGGAGCGCCAGGCCGCTGGATCCAAGGCGGCTCGCCGCAGGCATAGCGGACGAGCTACGTCCAGGCGAGCCAACGCCGGAGGCGGCGGCCTGCCGCCCCAACCCGAAGGGCGTCGGGGGTTGCGGCCCTGGATCGTCGTTGGAGCCCCTTGCCGATGCACTGCGGCATCGCCTTCAGGGCTCCGCCTCGGCCAGGGCCGCAAGACCCCGACGCGGCGGTCGCTCCTGTTCTTCAACAGCCTTCTAGCGTCTCCCATTCCACCTTCCACATCATAGGCCCATCCCGGTGACCGACCCGGCATCCTCCCCAGACCTTCATCGCTACTCCCATCCTCTGGCGGATCGCTACGCCTCGTCGGAGATGCAGAAGATCTTCTCGTCGGGCCACCGCTTCGGTACCTGGAGGCGCCTCTGGCTCGCGCTGGCCGAATCGCAGGCCGAGCTGGGGCTGGAGATCCCCGACGAGGCTCTGGCGCAGATGAGGGCCGGCCTCGACGACCTGGACCTGAAGCGTGCCGCCGAGTACGAGCGCAGGTTCCGGCACGATGTGATGGCCCACGTCCATCTCTTCGGCGACGTAGCCCCTGCCGCCCGGGGCATCATCCACCTGGGAGCGACCTCGGCCTTCATCGGAGACAACACCGACCTCATCCTGCACCGGGACGCCCTGGAACTGGTTCGGGCCCGGATCGTCCGGACCCTCCGGGCTCTGGGGAACTTCGCCCGGGAGCACCGCGCCCTGCCGACGCTGGGATACACCCACTTTCAGCCGGCCCAACCCACCACGGTGGGCAAGCGGGCCACCCTCTGGGCCCAGGACCTCCTTCTGGACCTGGAAGAGCTGGAGTTCCGGCTTCGAACCCTCCGGTTCCGGGGCGTGCGGGGCACCACCGGCACCCAGGCCTCCTTCCTTCAGCTCTTCGGCGGCGACCACGCCAAGGTCGAGGAGCTGGACCGGATGGTGAGTCACCGCATGGGGTTCACCGAGAGCTATCCGGTGAGCGGTCAGACCTATCCCCGGAAGGTGGATCAGGCGGTCCTGGCCACCCTGGCGGGGGTTGGCTCGTCGCTCTCCAAATTCGGTCAGGACCTTCGAATCCTGGCGCACCTGAGAGAGGTGGAGGAGCCCTTCGAAGAGGAGCAGATCGGCTCGTCGGCCATGCCGTACAAGCGCAATCCCATGCGGGCCGAGCGGATCTGCGCCCTGACCCGCCATGTCATCACCCTGGCCCAGGACCCGGCCCACACCGCCGCCACCCAGTGGCTGGAGCGGACGCTGGACGACTCGGCCAATCGCCGCCTCTCGATTCCCGACGCCTTCCTGACGCTGGACGGGGCCCTGGTCCTTGCCGAGAATGTGGCCCTGGGCATGACGGTCCACCCCGCCGTGGTCCGGAGAAACCTGGAGGAGCATCTCCCGTTCATGGCCATGGAGACCGTTCTCATGCAGGCGGTTTCGGGGGGTGGAGATCGCCAGGAACTCCACGAACGCATCCGTCGCCACTCCCTGGCGGCTGCAGGGCGGATGAAGGAAGGGGACTCGAGCGACCTTCTGGACCGGGTAGCGGCCGATCCGGCCTTCGGGCTGTCCCGGGAGGAGCTGGAGACCCTCGTCGATCCCCTCAAGTTCGTGGGCCGGGCCCCGCAGCAGGTGGATCGATTCCTGGAGACCCAGGTGTCCCCGGCGCTGGAGAGGCTCGAATCCGAGGCGGACCGGACCGCGGCGCCCCCCGAGGTCCGGGTGTGAACCAGATGAATGCACCCGCCCCCCTCCTCCGCTCCCACCTCCCCCTTCCCCTGGTCCACGTGGGGAAGGTCAGGGAGATGTACGATGCCGGAGAGGGTCGACTCCTCATGGTGGCATCGGACCGGGTGTCTGCCTTCGATGTGGTCATGGCCGAGCCCGTGCCCCGGAAGGGGGAGGTCCTCACCCTTCTCACCTCCTGGTGGCTCCGGCAGGTGGAGGCGGGGGGAATCGCCCATCATGCCCTCACGGCGGATCCGGATGAGATCACCGCCATCCTCCCCGAGTTGGAGGAGAGCCGGTCGCAGTGGGCCCGCCGATCGCTCCTCGTCCGGCGGACCTCCCCCCTTCCCGTGGAGTGCGTCGTCCGGGGCTATCTGGCCGGCTCCGCCTGGCGAGAGTACCGGGACAGCGGCACTCTGGCCGGAGAGGTCCTCCCCGGAGGCCTGGTGGAGAGCCAGCGTCTCGAACCGCCCCTCTTCAGCCCGGCGACCAAGGCCAAGGAGGGGCATGACGAGAACATCCCATTCGTCCAGGTGGCGGATCTTCTGGGAGCGGAGCGGGCCGCTGAACTCCGCCGTCTGTCCCTTCAACTCTACGAGATGGGGGCCGAGGTCGCCCGTTCCAGGGGAATTCTTCTGGCCGATACCAAGTTCGAATTCGGCGAGTCGGACGAGGACGGCCTGGTGCTCATCGACGAGGTCCTCACCCCCGACTCGTCCCGCTACTGGCCCCGACAGGACTACGCCCCGGGGAGCGCTCCCCCTTCGCTGGACAAGCAGCCGGTCCGGGACTACCTGGATTCGCTGAGCGCATGGGATCGGACCCCTCCCCCACCCGCCCTTCCTCCGCCGGTGGTGGAGGCCACGACTCGTAGGTACCTTGAGATCTTCCAACGTCTGACAGGCCAGAGCCTGAACGAGTATTCACCGCCCACCTTTCTCCCCGGTCCGGCGGACTGACCGTGCCCCCTTCTTCTCGAAAACGTCGCAGCCGGGACTCCTCTTCGCCCGGACGAAGAGCCCGTCTGCAGCGTGGAATCATCATCCTCCCCTCGGCCTTCACCCTGGGGAACCTCTTCTTCGGGGTCTATTCCATGATCTCGGCCAGTCGGGGAGACTTTCAGTGGGCCGCCTGGTGCATCGTCTTTGCCGCCGTTCTGGACATGCTGGACGGACGCATCGCCCGATTCACGGCGACCGGCTCCCGTTTTGGCGCTGAACTGGACTCCCTGGTCGACGCGATCTCCTTCGGAGTCGCACCGGCCCTCCTCACCTACCACCTCTTTTTCACCGACGACCCCTGGAGCTGGCTGCTCTGCTTCCTCTACGTCACGGCGGTGGTGGTGCGTCTGGCCCGATTCAACGTGGAGCAGGGGGGAGAGGCGAAGAGCACCTTCCTGGGTCTTCCATCGCCGACGGCGGGGATGATCGTCGCCACCGTGTACCCCTTCTTCACCGCGCCCCATGTCGAGGCCCTCACGGGTGGTCTCCCCTCACCCCAGACGGTGGGAATCCTCCTCATCGCGCTGGCCCTTCTCATGATGAGCCACATTCCCTACCCTCTTGTGCCCAGGGTTTCGTTTCGCTCGGTGGGAGCCGGAATCTCGACCGTGATCCTTCTGATGTCCGCGGTGGCGGCCGTCACGATCCCGGAGTACTTCCTCTTCCCCTTCCTGAGCCTCTACACCCTCTGGGGCGTATCCCGAGCGGTGGGATTGGGATTGGTGGAGAGACTGCCGGACCAGGACCCCCTCCTGGATGTGGAGGGGGATGAAGACGAAGCAGGAGCCGAACTCCGATCGCTGGACTATGGAGAGATCGCTCCGACCAAATATCCCGAGTCCCGGGACAGGGACGACACTTCGGAGGAAGAACGTTGAGTCGATTCACGGTAGAAGTGCGTGTGACCCCCCGGCCAGGCCTCCTGGACCCGGAAGGCAAAGCGGTCCAGCACGCTCTTGGCTCCCTGGGCTACGAAGGGGTGGTCTCCACCCGGGTCGGCAAGCTCATCGTCGTGGAGATGGAGGCGGATGGGGAGAAGGAAGCCCGAGCTCGAGCCGAGGAGATGTGCCGAAAGCTCCTGGCCAACCCCGTCACTCAGGATTTCCGGATCCGGGTCTCCGCCCAGGCGGAGGGGGTAGACGAGAGATGAAGATCGCCGTGATCACCTTCCCGGGCTCCAACTGCGATCACGACTGCTACCGAGCCCTGAAGCTTCTGGACGGAGTGACCCCCGAGTTTCGCTGGCACCGCGACACCTCTCTGGGCGACGTGGCCGCGGTGATCCTTCCGGGTGGCTTCTCCTATGGGGACTACCTGCGGGCCGGTGCCATCGCCCGCTTCTCCCCCATCATGGACGCCGTGGTGGAGTTCGCCGAGGCCGGAGGGCCGGTGGTGGGGATCTGCAACGGGTTCCAGGTCCTCTGCGAAGCGGGACTCCTCCCCGGAGCCCTCGTTCGAAACGAGTCTCTTCGCTTCCAGAGCCATCCGGTCCACATTCGAGTGGAGACGACTCGCACCCCCTTCACCTCCGAGTACGAAGAAGGCCAGGTCCTGAGGATTCCCATCGCCCACGGCGAGGGAAACTATCACGCCGAGCCGGAGGTCCTGGCCGAACTGGAGGGTACGGACCGCATCGTCTTCCGGTATTCCACCGCCGACGGGAAGCTGACGCCGGAAGCCAACCCGAACGGTTCGGCGCACCACATCGCGGGAATCGTGAATGAGCACAGGAATGTGCTGGGCATGATGCCTCACCCCGAGCGGGCCGTCGAGGAGCTTCTGGGTCCCACCGACGGCCGCGGTCTGTTTCAATCTCTCAGGAACCATCTCACCGCTGGAGCCACAACGTGAGCACGCCCTCAGAACAGGACGGAGCCCTGGCCGCCCCCCGGGAGACCCCGCCCCCCGATCCTCGGCCGGGTGACCCGGAGATCACGGCTGTGGTCGTGGCGGACCACGGTCTCTCCGAGGAAGAGTACGAACGCATCCTGGGAATCCTGGGTCGGACCCCTACCTTCACCGAGCTCGGTGTCTTCTCGGCCATGTGGTCCGAGCACTGCGGCTACAAAAACTCCAAGAGGCTCCTCCAGCTCCTCCCCACCAAGGCTCCCTGGGTCATCCAGGGTCCAGGGGAGAACGCGGGGGTCATCGACGTCGGCCAGGGCCTCGCCCTGGCCTTCAAGATCGAATCGCACAACCCCCCCTCGGCTGTGGAGCCCTACCAGGGAGCGGCCACGGGGGTCGGAGGGATCCTTCGGGATATCTTCACCATGGGCGCCCGTCCGGTGGCCGTCCTGGACTCCCTCCGCTTCGGCGATCTGACTTCGGGTCGCAACCGCTACCTGTTCAGCGGGGTAGTGAAGGGAGTGGGCGACTACGGCAACTGTGTGGGAATTCCCAACATCGGGGGCGAGGTCTTCTTCGACCGGGCCTACGACGGAAACCCGCTGGTGAACGCCATGGCCCTGGGCCTCATGAAGGAGGAGGACCTGATCCTGGGCGAGGCCTCAGGAGTGGGCAACACGCTCATGGCGGTGGGGGCCAGGACGGGACGGGACGGGATCCACGGCGCCACCTTCGCGTCGGAGGAGCTCTCAGAGGATTCGGACGAAGCGAGCAGGCCCCAGGTCCAGGTGGGAGATCCGTTCACCGAAAAGCTGCTCCTCGAGGCCTCCCTCGAACTCATCAAGAGCGGTCACATCGTGGGGATCCAGGACATGGGGGCGGCCGGGCTCACCTCCTCTGCCTCTGAAATGGCGGGACGAGCCGGCAGCGGCGTGGTTCTGGACACGGCTCTGGTCCCGGTCCGGGAATTGGGCATGACCCCGTACGAGATCCTCCTCTCCGAATCCCAGGAGCGGATGCTGGTGGTGGCCAAGCGGGGCCATGAGGAGCACGTCCGCAAGATCCTCGAGAAGTGGGAGTTGGAAGCCGAACCCGTGGGTGAGGTCACCGATGACGGCCACTTCAGGATCGAGGAGGATGGGGTGGTCGTGGCGAACATTCCCGCACTCCCCCTCACCGACGGATGCCCCACCTACGAGCGCGAAGGAATCGAGGCCGATGAGGTCCGAGAACTCAGGGAGCGCGACCTTACCGAGTTCCTGAGCCCGAAGGGAGATCTCACCGAGGATTTCCTGGAGCTGCTGGGATCGCCCAACGTGGCGTCTCGCAGATGGATCTACGAGCAGTTCGACACCACGGTGCGGACATCTACGGTGATCCGGCCCGGGGGTGACGCCGGGGTGATCCGAATCGATGGCACGGATCGGGGCATTGCGGCCACCACCGACTGCAACGGGCGCTACTGCTACCTGGACCCCAGGGAGGGGGCCAAGGCCGCCGTCGCCGAAGCCGCCCGGAACCTGGTGTGCACCGGGGCTCTTCCCACCGCCGTCACGAACAACCTGAACTTCGGAAATCCCCTGAAGCCCCACATCTACTTCCAGATGAGAGAAGCGGTGCTGGGGATGGCGGAGGCCTGCGAGCTGTTCGAGACTCCGGTCACGGGAGGAAACGTGTCCCTCTACAACGAGACCGATGGTCTTGCCATCTATCCCACCCCGGTCATCGGGATGGTAGGGGTCCTGGACGACGTCTCGAAGACTGTGGGCCACGCCTTCCGGGCCGAGGGCGACTGCATTCTCCTGCTGGGCGAGAATCGGGAGGAGATCGGGGGCTCGGAGTACCTGTACCGGCTCCATGACGGCCTGGTCGCCGGGCATCCGCCTGTGGTGGACCTCCTGGCTGAGCGACGCCTCCAGCACGCCGTGCTGGCCCTCGTCCAGAACCGCCTCCTCCATTCGGCCCATGACTGCTCGGAGGGAGGACTGGCCTGCGCCCTCGCCCAGTCGGCCGTGGGGGGGGAAGGGGGTCCGTTGGGGGTGGAGGTCTCACTCCACGATCGCCTCGCCCCCGTCGCCGTCCTCTTCGGTGAGTCCACCGGTCGGGTCGTCATCACCGTGGACCCGGCATCAGAGGGCGAGGTGCTGGGGATGTGTCGGAACCATGGGGTTTCAGCCCGGGTCCTTGGAACCGTGGGAGCCCCTCACGGCGAATTCCGGGTGGACACCCCCAGCGGTCACCTCCGGACTCCCGTCGACGATGTATTCCAGCGATACTACGATGCCCTTCCCAACCTGATGGATCAGGATCCAGACATCCCCGAGGGGGACATCCATGCCTGACCCCGTGAAGTCATCCATTCCTCCGGTGAACCTGCCCACGGTGTCGCCCGCGAGCACAGGGGGCGAAGCCCAGGACATCCTGACCTCCAGTCTGGACGCCCTCCCCCGGGAGGAGTGTGGCGTCTTCGCCGTGACCGGGATCGAGCGGGCGGCCGAGCTGGCCTTCCTGGGACTCTACGCACTTCAGCACCGCGGACAGGAATCGGCGGGGATCTGCGCAGTGAACGGAGACGGTACAGCTCGGCTCCGAAAGGGGATCGGGCTGGTCGCCGACGTCTTTTCGTCGGAGGACCTGAACGAGCTCCACGGCGATACGGCGGTGGGACATGTCCGCTATTCCACGACTGGAGGGAGCCGTTCCCAGAACGCCCAACCCATCGTGGTCCGGTACTCCCGGGGCGACCTGTCCATCGCCCACAACGGAAACCTGACCAACGGCCAGGAACTCAGGAATCGTCTGGTAGAGGAGGGTGCACTCTTCCAGACCACCTCCGACTCGGAGGTCATCGTCCACCTCATCGCCCGATCGCGCCACGACACGGTCGAAGCCCAGATCGACGACGCCCTGACCCACCTGGAGGGGGCCTTCTCGCTGGTCATCTCGGTGGGGCGGACCCTGTTCGCGGCCGTGGATTCCAGGGGCTTCCGTCCCCTGGTCCTGGGCCGCAGGGGAGACGGCTACGTCGTCGCCTCGGAGACCTGCGCCCTGGACATCATCGACGCTGAGTTCATCCGGGACATCCGGCCTGGAGAGGTGCTGAAGCTCGAGGGGAACACCATGGAGGAGCTGCGCAGCCTCCCCCCTGCGCCCCGCGCCGCACCCTGTGTCTTCGAGCTCGTCTATTTCGCCCGGCCCGACTCCCGCATCTGGGGGGCCAGCGTGGATCGAGCTCGCCGGGCCTTCGGCCGTCAGCTCGCCCGAGAGCATCCCGTCGACGCCGACTGTGTCTTCGCCGTACCCGATTCGGCGAACTCGTCGGCGCTGGGCTACGCCGAAGAGAGCGGCATCTCCTATGAGCTGGGACTGCTTCGGAATCACTACGTGGGACGGACGTTCATCAAGCCATCACAGGCCGACCGCGACTTCGGCGCCCGGATCAAGTACAATCCCGTCCGGGAGGTGGTGGAGGGCCGCAGGGTGATCGTGGTGGATGACTCGCTGGTCCGGGGCACCACCTCCACCTCGCTGGTGAAGTTCCTGCGTCAGGCCGGAGCCAAGGAGGTCCACTTCCGGATCGCGAGCCCTCCGGTCCGCTTCCCCTGCTTCTACGGGATCGACATGCCGTCCCGGGAGGAGTTGGTGGGATCCTCACATTCGGTGCCGGAGATCGCCGAGATGCTGGGTGTGGACAGCATGGGCTACCTCTCCCTCGAGGGAATGCTCGAGGCCGTCGAGGAGCACGGTCCCTTCTGCGACGCGTGTTTCTCCGGTGACTATTCCGCTCCGCTGGTGGATGTGGAGCGGGGACTGGCCTCCATCGACAATCCGCCGGGCTGCTGAGACTTTCTGCCCGTTCGGGTTGGGGGGGCGCGAACCGGCCCACCCGGCTTCTATCTCTGCCCGGCCGTGACGGTGACCCCGTCCACGGAGCTGGACCGGAGGGCGACTCCGTCTGCATCGACCCCGACGACGACCAGGGGGTGGCTCCCCACCGGAAAGGCCGGTTCGGGTCGCCAGGCCAGGGTCCACCTCCACTTTCGTCCGTCCGGGCCGGGCTGATCCGCGCTGAGTTCGGGACCACTGGCCTCACCGATCCACCTGAGCCCGTCCGGGAGCTCCGCATAGAAGTGGACGCGGGAGAAGGGCACCGCCAACGCTCCGCCTTCTCCTGAAGCGCTGGCGGTGAGGGTCAGGGACCGCGACCCTGCTGAACAGCCCTCTCCCCCCATCCAGGACGGCAGCGGCGAGCAGACCTCGATCCCTTCCGCCTCGAGGCGCCAGGAGACGACGCCCCCTTGGGAGCCTCGCACGTCTGACGAGAAGCTGAGGGGCGCCGCTGCCTCGGCGGACGAGATCGGCCTGCGAAGGGCTTCAGACCGGTTTCCGGCTGCATCCTCCGCCGTCACCTCGAACGCACGCACCGGAGTCAGAACCCCATCCGGGTGGAACTCGTCTGGCCCCT
>SKKH01000179.1 GCA_007121555.1 Gemmatimonadota bacterium | reverse complement strand
GGGGCAGAGCGGAGAACCCGAGGATGGCACCCACGATCCACTCTTCGTATCCCTGGACCTCCTGGGCGAGATCAGGAACGAAGGTGTACAGGGCCCAGGCCGACAGCCCCAGGACCAGAAGGCTCTGGAGCGTTGTGGCCAGCGCCTTGAGGAAGTGTCCTACAAGGGCCCGTGGAAGGGAGATCGCCAGCTCGACCTCGGGCTCATTGGACGGCGTGAACGTCCGCTTCCCATCTCCTGGTGCGGCCACCGCGCCCACCGGTTCGCCCGGCCCGGTCACCCCCGACCCCCCGGTGCCGGCGCTGGATTCGGCGGGCTCGGCTCCCGAATGGGCCTCACCGGTCTCAGGCTCCAGCTCCTCGTCATCCCGGGTCCGAAGAAGCCCCCTCAGGGTCTCGGAGAACCGGGAAGCTCCGGCCATCCAGGGGAACTGGATCGTGCGCCCCCGCCCCTGGCAGCTCAGCTCCACATTGGCGGTGCCCAGGAGTCGCTGGCGAAGGATCTGGCTGATGGACACGTCGGAGAGATTCTCCATGGGAATGAACTGGAGGCTCTGTGAGAGGAGCCCTTCTTCGCGCTCGACCACATCCTCGAAGAGCCGGTAGCGCCGGCTCCGGATCTGAGCGAAGCGAAGCCCGGGAGGGAAGGCGGCCCACACGAGCCCGAGCACCAGGAGGATGGAGAATCCCAGTGAGATCCAACCCAGGACGGCGCTGGTGAGCCACTCCGGTGAGCCTTCGGGAAGGCCGGCGTCCCCCCTCAGGATCGAGACCACCTCGCCCCCGCTCTCCAGCGCGAAGCCCAGGCCCATGAGGAGCGCCAGCGCCCCCGCCGCGACCACGAGCACCGCGACGAGGAGGAGGGCTCGGGTCAGGAAGTGGCGTCCCATGTACCAGAGGCACTCCGCCATGGCGGGCCGCGCCTCCATGAGCATCTGGTCTCTCCGGAGGGAGAACCCGGCCCGCCGCATCTCCTCCTGGAGCCGGGTGAACACCCCCACCGGATCCCGGACGGACCGCATGACGAGATGGCTTCTCCCGGAGCCCGCAGCCTTGATGGTCACATACCCGGTCCCGAAGAGGCGCGCCTCGAGGAAGGGGCGAGTCAGGGTCATCTGGGTGATCCGGTCCATCTCCAGCTCGGTACGGTGCCGGGAGAAGAGGCCGCCCCCACCCCCGCTCACCCGGCCCGGCCCCACCTCCCACCAGGACCGGCGGGAGCGGATCACGGCGTCCGTCATCGCGAAACCCAGGAGTCCCAGGTAGACGAGTCCCAAGATGATCCAGGGGAGGGTCAGGTCCAATGCGGCCAGCACCGGGATCGAGACGAGCACGAGGATCGTGAGGGCTCCCACGTTCCTTCCCATGCGCCGCAGGACGAAAGGGACCAGGGCGGGACGAAGTTCGAGCGTCGGGCTCTGCGCCATGAGGAACATCTCCTGGAGGGTTGCTTGCCCATATCCTCGACCGGGAGGTATGGTGGGGGCCGACGGGTGGAGAGGCCACCCCGGCCGCGTTGACGAGTCCTCGCAAGGGGGCGGCGCGGCCCTCTTCTCATGAACCTGGACAGATGCGACTCCATCAGATGACGGCCTGGAGCCCGGTGGTGCCTGTGATCCTGCTGTCATGCCTATGGCTCTTGGGGTGTACCCCGGATTCGGGGCTCGACGGAACCAGCGAATCCACCTCGAATTCAGGCCCTGGAGAGGCCGCCACCATGGGGGAGCCTTCCTCGGGAGCCGTGCCCTACCACCGGGACAGCGACTTCAAGTTTCCACCGCTCCGGGGCGATGAGAGCCTCATGACCGGTGCCCTCTCCATGGACGAGCTCATGGCGTTCCGGGGCGCGGGAAGCGCGCCCTTCTGGCACCCTGACGGGGAGGAGGTCCACTTCAGTCATGGGGGAGGCCTCTGGTCCGTGGGGACCGACGGCGGGGGGCTCCGTCGTCTGGGTGTGGAGCTGGGCGGCTCGGGATTCTTCCTCACCCCGCAGTACCCGGACAGGTCTCCAGACGGACGCTGGATCTCCTACATCTCGAGCAAGAGCGGAACGCCGGAGCTCTGGCTGTGGGACGGGGAGCAGGAGATCGACCTCCAGCTCACGGATCTGGGATTCGAGGAGTTGAACGCCTACAGCTGGGCGCCCGCCGGTGACCGGATCGCCTTCTCGGCCAACCGCCACGGCAGCTTCGACATCTGGACGGTGGAGGTCCCGGAGGGGCGGGTCCGACGGGTCACCTCCGATCCCCTCTACGAGGTCTTTCCCACATGGACTCCGGACGGACGGGAGCTGGTCTACGTGCGCCTCGACGATCGCTGGGTCGACCAGGAGGTGATCCGGATCGATGCCGACGGCTCCGATCCCCGCGTCGTGGTCCGGAACACGGACTTCTTCGACTACGGGGCGGGTCGCACCTTCGGGTTCCCCCTGGTGTCGCCCCGGGGTGACGCGGTGGTCTTTCGATCGCACCGGAGTGGATGGATCAACTACTGGCGGGTCCCCCTGGACGGGGAAGAGGTTCAAGCGCCGGTCCAGATCGCGGCCCAGGCCGCGGATCAGAGCCATGTCCAGTGGTCCCCGGAGGGGAATCGGCTTCTCTTCACCTCGAACGAGAACGGGACCCACGACCTTCGGGTCGTCGCGGCCGATGGAGGCGAGGCCCGGATTCTCGTGGCCCCGGGCGATCCGGAGGGGCCGTTCGGGGGGATGGGGATCGTCTCGAACCCTCGCTGGTCTCCGGATGGGCGGGAGATCGTCTACTCCATGGAGACCCCCACGCGGCCGGCCCAGATCGAGGTCGTCGCGTTGGAGTCAGGTCGAAGCCGGACCCTCACCCGGTCGCTGGAGGACCCGCTCCCCGGGGGTGTGACCCTGGACCGGACGCCGGCCCAGCTTTCCGGTGAACTGGCGGTTCCCGAGAAGGTCTTCTATCCCAGCACCGATGGCCTCACGATCCCGGCCTATCTCTATCGACCCTCGGACGTGGCGGAGGAGGACCGACTCCCGGGAATCCTCTGGATCCACGGCGGACCCACCTCCCAGTTCCATGATTCCTTCGAGCCCCACGTCCAGTTCTTCGTGCAGGAGGGGTACGTGGTCCTGATGCCCAACATCCGCGGCAGCTCGGGCTACGGGAAGGACTTCGAGGAGCTGAACCAGGGCTGCTGGGGCCACTGCGACCTGGAGGATGTCCTGGCCGGTGCAGACTACCTCCGGACCCTTCCCTACGTGGACCCCGACCGCATGGGGATCCACGGGTCCAGTTACGGGGGCATCATGAGCATGGCCGCCGCCGCCTTCGCCCCTGGCGCGTTCCAGGCGTCCGTGCCCCACGGAGGGTTCGGGGACTGGATCGACTTCTACCACGGGGACAACGAACTGCGTCACATCAAGTTGCTGGAATACGAGCTGGGCCCCTTCGAGGAGGCCGAGGAGGTCTGGCGTCGGAGTTCGTCCATCTACGCGGTGGAGGACATCACCACGCCCATGTTCCTGATCCACGGGGAGGGGAACTACCCGGTCTACTCCCAGACCTACGAGTTCGCCCGGGCCCTGCAGCGGCATCACAAGCCCTTCCGCTACAACGTCTACTACGGCGAGAACTACTACGTGAGCAGCCAGGGCAATCGACGTCAGATGCTGGTGGACATGCTCGAGTTCCTGAACCAGCAGCTCAAGGACACGCTGGTGGTGCGGTGATCCGCACCGCCTCGGGGGACGTTCACCCGGCACTATGGAGGCTTCCCGCATGACCCGAGACCAATCCGGCCGACCGTCGGGCCCACCTGCGGGGCTGGGTCACGCCCTGGACCAGCTCTCGGATCTCCGGGATGAGCTCCTGGCACGGGTCGGGAGCCTGCCCGAAGAGGCCCGGGAAGCTCGGCCCCCGGAGACCCCCACCGCCTGGTCGCCGACCCAGGTCCTTCAGCACCTCCATCTGGTCGAGGCCATGGTGCTGGAGCGAATGCCCGAGGTTGGGGAGGGGTTGGCTTCGGTCTCCTCGTCCCGGAACAAGGACCGCGGGATCGGAACCCGGATCCGGCACACTCTGGGGGCTCTGGCCGTCCGGGTGGTCTTCCGGCTGGGACTCCGCGTCCGGGTTCCCAGCCAGCGGGTGTCTCCCGATCCGCCCCTTGGGTTTTCCGAGGCGGCATCGGCCTGGCGGACCACCGGAGCGGAGTTGGCGTCGCGACTGGAGGAGGCCTTCGCTCGGGCACCCACGGCGCCCACGATGCGCCACCCCGTCTCGGGCCCTCTGACGGCTGAGGGGACGACCCGATTTCTCCTGGAACACGCTCGCCACCACGCCCGCCAGCTCGATCGCCTGGGCGTGCCGCGGGTCCCGACCGACTGAGGAGGGCAGGGGACCGGGGAGGGTAGGGGAGGGGACTGGGGAGGGCGGGCCCCAGCTTCGGGCTCGGCCTGCCGGGGTGCAGCCTTCTCAGACAGGCGGCGTCACCTGCGCCAGAGAAGCACCGCCGAAGCCAGGAGCGCCGTGAGAAGGAGGGCCGCGCCCATCTCCCGCGAGAAGAGGAACCAACTGGCCATCCCCGTGACGAGACCGGCGAGCATGACGCCGCCCACCTGGGCGGTCCGGTTCAGCCGCGACGACACGATGCGGTCGGGAGGCCGGTGAGGATCCCGGTGGTCCAGGGAGGGTGCCGGGGCCCCGCAGGCGGGGCAGGGATCCGGGGGAACGAGAAAACCGTAGCCGCATTCGCGGCAGGACATCAGATCGGTCATGGCAAGGAGTTTCGTTCGGCGAGCAGGGAAGGGCAAGGCCACCACCCGCTCTGTCGGTTCTGCTCACTCCCCTCAGTGTTCATGCGTCCCTGCCGTGGGCGCTGAACTCAACTCGGGGGTCCGCCCGCCAGCCCTTCAATCTCCTCCCCTATGCGGCATGTCTGACGGGAAGAGTACGGGTCATTAGCGCGGACCGGACCGCGGGGTCCCTGGTTGGTCCCCCAACGTCGTCGGTGCTACTCTCCTCCCTGACGAAAGCGCCTGGAGCACAGCTTCCTCCAAGGATATCCACGCGTCCTGGGGGCAATCGCTTCCCGCCCGACCCCAATCCCCACCGCAGGCTGAGGGGCCGCCTCATGGACACCAGTTTCCGCATGGATGCCGACGGGCTCGGGACCCTCCTCGAACTGGTTCCCGATTTCGTGGTCGTGATCGATGCCACCGGGATCATCCGTTACATCAACAAGGTCGAGGAGGAGTATCGGATGGAGGACGTCGTCGGGCAGCCCCTCAGGGAGTTCCTGGACCCCCGAGTGCGATCCGCCTTCGACACGGCCCTGCAGGCAATCTTCGAGGACGACGACGCTTCGAGTGAGGAAGCTCTCCTTCGGACGACCGGCGGCACCGAGGGGTGGTACCGAAGTCGCATGTTACCTGTTCGACAGGATGAAGAGACGGTGGCCGCCATGATGCTAGCCAGCAACCTGGCGGAACTCACTGCTGCGGAACAGGAGCTCAATCGGATTCGCCGGCTCCTCCCGGTTTGCGCTTGGTGCGACCGGGTCCGGGGAGAAGCAGGCGGGTGGGAACCCATCGGGGACTACCTGGAGAGGGAGATGGAGACCGAGATATCCCACGGCCTCTGTCCGACATGTGCGGGTACGTTGGAGGACGATCCTCAACCCCCGGGATAGGGGGCTGTGCGTCAAAAGGCTGGTGAAGGAGGCGAGAGAACGTCACCTGTGGAGGCGAGCCGATCAGACTCAACCGGCGTCTACCGCACCCCCGCCCTAGAAGGCTGTTGAAGAACAGGAGCGACCGCCGTTGGGAGCGCCAGGCCGCTGGATCCAAGGCGGCTCGCCGCAGGCATAGCGGATGAGCTACGTCCAGGCGAGCCAACGCCGGAGGCGGCGGCCTGCCGCCCCAACCCGAAGGGCTTCGGGGGGTTGCGGCCCTGGATCGTCGTTGGAGCCCTTTGCCGATGCACTGCGGCATCGCCTTCAGGGCTCCGCCTCGGCCAGGGCCGCAAGACCCCGACGCGGCGGTCGCTCCTGTTCTTCAACAACCTTCTAGTAGCATAGCGCTCGGGCCACCGCCTCCGAGAGTTCCGTCGGTCCGAAGGGCTTCGGGAGGAAGGCTGTGTTTCGCATGTCGACGCTCTGGTCCGCGAGCTCCCCTCGATTGAACCCCGAGGTGAAGAGGACGGCCAGCCCCGGTTGCAGTCGGGTCAGCTGCTCTGCCAGCTCGGTCCCGTTCACTCCCGGGAGGAGGACGTCGGTGAGGAGCAGGTCGATTTCGGTCGTCGATGACTCGAGAAGGCACAGGGCCTTCTCCGCGG
Organism: Gemmatimonadota bacterium; assembly: GCA_007121555.1. Lineage (GTDB taxonomy): Bacteria > Gemmatimonadota > Gemmatimonadetes > Longimicrobiales > Gaopeijiaceae > PWLA01. Next base: position 2,781 of record SKKH01000179.1, on the reverse strand, counting down.
AGTCGGCCTCGATCACCGAGTGGCCTGCGGCCTCCAGGACCCGTCGTACCACCCGGCGTACCTCCGGCTGGTCCTCGACCATCAGGATGTGACCGGACACAGTCGATGCGCTTGGTCTTGGAACGTCCGGCTCAGGGATGGGCATCTCATGGTCGACGGTGACCCGGGGCAAGTAGATCCGGAAGGTGGTCCCCAGCCCCGGCTCACTATAGATGTGGATGTGGCCTCCCAGCTGGTTCACGATGCCCCAACAGATGGAGAGGCCCAGGCCGGTTCCCTCTCCCGGGGGCTTGGTCGTGAAGAAGGGCTCGAAAACCCGCCGCTGGACCTCCCGGGGCATGCCCTCGCCGTCGTCGGCCACTACCAGAAGCGCGTATCGCCCCGGCGGCATCTGGCTGTGGCTGAGGGAATACTCCTCGGTGACGGTGAATTCCCGGGTCTCCAGAATCAGCCTCCCTCCCTCCGGCATAGCGTCTCGCGCGTTCACCGCGAGGTTCATGATGACCTGGCTGAGCTGGCCATCGTCCGCTTCTACCAGGAGATCCCGCTCGAATGAACCCTCGATCGACACGTTCACCCCGGCCAAGCGGCTGATCAGGCGCATCATCTCTTCTGTCAGGGCGCCCAGGTCGACCACCTTCATCTCCAGGACCTGGTCCCGGCTGAAGGTGAGAAGCTGCTGGGTGAGCTGCGTAGCTCGATGTGTGGTCTCTGAGATCTCCCGGATGTCGGCCTTGGCGTCTTCCGGGAGGTCCTCCCGGACGATGAGGAACTCGGTATTGCCCCGGATCGCGGTGAGCAGGTTGTTGAAGTCATGGGCCACCCCACCGGCGAGGCGCCCCACCGCTTCCATCTTCTGGGCCTGATGGAGTTCCGCCTCAAGGTGCCGCGCCTGGGACACATCGTAGATGTTGAGGACGAGTCCCCGAACGGCCGGATCGTGGAGGAGGTTCACCCCCATCCCCCGAACCGTGCGCCAGGAACCATCCCGGTGGCGCATACGCCACTCGGCCGAGGCCCTGCTCCCCTCGTTGACGAGGGGGTCGAGGAAGCTCCTGGTCCAGCGTCCAACCCCGTCCGGGTGCAGCAAGGCGGTGAACCCCTCACCGACCAGTGAGGCGTCACAATATCCCAGAACCCCTTCGTAGGCTGGGCTCTGGTACCTGATCCTTCCGGCTGCATCCAGGACCGTGGTGAGGTCCGTCCCGTTCTCGATGAGGGCCTGAAACCAGGTCTCGCTTTCCTGGAGGGCCATTTCCGCCCGAAGTCGTCCCTGGACTTCCCGCATGAGGAGATCCGCAAGGGCGGAGAGGGCCTCCAGATCCGACGCGGCCCAGTCCCGGGGCGTAAAATCCACCACGCAGAGGGTTGCCAGGGCGACGCCCTCCTGGTTCTTCAGAGGCACGGCGGCGTAGGAACGGATCCCGGCGTCCGTGGTGGCGAGGTTGTCCTGCACCAGGGGATGCGCGAGCGCGTCCTCCACTACCAGGGGTTCCCCGCTCCGTATGACGTGCTGACAGTAGGATGCCTCGAGGGGTGCCGTTCGGGGACCGTTCCAGGAGGCCCACTCCGATGGGTCAGCCACGGAGGACAGGGAGATCTGCTCCTGGCCGATCACCACATTGATCTGGGCCAGAGGCACCCGGAGGATCCGCCGGGCCAGTTCCGCAAGGCGATCCAGCCCTTCTCTCCACGAGTCGTCAACCTCCACCAGGCGGGCGAATTGTCCCGCGTCTCGCAGATCGTCCCATCTTTCTGTTTCTTTATGTCTCGACAAGTTGGTCTCCTTCGACGCTACAACTTCGCCAGAGATAAGCGGTGGCAGCGGTTGGGGGCTGCTTGCGGTTCCTACCGTCGCGGCCATGGTGCTTCACTGCGGAGAACGACGCAAGGCGTATGCCGATATATATCGTCACTTTAAGCTCAGGCCAGGATGAGTTGATCAGGACCCCCTCTCATTCGGTCCGGCACCCGACCCAACAACGATCCCTCCAAGGTGTGAAGACGAAATCTCCACACGCCCGTGGGGGACGCAGAGCCAACGCGAACTCGGATACTTGACTTTCACGATGCTAATACGTATTTGGTGGTACGTATGAGCACCGGCTCGAGCGACACCCACGACGGAGCGGGGCAGGGAGGTGGTGCCCCCCGGGGCGACCGCAGGCGTCACGTCACGGGACACGATGTGGCAGCCCACGCTGGAGTGTCCCAGTCCACCGTGTCCCTGGTGTTGAGCGGAAATCCCAAGGCCCGGATCGCCGACTCGACCCGGAAGCGGGTGGTCGAGGCGGCCCGGGAGCTGGGGTACAGGCCGAACCTCCTGGCCCGCGGACTCGCACAGCGGCGCTCCTTCGCCCTCGGCGTAGTGGTACGGGAATTCGAGAATCCCTTCTTCACCGAGGTGGTCAGTGGCGCACAGAGGGTGGCGGCGGAAGCCGGCTACGGGGTCCTCCTTGCCGACACCGGTCAGATCCCGGCGGTCGAGCACGTCATGAGGCTTCGGGAGCGGCAGGTGGACGGCGTGATCCTCGCCGGAGTCCCGGTGGAGACCCTGCCCGAGGAGGCCCTGGCCGACGCGAACGTGGTGGTCGTGGATGAGCCCAGCGGGCGGTACCCCGGGGTGGCCAGCGATGCGGCGGGAGCGGGCCGGAAGGCGGCCGAGCACCTCCTCTCCCTGGGGCACCGGGTCCTGGCCTTCATGGGGCCGGCGGATCCCTCGCACGCCTTCAGGATGCGGGAGCGGGGATTCGTTGAGGCCCTCCGTCAGGCGGGGTGCGC
>SKKH01000285.1 GCA_007121555.1 Gemmatimonadota bacterium | reverse complement strand
GGCTGCCCGGGTATTACGCTGCCTTCGGCCGGTCCACCCCGACCCCGTGGGACATCCTCTGGGGCATCCTGCCTGCAGCGGTAGTCTACACGTGGGTCTACAACAACACCGGCCGGAGCGTCCTGGCCGTGATCGTGCTCCACTTCATGCACAACTTCACGGGCGAGTTCCTCGGGATGGACGATCCGGTCCGCCCCATCCGTCTCGTCCTCGAGTGGGGATTCGCCGTCGGGGTCGTCCTCGTATGGGGGCCCGGAACCCTTCGGAGGGGGCGCCCACTGGACCCGCCTCCGACGAGGCGAGAAGTCCGATCGTCCCCATGGCCCGCACCGGGCCCCGCACACACGCCTGGAGGGGCACGCTCGAGCGACCCGAGCCGGGGCAGGGGGAGCAGATAGCCGGCGTCCGGCCCTTCCAGTCGACGTGGGAACGGCCGGACCGGTAGGGATCCCGGGTGGACGCCGCACGCTCCCAGCCAGCGCCAGAAGCCGGAACCCGGTCGGAGACAGCCTCGGTGGAGCGAAGCGGACGGATAGGGGTAGCCGGACCCCATGATGGAACAACTACTTCTCGAGGACCTGGGCTTCATCCTGGTCGGCGGAACCGCGGTTGCCCTCCTGGCAAAGCTGATCGGGGTTCCTTCCATCGTGGCCTTCATCCTGGCGGGACTCCTCCTCGGGCCCGTGTTGGGCCTCGTGGAGATGAGCCACACCATGGAGCTCATCGCGGAGGTCGGGATCATCCTCCTGCTCTTCCTGGTCGGGCTCGAGCTCTCGCTGAAGAAGATCAAGGACATCGGGGGCGTGGCGCTGGGAACTGGACTCGCTCAGATGGCGATCACGGGCGGTGCGGTGGCGGGGATCGCCTGGGCGTTCGGAATGAGTGGGGGTGAAATCCTCTTCCTGGGCGTGGCGCTCACCTTCTCGTCGACCGTCGTGGTCGTCAAGCTCCTTGACCAGCTCCGCGCCCTGGACGCCCGGCACGGCCGCATCGCCGTGGGCATCCTGCTCGTACAGGATCTGGTCGTCGTGATCGTGCTCACCTTCGTCGCCGGTCTCAGTGGCGGTCAGGAGCTCGAGACCCTCGACATGATCCTTGACCTGGGCCTGGCCTTCGCGGGAATGGGGCTCCTTCTGGTCGCCGCGTCGTTCGCGACCTGGAAGCTTCTTCCTCGCATGTTCGACTGGATTGCCCCGTCCCAGAGCGCCCTCATCACCTGGAGCCTGGCCTGGTGCTTCCTGCTCGTACTCGCCTCCTACCTGATGAACCTCTCGGTGGAACTGGGGGCCTTCATTGCGGGCGTCGCGCTGGCCCAGCTTCCCTACAACCACGACCTTCGAAGACGGGTCCGGCCGCTGATGAACTTCTTCGTCGCGGTCTTCTTCGTGACCCTCGGTGTCCAGATGGAACTGGGCGCCGCCGTGGCGGCCTGGCCGCTCGTGACGGCCCTCGTCCTCTTCACCCTGTTCCTCAAGCCCCCGCTGATCGCGTGGTTGGCCCGCGGTCTGGGGGAGCCACCACGCGTCGCACTTCGGTCCGGTCTGACCCTGGGGCAGACGTCCGAATTCTCCTTCATCCTGGCGGCGCTTGCCCTCTCGAACGAACTCATTGATCAGACCCTCCTCTCCATTGTCGGGGCCGTCGGTCTGCTGACCATGGGGCTGTCCTCCTTCTCGATCATCCGGGGCAACCGGCTGGTGGACTGGTTCGAGTCCAAAGGTCTGGTCCCAGTCCTCACCGGCGGTGAATCTCAGGGTGTCGTGCTGGGCGGAGGCTCAGGTCCGACGGGACCGGGGAGTGGGGACGACGAAGAGGACGAAGCCGCGTCGGGCCTCCGGGACCACGTGATCGTGGTGGGCATGAACAGTCTGGGGCGCCAGATCGTGGAGATCCTCCACAAGAAGGGCGAGTCGGTCCTGGCCATCGATACCGATCCAGCGAAGCTCCGAGGCCTCCCCTGCCGGACTCTTTTCGGAAATGCGGAGTACCAGTCCGTGCTGGACGAGGCGAGATTCGAGCGGGCGAAGTTGCTGGTGTCCGCGCTCCATATCGAAGACGTCAACCGGCTCCTGGCATACCATGCGGGTCGCCAGGGCATTCCATCGATGATCCACGCGTATGACGCAGCCGTCGAGCGGGAGTTGGAGGCCATCGAGGGTGCGTACCTCCTCAACTCACGAGCCGCAGGAGTCGATCTGATGATCGAGGAGCTCAAGGAGAAGGGTCTCTTCGGACGATGATCGAGCTGACCCTTCTTCTCCTGGCGGCGGCCGTGGGCTTCGCCATCGCTCGATGGACGAAGCTGCCCTCGATCCCGATCCTCCTTCTGGCCGGGCTTGGAATGGCGGCCGTGTACCCCATGGATGGCGGGTTCGTTGAGGACGCCATCACCCTCGGGGTCACCGTCCTCGTGTTCGTGGCAGGCATCGAGCTCAATCCGAGACGACTCAAGGGACGGGGTTGGATCGCCCTCCAGGTGGGTGCGGGCCAGTTCGTAGCCCTCGGATTGATCGGACTCGGGGCGGCCTTGTTTTTGGGATTCGCCCTGGAAACCGCCCTGTACTTGTCTCTGGCCCTGACCGCCTCGTCGACCCTCGTGGTCGTCAAGCTGCTGCAGGAGAGGCGTCTCCTCTACGAGCCGGTCGGGAGGCTCGTGACGGGGGTGCTACTCCTGCAGGACCTCTTGATCATCGTCTCCATCCCTGCGGTGATCCGCTATCCCGACGGACCCTGGGCGATCGCCTTTGGCGTCCTGGGGACGCTCGGTCTGGTGGCGCTGTCCGGCGTCGTTCTCAGGTGGGTGGCGCCCATCGTTTCGGATCGCCTGGCTGGCGACGAGGAGATGACGCTGCTGGTGAGCCTCTCACTCCTCTTCGTCTTCATGGGTCTCGCTTACCTCCTGGATCTTCCGCTTGTGACAGGCGCATTCCTGGCCGGGGTTGCGCTCTCGGGATTTCCTGCGGCCGCCCTGGTGCGAGGCCAGATCAACTCACTCGGGGACTTCTTCCATGCCCTCCTGTTCGCCGGGCTCGGGGCCTTCCTGAGCCTCCCCACGAGCACCGAGCTCCTCCAGGCGAGTCTCCTTGTTCTCTTGATCATCGTGATCACGCCACCATTGGTGGCGTGGATCTCCGAGCATGCCGGGCTGTCGGCGCGACCCGCCATTTCAGCTGGCCTCCTCCTGTCCCAGACCAGCGAGTTCTCCCTTGTCATCGCTCTCCAGGGGCTCGCCCTCGGACGAATCACGCCGGGAGTGTTCACCGTCATCACCCTGGTGACGGTCACGACCATGATCCTGACTCCAGTGCTCGCGTCGGACCGGATGACCTGGGCACTCATGAAGATTCATCCGTTCAAACGCGCTCCGTCTCCCGAGCGAATTCCGGAGAACCACGTCCTGTTACTCGGCTGTGGGAGGCACGGCCGGGAACTCCTCGAGACCCTGATCATCACCCGAGACGAGATCGTCGTCCTGGACCAGGACCCGGCGTTGGTCGCGCATCTCCGTGAGGCCGGGGTGCGCGCGGTCAGGGGAGATGCCGCGGATCCCAATGCGCTGCGAGGTGTGGGAGCCGATCGCGCCCAGATCATCATCTCCACCATCCGGAGAAGGGAGGACAACCTTCCGGTGCTCGAACTCGCGGCAGGGGTGCCGATCCTCGTGCGAGGCTTCAACAAGGAGGACGGAGACTGGATTCGGAGACGGGGAGGTGAGCCCATTCTGTACAGCGATGCGGCAGCAGGACACTTCAAGACGTGGTTCGAGGAGCGGTGGAAGGCCGAGGGAATGCCCTCGAACCCGGATGGCGGAGGAGGCAGGTCCGAGAATTGAGGCCTCTGCAGTGTCATCCAGCACATCGTGCGGTCGGTAGCCGGGCGGTTGCCGACACGACGAAGCGGTGACCCTGTAGACATGTGACCTTGATGAAATTATCAATATCACATGCCTACCATGATCCAGATCCGAAACGTCCCTGACCCGATCCACCGGGAAGCGAAGGCCCGGGCGGCACGCCGTGGCCTGACCCTTTCGCAATTCGCCCTCCAGGCCCTGGAGCGGGAACTCAGCCGGCCCACCGCGGCCGAGTTGGCGGCCCGAATTCGGGCCCTGGAGCCGGTCCCGGACGCACCCTCCGGCGCGGAGATGGTCCGGGCTGAACGGGACGCTCGGTGATCGTCCTGGACGCCTCCGCCGTCGTGGAGCTGCTCCTCGGAGGCGAGCGGGCCGAGAAGGTCCTCCCCTGGTTCGACCAGGCCGAGGGTCACCTCCACGCCCCCGGGCTCCTGGACGTTGAGGTGACCCAGGCCTTCCGGCGGCTCGTGGGAGCCGGAGCCCTGGACGCACGACGGGGCGGCTTGGCGGTGGAAATCCTCCAGGAACTTCCGGTGACTCGTCATCCGGAGACCCCCCTCCTCCCCCGGCTCTGGATGCTTCGACATACCTTCACGGCCTACGACGCCGCCTACGTGGCCCTGGCCGAGGCCCTGGACTGCACTCTGGTCACCTTCGATGGGAGGTTGGCCGGAGCGCCTGGCCTCGGGGTCGAGGTCGCACTCCTGTCCTGAACGGCTCCGGAAGTCCAGCCGCCCGCGCATCCAAGTCCTACATGAGCAACCAGCCCATCGAAACATCCCCCGACCCGTCCCTTCGGGAGCGCGTCACTTCCGCGCCCCCGGAGTGGTTCCGGCGCTTCCGGAGCTCCCTCTCGATCCCGGGGCTCCTTGTCGGCACCCTCTTCTTCGCCATCTCGCTCACCCCGAGCCTCCTTCCCAGGGGATGGGTCATGCAGGGCATCCTCTCGGGACTCTGCCTCTCGGCGGGATACGGACTCGGGGTGGGCTATCGCTGGGTCTGGGGCTACCTCGAGCTGCCCTTTCCCCGGGATCGAGTTCGCCGTTGGGGGCTCTGGATCGCGGCCGGCATCTGTGTCCTGGTCGCCATCGGCTTTCTCTGGCAGGCCTCCAGCTGGCAGAACTCGGTGAGGGGCCTCATGGAGCTCGAGCCGGTGGAGGGCACCCGTCCTGTGCAGGTGGGGCTCCTCGCCTTCGTCCTCTTCTCCGTGATCCTCGGGATCGCGCGCCTCCTTCACTCCGCTCACCGCTTCATGGTCCGACGACTGGGAAGCGGAGTGCCCAGGCGGGTGGCCAACGTCCTCAGTCTGCTCCTGGTGGTGACGGCCTCCTGGGCCATCCTCGACGGGGTGGTCTTCCAGCAAATGCTACGCTTCGCCGATGACACCTTCGAACGAATCGACGCAGGCGTCGAGGCCGAAACCGCAGCTCCCACGAATCCAGACTGGACGGGCGGCGCCGCGTCACTTGTGGCCTGGGAGGATCTGGGACGGCGGGGTCGGGAGTTCGTGGCCGGGACCACACCCGCGGCGTCGATTGCCGAGTTGACGGACCGCGAGGCGATGGAGCCCGTCCGGATCTACATCGGCCTCAATGCCGCCGAGACGCCGGGGGAGCGGGCCGAGCTCGCCCTCGCCGAGCTCGAACGGCGCGGTGCCTTCGACCGAGCGGTCCTGGCCATCGTGGTGCCCACCGGCACGGGGTGGGTGGATCCGGCCGCCCTCTCGACCCTGGAGTACCTTCACGACGGCGATGTGGCGTCCGTGGCGATCCAGTACTCCTACCTGCCGAGCTGGCTCACTCTGCTCTCGGAGCCCCAGTACGGCGCCGAGACCGCGCACGCCCTCTTCGACGCCGTGTATGGGCACTGGACCGGCCTTCCGGACGAAGCGAGGCCGGACCTCTATCTCCACGGCGTGAGCCTGGGCGCCCACAACTCCCAGCTCTCCTCCGACCTGTACGACGTGATCGCCGATCCCTTCGCAGGGGCCCTCTGGGTCGGGCCTCCCTTCCGAAGCGAGACGTGGCGGGACCTGACCCTGCAGCGCGATCCGGCGTCTCCCCCCTGGCTTCCGCGATTCCGCGACGGCTCGGTAGTGCGGTTCATGAACCAGTGGGAGACCTCGCACCCGAGCGGGACGCCGTGGAGCCCGCTCCGGATCATGTACCTCCAGTACGCCAGCGATCCCATCACCTTCTTCGAGCCCCAGGCCTTCTATCGGCCTCCGGAGTGGCTCGATGATCCCAGGGCCCCCGACGTCAGCGAGCGGCTCCGGTGGTATCCCATCGTCACCGCGCTCCAGCTCCTTGGAGATCTGGCCATCGCCGATGGTTCCCCGCCAGGGTATGGCCACGTCTTTGCCGCCGAGCACTACGTGGATGCCTGGCTTGCCGTGACCGACCCCGAGGGGTGGACGGCCAGCGACATCCAGCGGCTGAAGGACCATCTGGCGGAGGCGGACGGCGACAGTGAGGAGCCTTGAACGACGGGAGGCGGAGCCAGGTCAGCCAGTCAGCTGGATCCCGGTGCTGACGAACTGGGAAAGGCCCGCACGCGCAAGAAAGAGCCCCATCGGCTCGGCCACGACCGGGCCGGAAGCGCGCCCCTGGATTTGACCCGGCGGGAATGCAACGCCCAAGGTGGGGAGAGAGAGTTCTCCCCAAACCCAGGGTGAGGATGAGCAGACCAACCAGCAGGGCGATCGTGTGCCAGTCCATGAGCGCCGGAAACGGCGGAACCCGCTGGGGATCGAGCACCGCCAGCAGGGCGACCAGGGACAGCAGGCTCCAGAAGAGCCAGTCGCCGCGTGGGCGCTGCCAGCAGGCGGCGAGGGCAGACGCCGGAGCCGGAGGCGTGGCTTCGGTCAACTGTAGGGTGGGGTCTTTTGACACCTATGGGACACGGTCTCCCGCCACACGGATCACTTCTTCCCTGAACCTCTCGACCTCGGCCAGGAAGGGAAGGTGGGCCGAGTTCTCGAAGACCACCACTTCCTTGTGGGGGGCGCGGAGGCCCTCGTAGTACTCCTCCACCAGGGCGAGGGGGGTGTTGTGGTCGTTCCTGCCCATGAAGAAGTAGATCGGCACCTCCACCGCTGGAATGGTCTCGATGAAGTCGAACCCCGCCATCCGGCCGCCCTCATGCATGGGCCTGCCCCCGCGATTCATCCCCTGGAGCAGTCGCCGGTAATCCAGCACGGTGTACTCGGGCGCGCGAACTAGAATCCGGGCCATCTCCGTGATGGATAGATCGAGGCTGCCTCCGTAGGCATCGGTGAGCTGGTTGAGCTTCCGGTACTCACTGTGCCTCATGGCCGGGATTTCGATGCTCTGGAGCGTCCGCCAGTCCTCCGGCGCCGCCTCGGGATCGATGGTCTCCTCGAGCCAGGCATGGGCGAGCTCGGTGGCCCGGGCGTGGTTCACGACCTGGCTCACACCGATGTAGGCGTGGAAGTACTCCGGGTTTGCGCGGACCAGCTCGATGCCGAATTGGGTGCCCCATGAGTGACCCAGCAGAACGATCCTGTCCTGTCCCAGTCGTCCACGCAGGTACTGGATCAACTCACGAGCGTCTTCGAGATAGCGGCCAAGACGCATCGTCTCGTGGTCGAACCCGGCATGATTCGACTTGCCCGCCCCTCGCTGGTCCCAGTGCACAACCACAAAGTGGTCCTCCAGCTCCCGGTCGAGGTGGTGGGCGAAGGGCATCTGCGTGCCGCCCGGTCCTCCATGGAGCCAGAGGAGGACCGGGTTGGAGCGATCAGCGCCGCGGATGAGGATCCACTGATCGAGGCCTCCCAGCTCCACCTTCTCGAGCACTGCGATGCTGCCTGGGAGTTCGTTTCCGTCCACGTCGGTGAACATCGGAGTGGAGGGCGAGACCCCGAGATACAGGATCACAGCCGCCGCAACTGCCGCGGTCGCAGCGACGACTCCCGCCAGTGCCTTGCTCACCGTGTTGATGATGGTCCTCCTCGAGGTGGAACGCGCGCTGGGCATAGCGGGGGTGGTCGGGGTTCTATGGTTCCCAGCGGGCCCGTACCATGAGTCCATTCAGTTCCACGTCGACTCGCACGGACTCCTTGGACAGTGGGGGTAGAGGAGGATCCCTTCATACCGGGGTTCACCTGGCAAGGCACCCTGTCGGTTCCGCAGATAGCTGAGGAGCTGGTAGAGATTGCTGGAGTGCAGCTTTCCACCGACCCGCCCACCGAAGCTCTTCTGGTAGAATTTCGTGTCGAGTATGATTCTGCGGTCGTTGGATTCGAGAATGAGGTCGGCCTCCATGGAAGGAATCCGCCGCAGGTCGGCCTCCGCAGTTGCCGCAGGCACGGGCCATTCGATCCGACGGTGAGTCGCGACGCGAAAACGATTCTGTTCTACCCCGTAGAAGCCGGCCACGGAACTCTCGAAGATCTGCCACATTCGGTGATCGACCTTCCGAACGTCTACGAAGCGCTCCTCCCACTCCCGGGCGTGATTCTCACATCCTCCACCCCAGGAGGTTCCAGTAGTAGAGGGACCAGACGAAGAGGAGTGCTACCGTCACCGCCGCGCTGTAGCGGAGGCGGAGCCAGAGGCTTCCCTCGGACGACCGCCAGAGCCAGAACACCGAGACAGCGGCCACCGCCACCGCCAGGGCACCCAGCACGGGAAGTGCCAGCGCCCACGTGAAGCCCGTCATGGGGGTGGTGAGGAATCCCCACAGGTCCAGCCGCGCAAACAGGATCGCCACCATCACCAGGAACCCGAGAAAGGCTGTGGAAGCCGCGGCCAGGGACCAGCGACCCAGCACCAGCGCCCCGGACTCCTGGGCCCGTGTCCACTCCCCGCCCGCCCTCCGCCGCCGGAACCAGCCGACCACGGTCCCCGGGAGTATGACGAGGAAGAACACGACCCCGCCGGCCAGAATGGGAATGTGAAGGGAGGGAGCCCCGTGCCACGGAGTCCGCTCCATGGCCATCATGGGCGTCAGGGAGAGGAAGGCGTGGGTAGGCCTCCCCTGGTCGTCCACCCGGAAGGCCATCTGGACGGTGCCTCGCTCCTCCTGGAAGAGGAGGGGCTCCACCTCCACCATCCTCATGGTGCCGAAGGGAGTCTCGACCAGGAGGACCCCTTCGTCCTCGCGGACCGATACCCCCAGCCCCATGGCCATGGGCTTCTGGAACGTGGTCCTGGAGTATCGGAGGAAGCGATACGGGCCGGCCAGCGTCTGAAGGGTTTCCGGGTCCGAATC
>SKKH01000050.1 GCA_007121555.1 Gemmatimonadota bacterium | reverse complement strand
TTCCCGATGGCCCTGCGCTTCTCTTCGGGATCGATGATCCCTTCGACCGCCTTCAGGAATTCCTTCCGCGCGTCCACCACCACGAGGCGGATCCCCATGTGGCGCCGAAACGTCCGCTCCACACTGGTGCGTTCGTCCTTTCGCAGCAGGCCATTGTCGACGAAGATGCAGGTGAGACGGTCCCCTACGGCCCGGTGGACCAGCGCAGCCGCCACGGAAGAGTCCACCCCCCCGGAGAGACCACAGATCACCTCGGCATCCCCAGCCTGTTCCGCGATCCGTGCCACCGACTCTTCCACGAACGCTCCCGGAGTCCAGGACGGCTCACACCCGGAAACCTTGAAGAGGAAGTTGGAAATAATTTCCTCCCCTCTGAGCGTGTGGGCCACCTCCGGATGGAACTGCACCCCATAGATCTCCCGGTCCTCGGCCCGAAAGGCGGCCACCGGGAGGGTGGCCGTCGAGGCCAGCGCCCGATACCCCTCGGGAGGCTCATCCACATGGTCTCCGTGAGAGCACCACACCCGGGTGGTCTCGTCGGCATCGAAGCCCTCGAATAGATCGTCGGAGTCGAGGACCCGGAGATCGGCTCGACCATACTCCCGGGTTCCGTTCTGAACAGCTCTCCCTTCCAGGTGGGCGATGAGCTGCATCCCGTAGCAGATCCCCAGGAGGGGCACACCCAGCTGGAGGAGCCCCGGATCCATTCCCGGAACTCCCTCATCGTATACCGACGCAGGTCCCCCGGAGAGGATGATCCCGGCCGGATTCCACTCACGGATCCATTCCAGGGAGCGGTCCGGCGGATGGATCTCACAGAACACGCGCTCTTCCCGGATTCGCCGGGCGATGAGCTGGGTATACTGGGATCCGTAATCCAGGATCAGGATCCGCTGGTGGGGGCCGTCGAGGTGACCGGTCGTCGCGTCGCTCATGACTCGTCGGTTCCTGGGGTTGGGGTCCGGGGCGGAATCACCTCACCCCGAAGAAGGTCGTCCACCGTCTCCCGCTTTCGGATCAGGTGGACCTGGCCGTCCTCCACCATGACCTCGGCGGGTCGGAGGCGGGCGTTGTAGTTCGAAGACATGGAAAAACCGTAGGCTCCCGCCGTTCCCACAGCCAGCAGGTCCCCTGGCTCCGGAACGGACAGCTCCCGATCCCGAGCCAGAAAATCGCCCGTCTCACAGACCGGTCCGACCACGTCGACGGGCGCCACCGGGGCATCCTCGCGCTGCGTGACCAACTCGATGCGATGCCACCCACCGTAGTGGGAAGGGCGAAGGAGCTCGGTCATCCCTCCATCGGTGATGACGAAGGTCTTGCCTCCGGAGCGCTTTCTGAACCGCACCCTCGTCAGGAGCGCCCCGGCCGGACCTACGATGGCTCGACCGGGTTCCACCAGAAGTCGAAGTCCACGAGACGCAAGGCGGGGCACGACGGCCCGGGCCAGTGCCTCCAATGGGAGGCCTGCTTCCCCCTCGTACCCCACGCCGAAGCCTCCACCCAGATCCAGATACTCGAGCTCGAGACCCTCGGCCCCGAGCTCATCGACCATGGCCAGGACCGTGTCGAGGGCCTCCAGGTAGGGGTCCACCTCGACGATCTGAGATCCGATGTGAACGTCGATGCCCCGGAGACTCAGGTGAGGGGACTCCCGAGCGGTCCGGTAGAGTTCGAGCGCCTGCTCCACAGGAACTCCGAACTTGGAGGCCGCGTGCCCGGTCCGAGTGTACTCGTGGGGGGTGGGCGACACCACATCGGGGTTCACTCTGATGCCCACCGGAGCGGTGAGGTCCCGCCGGGCGGCCACGGACTCCAGGAGGCGGAGTTCTCCTGCACTCTCCACGTGGAAAGAGTAGATCCCCGCCTCGAGCGCTACCTCCATCTCCTCTTCACTCTTTCCCACACCGGCGAAAACGATCCTCTCGGACGGGATCCCGGCGGTGAGGGCCCGGTGGAGCTCTCCCCCGCTGACAATGTCGGCCCCGGCCCCGAGCGCACCGATGCGATCCAGGATCGCCACGTTTCCGTTGGCCTTCACCGAGTAGGCCAGAAGAAAGTCCACTCCCTGGAAGGCCTTCTGGAAGGCGCGCACCCGGTCGGCGATCCCCTGGGAGTCATAGACGTAGAGTGGCGTACCGAACCTCTCGGCCAGCTCCTCGAGCGAAACCTCCCGGCACTCGAGAACCCCACCCTGGCGGATGAACCCGGGCCCGAAGCCATCGATGCCCCGGTCCCCCGAACCCGAGCCCGTCGAGGGGGTGCCGGACGAGAAAGGTGACTCGAATTCCCTCTCCATCAATAGGCCTTCGCCCACATCGCCTCCATGCGGGCCTCTCCACCACCCACGCAGCGGTCCGGGACCTCGGTCGACTGGAAGTCGGGGTCGGGAATACAACGAAGGGTCGCGCCGGTCTCGGCCTTCACTCGATCCTCCACCTCCGGGTCACCGCTCCACCCGGTGTACACGAAACCACCTGGGCCCTCCAGGACTTCCTTCAGCTCGTCGATGGACTGGACACCACGATGGGAGTGGGCCTCCCGTCGGGCGCGGGCCGTCTCGAGAAGCTGAAGCTGGAATTCCTCTAGACGTTGGGGCATCTCGACAACCGCCTGGGCTTCGGGGAGGAAGGCCTTCCGATCCGCCCCCTCGGCGGTGACGCGCCCGACCACGACGACCTGCTCCTTGGCCAGGTCCCGGGGCCCGATCTCGATCCGAAACGGCACGCCCTTTCGCTCCCACTCCCAGAACTTGGCGCCGGGGTTCAGGTGATCGCGGTCGTCCACCCGGACCCGAACGCCCTCGGCCGCGAGACGATCCCGCATCTGGGCCGCCTTCTCCACCACACCGGTGCGCTCGCTATCCTTCCGATAGATCGGAACGATCACCACCTGCGTCGGGGCGAGCCGGGGTGGGACGATGATTCCGGTGTCGTCGCCGTGCGTCATCACCATCCCCCCCACCAGTCGGGTGGAGACGCCCCACGACGTATTCCAGGCGTACTCCTCTACGCCCTCTTCACTCTGGAAGGTAAGGTCGAACTGACGAGAGAAGTTCTGGCCCAGGTGGTGGGTGGTGCCTGCCTGGAGAGCCCGCCGGTCCTGCATCATGGCTTCGCACGTGTAGGTCCGGACGGCTCCAGCGAACTTCTCCGATTCGCTCTTCAGTCCGGTGACGACCGGCATGGCGATCCAGTCCTCCATGAAGGTCCGGTAGACCCCGAGCATCTCACGGGTCTCCTCCTGAGCCTCCTGATCGGTGGCATGGGCCGTATGGCCCTCCTGCCAGAGAAACTCGGAGGTCCGTAGAAAGAGCCGGGTCCGGAGTTCCCAACGCATGACGTTGGCCCACTGGTTGAGCTTCAGCGGAAGGTCCCGGTACGATTGGATCCACTTGGCGTACATGGAATAGATGATCGTCTCGGAGGTGGGGCGGATGACCAGCGGCTCCTCCAGCTCCTTCCCCCCCGCGTGGGTCACCACGGCCAACTCGGGCTTGAACCCCTTCACGTGCTCCTTCTCCCGCTCGATGAAGCTCATGGGAATGAGAAGGGGAAAGTAGGCATTTTCATGCCCGGTGGCCTTGAACATGTCGTCCAGGGCGCGCTGCATGCGCTCCCAGATCCCATACCCCCAGGGCCGAATCACCATGCTCCCCCGGACGGGAGAGTGATCGGCCAGTTCGGCCCGTTGCACCACCTCGTTGTACCACGCGCTGAAATCGTCCTCTCTTCGGGTCAGCGCCTTGTCGTCGGCCATCTATTCTCCATCGTTGGGTTCGGCTGGATCACTGCGTCGCGGGGTGGGCGGAGACCCGGAATCCCGGCTCCCATTTTCCGCCTTTTCCCGGGCCGTCCTCCTCCGCTCTCGCCCAAACACGGCGGCCGCGGGGATGACGATGAGAAGGAGGGAGATCACGGCCCAGGTGGGTCGTAGCGGGAGGTCTGATCCGGCACTGAGGAGGAAGGCGACCAGACCTCCCCCGGCCAGCGCGACCAGAACGGCGGCCACCATGATCACGTATTCCAGGACGTTGAGGCGGCGGATCGCCCGCTCCATGTCCTTCCGGGTCTCCCGGAACGCGTCTCCTTCTGCCACCGCCTCAACCCTCCTTGGGGTCACCCTCCAGGAGGGCCTGCAGGGGCACTTCCGTCTCTTCGCCGGTTTCCATGTCGCGGAGGACCGCTTGCTCCCGCTTCACTTCGTCGGGTCCCAGAATGATGACTTCCCGGGCTCCTTCGTTGGCCGCCGCCGAGAACTGCTTGCGAACGGATTGACCCCGGATCCCGTACACCACGCTGCGTCCCTTCCCACGGAGAGCTCGGGCCACCCTGCGGGCCAGGGGAGACTGGTCCTCCCCGATCACCACGATGAAGTGATCCACCTCCCGACGATAGTCGGGGGCGAGCCCGCGCTCCTGGAGGAGGTCCGTGAGCACCACATCACCCATGCCGAACCCCACGGCCGGGAGCGATTCTCCCCCCACCAGTTCCAGGAGTCGGTCGTAGCGCCCCCCACCGCAGATGGCTCTGAACTCGCCCGCACGGTCGAAGACCTCGAACACGATGCCCGTGTAGTAGGCCAGCCCACGAACGATGGTAAGGTCGAAGTCCACGTACTCGCCCAGCCCCAGCTCTTCCATCACCTGGAGGAACTCACGCATCTGGTCCAGGTGTCGGGCCACCTCCTCGTCCTCTGAGAATCTCCGGCTCACCTCATCCAGGTCGGGTGCCTGAAAGAGCTGGATGATCCCCTCGACGGCGGCGGGCTCCAGCCCCACCTGTTCGGTCAGGAGTTCACGAATTCTCTCCTCGGGCTCCCGCTCGATCTTGTCCACCACGGCATAGGTGGCCAGGAGAGACCCGTCAGGGACTCCAAGGCTGGCGAGCAGGGCGGCCAGAAGGCGTCGGTCCGATACCCGGGCCCGGATCTCGTCCTGACCCAGCCCCAGCTCCCGGAGCCCGTCCAGGGCCACGGCCAGGATCTCGGCATCTGCCTCGACGGCGTCGGACCCCAGCAGGTCCACGTTCCACTGGAAATGCTCTCGCAGCCGGCCTCTCTGCTGACGCTCGTAGCGGAAGAGCTGAGGTATGGAAAACCAGCGGATCGGCTTCGGCATGGCCCGGCTTCGCTCCCCCAGGACCCGGGCGAGCGACGGGGTCATCTCCGGTCGCAGGGACACCTCCCGGTCGCCCTTGTCAGTGAAATTGTAGAGCTGTCCTACGATCTCCTCACCACTCTTCTCCACATAGAGATCCAGAGGCTCGAGGGGAGGCGCGTCGTATTCCAGAAACCCATATCGGCGGGAGACCCGGCGCCAGGCACGGAAGATGTGGGAGCGGAGGGCCATCTCCTCGGGGGGGAAATCCCGAAAACCGGGGAGTCGGGCGAAATCCTTGGCTCTTGACATGGCGCGAATCTACCCGAATTCCGAGGAGGGGGGCAAGGCTTCCGGAGGGATGCGGTCCAGGAATCGGAGGGCTTCTCCGACCAGGCCGAAGGAGCCCGACACCAGCACGGTTCCGGCGTCCCCGGCACCTGTCCGGGCCGACCTGAAGGCCTCCTCCGCCGTCGGCTCGACCTGTACCTCCAGGGCGACCTCGGAGAGAAGCTCGGCCCGGACCACTTCGGGGTCCCAGCGGCGGGCCTCGGGGATCCGGGAGGGTACCGTGAGAACGATCCGGTCCAGTTCGGGAGCCAGGGCCCGAAGGATTTCTAGATGATCCTTGTCGGCCATGATTCCCAGCACGCCCACGCGCGGAGCGGAGGGAGAGACCCGTCTCAGCGTGTCGGCCAGGGCTCGAGCCGCCGGTGGGTTGTGGGCCACATCCAGAATCCAGGTGCGGTCCCCCTCCCGCTCCACCTGAAAGCGACCGGGAACCCGAGCGTTGGACACCCCGACTCGGACCGCATCGACAGGGAGTGGGAAGCGGGGCGGAAGGGCTTCCAGCGAGCGGACCGCCAGGGCCAGGTTCTCGAGTTGGTGCATCCCGATCAGTGGCGACCTGAGATGCAGGTCGCCCCAACGGCGCGTCCGGAGGCGGAAACGAGTTCCCTGGAGCGACACCTCGCCCTCCGGAGTCGAGATCCGGCTCAGGGGCACCCCCAGCGTTGCAGCCTCCCGACCCAGGAGCTGAAGCACCTCTTCGTTCCGGGACGCCGTGAACGCCGGAACACCCGACTTGAGAATGCCGGCCTTCTCCCAGGCGATCTCCGCTACGGAGTCGCCCAGGAATTCCCGGTGGTCCAGATCCACGTTGGTGATGGCCGTGAGGACCGGAGACACGACGTTCGTGGCATCCAGCCGGCCCCCCAACCCCACCTCGATGACGGCGACGTCGACTCGGGCGCGCTCGAAGGCCAGGAAGGCCAGGGCGGTGGTCGCTTCGAAGTAGGACGGTTCCTGTTGGATGAGGAAGGGCCGGAGCTGGACCGCAAGCTCTCGGAGCAGGTCGTCGGGGACGGGACGGCCTCCAACCAGGAAGCGTTCCCGGAACGAAACCAGATGGGGAGAAGAATAGAGCCCCACCCGGAGCCCGGAGGCCTTCAGGATCGAGGCCCAGATCCGGGCCACCGAACCCTTCCCGTTCGTTCCCCCGACATGCAACACCGGGATGCTCGAAAGCGGGTTGCCTACCCCAGAAAGGATTCGGCGCGTGCGCTCCAGCCCCCACTGCACCGCCGAAGGAAGAGGCGGAAAGAGATCGGCCGAGAGGGGGTCGAACTCCGGCCCTCCCCGGGGCACAACCGGGGATCCGGTCCTTTCGCTCGTACCGGGAGAAGAGGCCCTTCCGATCACTCCTCCAGTTCCCCGGCCGGCGCCCAGATGTGCCGCAGGAGGCGAACTACGGTCTCGCGCATCTCGCGGCGGTCCACGACCCGATCCACCATCCCGTGTTCCAGGAGAAACTCGGAGCGCTGAAAGCCCTCGGGAAGCTCCTGCTTGATCGTCTCTTCGATGACCCGGGGTCCGGCGAATCCGATGAGAGCACCGGGCTCGGCCAGATTCACGTCCCCCAGCATGGCGAAGGAAGCCGTGACCCCGCCGGTCGTGGGATCCGTGAGAATGGAGAAGAACGGAATGCCGGCCTCATGAAGTTGGGCCAGGACCGCCGAGGTCTTGGCCATCTGCATGAGCGAGTAGATCCCCTCCATCATCCGGGCACCACCTGAAGCCGACACCACGATGAAGGGGCGCTCCTCGGCAAGGGCCAACCGACCCACCCTGGCGATCTTCTCACCCACCACCGACCCCATGGATCCCCCGATGAAGGTGAAGTCCATCACCGCCAGAGCCACCGGAATCCGTTCGAGAGTTCCCGTACCCGTGACCACCGCATCGTTGCGCCCCGTCTTTCGACGCGTGGCCTCGAGCCGATCTGCGTAGGCCTTGAGATCGGAGAACTCGAGGGGATCCGCACTTTGCATCCCGGCGTCCATCTCTTCGAACGATCCTTCGTCGGTGAAGATCCTGAGGTAGACCTCTGCTCCGACCCGGGTGTGATGTCGGCACTCGGGACAGACGTGGAGATTCCGGGTGAGCTTCTCCCGATAGAGAATCTCTCCGCACCCCTCACACTTGTCGAAAACGTCGGAGGGCACATCCCTCCGATCTTCGGCACGCAGGGGTTTTTTCGCTTTCCGGAACCAAGACATGCGATGAACCTCCAGAGGGTCGTCCCGTGTCGGATCAGTCCTCCTGGGCGAGTCGAACGGCCAGCGCTGTGAATGCCCAACAGGTCAGGAGGAAGGTCCCCCCATAGCTCAGGAACGGGAGTGGAATCCCCGTGATGGGGACCAGCCCGATCGTCATCCCGATGTTGATGAAGATGTGCACGAGCCAAGCACCGAAGATACCGAAGAGAACCAGGCCGGCAAAGGGATCGTCGACCGCTTCCGCCATCCGAACCAGGCGAAAGAGGAGGAACCCGAAGCCCAGGACGACAAGGACCGAGCCGATGAACCCGAGCTCCTCTCCGATCACGCTGAAGATGAAGTCCGTGTGCTGTTCGGGCAGAAAGTCGAGGCGCTTCTGTGTCCCCTGGGTGAAGCCCTTTCCGGTGAGTCCACCACTCCCGATGGCCACCTTGGACTGAATGAGATTCCATCCTGCGCCCCGGGGGTCCATACCAGGATCCAGGAACACGAGCAGGCGATTCTTCTGGTAGTCTGCGAGTTGACCCCAGAGGGGATTCGCCACTGTCCCGGCGGCGAGGTTGGCCAGGAGGATCCCCACCGACTCGGCCAGGTACAGCCGATACCTGAAGAGATAGATGAGGACGATGAGGCCCACGAAGTAGGCCGACCACACCATGGTGCTGAAGGCCAGGATCAGGGCGATTCCCGGGGAGGCCAGGAGGAAGAGAAGCAGCGGAGGGGTTCCCGCCCAGTAGAGTCCGGCGAAGAGGATTCCCACGAAGGCCAGCGCAGTCCCCAGGTCCGGCTGGAGCATGACGAGGACGAGAGGGAGACCCATGAGAGTGGCGGGCGCCACCAGATCCTTGAGACTCTCAGGGGATCCGTCCCGGGACGAGAGAAAACGAGCCAACCCCAGAACGGCCGCGAGTTTGGCGAACTCGGCGGGCTGGAAGCGGACCGGCCCCACCGCGATCCAGCGCCCGACGCCCTCCGCGGTGCCGGCTCCGGTCCCCACCACCAACGTGGCCGCCAGGAGGATGACAGCGGCCCCATAGGTGGGGTAGGCGATCCACTCGATCCAACCTGCCCTGACCCGAGATATGACCACGAAGGCCACGAGGGACACGGCGAGCCAGAGGAACTGCCTGCGCCAGGCCCCCTCGGTGATGGGGCTGGGGACGTTCAACACCCCCGCCGAATAGATCATGGCCACCCCGAACAGGGAGAGACCCAGGGCGAGCGCCACCATGAGGGGATCCCCAGTGAGACGTTGGATCCAATCGCGAGAGGGGGCCCGCTGTGGCATCAGTTCCAGCGAGCCCAGGGGGCTGGAGTGCCCGTCCTCAGATGCTCTCCAAGAGTCTGGATCGTATCCACCTCCATCCCATACTTCCGTCTCAGGTGGAAGTCTGCGGCCTTCGAGGCGATGGGCGCGGCCATGGCCGATCCCGACTCCCCCTCCTCCACGAGAACCACGACCACGATCTCCGGGTCCTCATCCCACGGTCCGGCCATCCCAGCGAACCAGGCGTGGGCCCGCTCCTGACTCGGGCTTCCCTGAGCCGTCCCGGTCTTCCCGATCATGTCCCAGTGCTCGAGCGACGCGAGAAAGGCCGTTCCCCCCGGAGCCGTCACGTGACGCAGGCCATCCCGGAGCGCCTCGAGCGAACTCTCCTCCAGATCCAGTCGCCAATCGGTGTCGGGATTCGACTCGAAGCTCCGGATGAGCTGGGGTGAAGGGGCGCTCCCGTCCCGACCCAGGGCCAGGTAGAACTGGGCCATTTTGAGGGGAGTCTGATCATTGGGGCCCTGACCGATGGAGAGGGCCATGACCTCGTTTTCGAATGGACGGTAGTTGAAGACCCTCTGCCACCAATCCAGGCTCTCCGGAAACGTACCCGCCGTCTCTCTGGGAAGGTCGATCCCGCACTCTTCACCAAAGCCGAGCCGGGTTCCTTCATCGACGAGCCGCTCCAGACCGATCCGGAGGCCGAGTTGGTAGAACCAGACGTTACAAGAGTGGCCGATGGCTCCCGCCATGTTCTGGTGGCCGTGACCATCCGCCCGCCAGCATCGCCGGGTCACGCCCTGGTAGGTGTAGGATCCGTAGCATGCGGTGGGCATGAGCTCGTCGGGCTCCACGACCCCCAGCTCCAGGCCGATGGCCGCCGTGGCGAGCTTCCATGTGGAGGCGGGAGGATACCGACCCACCGCCGCGCGGTTGTAAAGGGGTCGCGAGGGATCCTGGTTCAACTCCTCCCAGAGCGTCCGCGAGATCCCCCCCACGAAGTCGTTGGGATCGAAGGTCGGGGCCGAATAGAGGGCCAGAACGCCGCCGTCCTCCACGTTCAAGGCCACTACAGCGCCTCGCATGTCCTCGGGAAAGATCTCGTGGATGAACTCCATGAGTTCGAGGTCCAGGTTGAGGAAGAGTTCGTCCCCTGGAACGGCCGGGGCCGCCGCCTGCCCTTCGAACGATCCCACGACCCGACCCACGGCGTCCACCTCCACGTATCGGATTCCCTGGCCACCCTGGAGAAGGTGTTCGTACTGCCGCTCGAGCCCTTCCTTTCCGACGATCATCCCCTGCTCATACTCTTCGAAAAGCGGGCTCTCCAGTTCGGCGGCGGACACCTCGCCGACATATCCCAGGGCGTGCCCCAGGGCCGCACCACCGAGGTACCTTCGGCGGGGACGCATCTCGAGAAAGACCCCCGGGAATTCGGCTCGACGCTCCTCGACCGCCGCGATGGCCTCGTAGTCGGCGTTCCCGGTCACCAGGAGGGGCTGACGACGGTTCACTCGAGCTTCCTCCAACAGAGTCTCGATGCGCTCGGGCGAGAGTTCCAGGAGGGGTTGGAGGCGGTCCAGGGTGGAACGAATGGAATCGGGGGGGGCGGGAAAGAGTGAGATGGAATAGGAGGGAACGTTGTCCGCAATGATCCGGCCATAGCGATCGAAGACGGTGCCTCGCGGGGCAGGTATCTGGAGGACTCGGAGCCGGTTGGAGTCCGACTGAAGCGCCCAGCTCGAACCCCGGACCACCTGAGCCCGAAAGAAGGAGACCACCAGAACGCCGAGGAGGACCACCAGGACGACCATGGCCCCACGAGCTCGACTTCTCTTTCGATGCGAATCCGTTCCCGTCATTTCACTCCTGCCTGTGGTGGTCCGAATCCCCGATGTACCTCTTTCAAACTACCCGTGGATCAACTCGAAGGATCGCGCCGCCAGGCCCCGGTCGCCAGTAGGAGGGCCACCCCGACCCCGGCGGCGTAGGCCGCATCCACCGGCGCGTGGACCAGGAGGGTGACCCCGGCATCACGCCGCACCTCCTCTCCCGCCAGGACCCAGTGCAACACGGAACGGAGCCATGTGCCAAAAAAAAGATACGAGATCAGAAAGAGGAGGGTCTCTCCCACGAACAGCTCCCTGGACCGAGAGCCCACGATTCCCAGGAGGGTGCAGGTGAGCGTGTTGGCCCCGAAGGCCAGGAGCGAGAACGAGTCCTCCAGGAGTCCAAGGACGAAGCCCACACCGGCCGCCGGTCCCATCCGCAGCTCGCGGGCCAGAAGAAGGAGTCCCACGGCGAGAAGATCCGGAGCCCCCCGTCCGATCCCGAACCCCACATGAAGGAGGAAGTGGAGGAGGGGAAGTGCGATGAGGATGGTCCGATAGAGCCTGGTAGGACTCATGGTTCCATCTCCCAGTCACCATCGGGCAGGGTCGGATCCTCGCCTGCGGCGATGGGATCTTCGTCTCCAGGGCCACCCGCCGGACCGTGGGCGTCCGGATCCACTTCGGGCACCCGACCCTCTCCCGGAAGGACCTCGATCTCCTGCAGGGTTTCAGGTCCCTCGGGCGCCGTAGGAAGGGAGTCCAACCAGAGCTCTTCCAGAGGGTGTTCCTCTGACCGCTCCGCCTCCGTCATGACGAGCACATGGGAGACCGCGGCGGGCCTCACCGCCGGAACGATCCAGTACCCTCGCCGCCAGCCGGCCTCGGTTTCGGCCAGTTCATCGACCGTCCCCACCAGAATTCCCCGAGGATAGACGCTCCCCTGTCCCGAGGTCACCACGGCCGTTCCCCGCTCCAGCGAGGTGTAATAGGGAACGCCGTTCAGAAGGAGGCGGTCCTCCTCGCGAAACGCTCCTTGCCTCGGCTCTATGAGTCCGAATGCCTCCCCGTCCAGGGTCATGACGCTCACCCGGAAGTCCGGATGAGTCCAGTCCATGGCCACGGAGGTCCCCCTTCCCACCTCCCGGATCACGCCCACCAGACCACCGTCCGAGACCACTGGATCGTTCACGGCCACTCCATCCCTGCTGCCGACATCCAGGAGGAACATGCTCTCCGAACCGCGAAGCCCGGGACGCAGCACGCTGGCGGACCGAAATCCCGGTCCGGCACGATCCCGGAGCTCGAGGAGTCTGCGAAGGTGAGTGTTTTCCTGCCGGAGGGTGGACTGGGCCGCCAGAGCCGCCGTAGCGGCGTTCAGCCGCCGCTGGAGCTCGGAGACCTCCGAGACCCGGACCCGGGTCTCGATCAATGATTCCTGGAGGAGGAGGAAGGGAGACAGCACGGTGGCTCGGAGCCCCCCTGCTACCTGCTCCTGCACCTCCGGCGGCAGCACGATGAGAACGCCCGCCAGGAGGAGGAAGAAGAGGGTGACGACGAGGTCACCGCGTCGTCTTGGTTCAAACGGCTCCGGCTCGAAAGGCGGCATGGTCCCACGTGTCTGGTCAGGGAGAGATGTACGACCGGCGGGATGGCCACCTTCTCCCTCAGGTCACCAGCACGTTCCGATACTTCTGCAGATCATCCAGGATCCGTCCCGCCCCCCTCACGACGCAGGTGAGAGGCTCCTCGTCCACGTGGATGGGAAGGTTCGTCTCCTGGGCCAGGAGGCGATCCAGCCCTCGGATGAGGGCGCCCCCTCCGGTCATCACGATCCCCCGGTCCACGATGTCGGAAGAGAGCTCGGGGGGAGTGATCTCCAGGGCCCGGCGCACAGCCTCCACGATTGCCTGAATCGGCTCCTGAATGCACTCCCGGACCTCTTCCGAGTGGACGGTTACGGTCTTCGGAATTCCAGAAACCAGGTCCCTTCCCTTCACCTCCATGGTTCGCTCTTCGCCGAAATCGAAGGCCGAACCGATCTGGATCTTCACCGCTTCAGCCGTGGGCTCCCCGATGAGGAGATTGTAGTTCTTCCTGAGGAACGTGACGATGGCGGAATCGAGCTCGTCCCCGCCCACTCGGATCGAGGTGTTGGAGACGATCCCCGAAAGGGCGATGACGGCGATCTCCGTGGTCCCGCCCCCGATGTCGATGACCATGTTTCCGGTGGGAGTCTCAATGGGCAAACCCACACCGATCGCGGCCGCAGTGGGTTCAGCCACCATGTACACGGCCTTGGCCCCGGCCGCCATGGCCGAGGACCGAACGGCTCGTCGCTCCAGCTCCGTGATCCCTGAAGGTACACCCACAACAACCCGGGGCTTGATCCGAAAGATCCGCTTGGAGGTGACCTGCTTCAGGAAATGGCGCAACATCATCTCCGTCACGTCCACGTCGGCGATGACCCCGTCCTTCAGGGGTCGGACCGCCTCGATGTTCTCGGGCGTCCGGCCGAGCATGCGTTTCGCCTCCAGACCGATGCCCAGGATCCTGTTGGACCCCTTCTCGACAGCTACTACCGAGGGCTCGTTCAGGACGATTCCTTCGCCCTTCACGTAGACCAGGGTATTCGCCGTGCCCAGATCGACGGCAATGTCATTCACGGGGATGAGAGAACCTGATTTGAACCACTTGCTGAACGAGGCCAAGGCTGGAGCCCGTAGGAGTCGGGAGGTGGGCCGAATTGTGAGCGGACGGGCGCACAGGGGAGCGAAGATCGTCCCGAGCGCCTCGGATTGTAAAGACCCCCGAGGTCCTTAGCAAGACGCATTCCCGAGCTGGATCGGTCACCGTCGTCCCGTGCTCCCGAAACCGGCGTCGCCTCGGTCGGTTTCGCGCAGGCCATCCACCTCCTGGACCCTCGGCGTTTCGAACCGAGCGAAGACCAGTTGAGCGATACGATCACCCCGGGAAATGGGCACCGGATCGGGCGACAGGTTCCGCAGCAGGACCTTCACCTCACCCCGATAGTCGGGGTCGATGGTCCCCGGAGCGTTGGGAATCGTGATCCCCCGACGGAGGGCCAGCCCGGACCGCGGCCTGACCTGACATTCCAGCCCCGAGGGGAGTTCCAAGGCCAGACCCGTCGCCACGGCTCTTGTCTCCCCTGACCCCAGGACGAAATCCTCCTCCGCGGACCGAACATCGAACCCAGCGGCACCCTCGGACGCCTTGGAGGGGAGGGGGAGATCGGGATTGTGGGGAAGTCGACGGACCCTGACGTGGAAGGACGCAGTCACCTCATCACCTCGGTCCATCTCCCACCAGGAAGGGCTCGATCGGAGCGTAGTCCAGTCCAAACGCCTCGGAGACGCCCTCGTAGGTCACGTTCCCACGCACCATGTTGACCCCGAGCTTCAGGGCTGGATCGTCCAGGCAGGCCTGCTTCCATCCCTTGTTGGCCAGATCGATGGCGTAGGGAAGCGTAACGTTGGTGAGCGCCAGGGTGCTCGTACGGGAGACCGCGCCGGGCATGTTCGCCACCGCGTAGTGGATCACGTCGTCGACCACGTAGATGGGGTCTTCGTGGGTGGTGGGATGGATCGTCTCGACACATCCTCCCTGATCCACCGCCACGTCCACGATCACAGACCCCGGCTTCATGAGCTTGAGATCTTCCCGCTTCACCAGGGAGGGCGCCTTCTTGCCGGGGAGGAGCACGCCACCGATCAGCAGGTCCGCTTCCGCAAGCTGCTCGCGAATGTTGTACCTGTTGGAGAAGAGGAGCTCTACGTTCGCAGGCATCACGTCGGAAAGGTAGCGGAGTCGAGGAAGGGAGACGTCCAGGATCGTCACACGCGCCCCGAAGCCTGCCGCCATCTTGGCGGCGTTGGTCCCCACCACACCGCCGCCCAGAATCACGACCCGGGCCGGGAGGACCCCGGGCACACCACCGAGAAGGAGGCCCCGGCCCCCATAGAACCGCTCCAGATACTTGGCGCCCTCCAGGATGGAGAGACGTCCTGCCACCTCGGACATCGGGGTGAGGAGGGGCAATTCCCCGTTCTGATGCTGAACGGTTTCGTAGGCGATGGCGACCGATCCCGAATCCAGGAGGGCCCGGGTGAGGGGCTCGGAGGCGGCGAAGTGAAAGTAGGTGAAAAGGAGCTGGTCTTCGCGAATTCGTCCCCACTCCGCCTCGATGGGCTCCTTCACCTTCAGGATCATCTCGGCTCGGCTCCAGACCTCCTCGGCGGTGTCCACGATCTCGGCACCGGCCTCACGGTACAACTCATCGGGGAAGCCGCTTCCCTCTCCAGCTCCGGCCTCGACGAGGACCTCGTGCCCGTGGTGCACGAAGGCCTCCACTCCGGCGGGAACGAGGGCAATCCGATATTCGTTCGCCTTGATTTCCTTCGGTACGCCTATGAGCATGAACGGTCCTCGTCGTAGTGGCTAGTCCGTGAAGGGTCGCCCTGCCTGGAGCGGCAGGTCCGACCCAGATTTGTATACACATATGAATTCCCGGGCGACGCAGCAAAATCTGGCCCTCAGCCCAGCCACGTCAAGGAGGAGGTGCGTTTTCGGGACCAAGTCGGGTCACTACCTGGACCTCAGGGGTGAAGTAGGCTCCGGCCGCCTCTTCCAGCTCCTGGGTTGTGACCGCCTCGATGGTCTCGAGGAGCTCGTCCAGGGTGAGCCGGGGCTGATCGTAGAGGGCGAAGCCCGCCAGGCGGAACAGACGGGACGACGTCGATTCCAGCGATAGCATTACCTGACCCTTGACCTGATCCTTCACCTCCCGGACCTCTTCGGGATCCAGGCCGGATCCAGCGATTCGGTGGAATTCTTCGAGGATCGCCTCTACCGCCAGGTCCGCATTCTCCGGACGGGTGCCGGCATAGACCCCGGACACCCCGCCTCTCGAATGGAATGACTGGAAGGTGAAGACGCTGTATGCCAGTGCCAGCTCCTCTCGAATCCGCTGGAACAGCCGGGAGCTCATTCCCCCGCCGAATGCCGACGACAGGAGGACGAGTGGAAACCGGGTCGGGGCTGTCCGTCCTGGCGTCCGGGTGGCCACCACGATGTGGGTCTGGGCACCATCTCTCTCCTCCCGATGCTCGCGATACCCAGGGCGTCCAGGCGGATCCGGAATTTGCGACACCTCTCCGCCCGTCCAGCCCGCGAGGCGCTCCCGGACCATGGTCACGAACTCGTCGTGCTCGAGGTGTCCCGCCGCCGCCACCACCAGCTCACCCCTCAGGTATCGCTCCTGGTGGAGAGACCTGAGGCCGTCGATGGGCATCTTGGCCACCGATTCCGGGGTTCCCAGAATGGAGCGACCGTAGGGATGCCCTTCCCACAGGTCCTCGGCGTGGAGTTCGAATACCAGATCGTCCGGAGTATCCTGGACGGTGGCGATCTCCTCCAGCACGACCTGCCTCTCCAACTCCAGATCCTTTTCTCGGAGGAGGGGAGAGAGCACGAGTTCGGCCAGCACATCCACAGCGACCGAGAGATGCTCGGAGAGTACTCGTGCCTGGTATGAGGTGTGTTCTCGGGACGTGAAGGCATCCAGCGTCCCGCCCACTCGCTCCAGGGCCAGGGCGATCTCCCTGGGGCCCCTGGTGGCCGTGCCCTTGAACACCATGTGCTCGAGGAGGTGGCTGGCCCCGGTCAGGGCCTCCGGCTCGTGGGCCGACCCCTGTCGAACCCAGATACCGGTCGAAACCGAACGGACACTGGGGATCGACTCGGTGAGAACTCGGATCCCCTCCGGGGTGACCGACTCCCGCATTCGCCCGGTGACGGCTCCCACGACGGGACCC
Organism: Gemmatimonadota bacterium; assembly: GCA_007121555.1. Lineage (GTDB taxonomy): Bacteria > Gemmatimonadota > Gemmatimonadetes > Longimicrobiales > Gaopeijiaceae > PWLA01. The sequence continues at coordinate 43,468 of SKKH01000050.1, read as the reverse complement.
TGATCCAACGATACTCTTGAAGTAGACGCGTTCATCTTCGCTGATCCCCTGAAACGAGAAGCGGCCGGGAGGGGAGGGCGCCGAAGCGCCCTCCCCTCCCGGCCGTCCATCCCACGGTCTGCCGTCATCAGCGACCGGCGGCCTCGACCTCGGCAACCAGGTCACCCTCTTCTTCCACTGCAGCGCGGCGAGAGAGACGGAGACGGCCCTTCTCGTCGATCGCCAGCAGCTTGACCCGAGTCATCATGCCGCGCTGGAGCACGTCCTCGGTCTTCTCCACACGCTCGTCCTTCAACTCGGAGATGTGGCAGAGTCCCTCGACACCGGGAAGAATCTCAACGAAGGCGCCGAAGCTGGTGGTGTTCTTCACCGGGCCTTCATAGACCCGACCCACTTCCGGCTCCTGGACGATGGCCTCGATCATCTCGCGGGCCCTGTCGGCACCTTCACCAGTAACCGACGCGATCTTGACCAGGCCGGAGTCGTCCACTTCGATGGTGGCGCCACTCTCGTCCTGGATGGCCCGAATCGTCTTGCCCTTGGGTCCAATGATCTCACCCAGCTTTTCGGGATTGACCTGCATCGTGGTGATGCGGGGGGCATGGGGCGAAAGCTCCTCGCGAGGCTCGGAGATCGTCCCATCCATGATGTCGAGGATGTGGTTCCGGGCCTTGGTGGCTCGGGCCATCGCATCCTCCATGATCTCCCGGCTGAGTCCCTCCACCTTGATGTCCATCTGGATGGAGGTCACGCCTTTGCGCGTCCCGGCGATCTTGAAGTCCATATCGCCCAGCGCATCCTCCATGCCGAGGATGTCGGTGAGAACCGCCACCCGCTCCCCGTCGGTGATCAGACCCATGGCGATCCCAGCACAAGCGGCGGACACCGGCACTCCAGCCGCCATGAGCGCCATGGAGGTTCCACACACAGAAGCCATGGAAGACGACCCGTTGGACTCGAGCACGTCGCTCACGACACGGATGGTGTACGGGAAGTCGTCATAGGCGGGTAGGAGGGGCTGGATGGCCCGCTCCGCCAGAACCCCATGACCCACCTCACGCCTTGACGTGCCGCGGAAGGGCTTGGCCTCTCCGGTGCAGAACGGCGGGAAGTTGTAGTGGAGCATGAAGGACTTCTTGACTTCCTCGCGGACATCGATGGAATCGATGCGCTGTTCGTCGCGGGAGGTTCCCAGCGTGGCCACAGCGAGCGCCTGGGTCTGACCCCGGGTGAAGAGGGCAGATCCGTGGGTGCGCGGGAGGATTCCCACATCACACGAGATATCCCGGACCTGATCCAGATCCCGACCATCGGGCCGACTCCCCTCCGACAGGATCAACTCCCGCATGGCCGTCTTCTCAATGCCCCGAAGGATGTCACCGATCTGGTCCTCGGCCTTCTCGAACTCCTCCGGCGAGAGTGCCTCCTTGAGCTCGTCGGTGACGTCTTCACGGACGGTGGCCAGAGCCTGGTTCCGCTGCTGTTTCTCATGGATCGCCATGGCCTCATCGATCCGGGGACGGGCCATCTCCTGCACCCGCCCCTTGAGGTCGGCGTCGGGAAGCTGAGGCTCGAAGCTCATGGTGGCCTGCCGCAGGTCGGCGATCAGCTCCACCTGGATGTCCACGAGCTGCTTGATCCCCTCGTGGGCGACCTCGAGGCCTTCGAGCACCTCCGCTTCCGGGACCTCGACCGCGCCACCCTCGACCATGAGGAGGGCCTCACGAGACCCGGCGACCACGATATCCACGTCCGAGTACTCAAGCTGCTGGAAGGTGGGGTTGAGAATCCAGTTTCCGCGGATCCGACCGATCCGCACCGCCGCCACCAGGGTGTCGAAGGGAATCTTCGACAGGTTCAGGGCAACGGAAGCACCCAGGAGACCCAGCACGTCGGCGTCGTTCTCCTGATCCGCCGAGAGGATGTTGCAGACCACCTGCGTCTCGTTCATGAACCCCTCTGGGAAGAGGGGCCGGATGGGTCGGTCGATCTGCCGGGCGGAGAGAATCTCCTTCTCCCCCGGACGACCCTCACGCTTGAAGAACCCGCCGGGAATCTTTCCGGCGGCGTAGGACTTCTCCCGATATTCCACCGTGAGGGGGAAGAAGGGGAGATGGGTGGGACGGTCCCGGGCGGTCGCGGTGCAGAGCACCACGGTTTCGCCGAACTGAACCAGGCAGGAACCATGGGCCAGCTTGGCCATTCGTCCTGTTTCCAGAGTCAGTGTTCGTCCCGCGAACTGTCGTTCGATTCGGTGGATCATAGTGTCGTCCATGTCACTGCAGAGATAAGTCCGAGGAGAGGAAGGGTATCAGGCCTTCCCTCCCCTGGTTCGATGAGTCGCGCTCTGCAGAGCCGGGGCCGGTGCGACCGCCGCGCCGCCGGGGACCTTCCAGGCAGGAAGGGCGCCGTCGGAGCAGCAGTAGGTCTGGGCCGACCGTCACCGGTCGTAGAACGCGAAAAAGCAACACGGCGACCGGGAAATCCCCCGGCCGCCGTGCGTTGCTGCTACTTCCGGAGTCCCAGATCTTCGATGAGGGACCGATAGCGCTCCAGGTCGGTGCGCTTCAGATACTCCAGAAGGCGCCGCCTCCGACCCACCATCCTCAGTAGGCCGCGGCGGCTGTGGTGATCTCCCTTGTGGTCCTCGAAATGACTCCGCAAATCGTTGATGCGGTTCGTGAGGAGGGCGATCTGGACCGGGGCACTCCCCCGGTCGTTCTCGTGAAGCTGGTACTTTTCGATCACGCTTTGTTTCATTTCGTCCATCAGAAGCTCTTAGCCTCCGCAAGAGTCAACGCTGCAGGGGAAGCCGACGGGGCTGAACCGGCAGGGACCGCCCCTCCGGTCACGTACTGGATCCCTCATATGGATCAGCCTACAAAGGTAGTGCGGCCCACTTCGCAGTTCAAGGGGCACAGGGCGCACTCTGTGGCGGTGCGTCAGGGTTCCTCAAGAAGCACCTTTCGGGCTTCCTCCACGTCTTGGGCCATCTGGGCCACCAGTGCTTCCACCGACTCGAAGGGTTGGACTCCCCGTAGGTGGCGCACGAAATCGACGCGGATCTCCTCCCCGTAGAGATCGCCATCGAAGTCGATGAGATGAAGTTCGATGCTGGGACTCGAGCCCTCGAAGGTAGGCCGGGGACCCAGGTGCAGGGCTCCGGGGAACGTGCCTCGCCGGAGAACCCCCCGGACGGCATAGATGCCGGGAAGGGGGAGCAGCTTCTCCTGACTGCCTACCCGGAGGTTCGCGGTGGGAAATCCCAGACCCATCCCCCGTCCGTCCCCCCGTACCACGAAGCCCTTCAGGCTATAGGGCCGGCCCAGGGCATCCCGGGCGGACTCCATGGCTCCAGCGGCCACAGCCTTGCGGATCCGGGTGCTGGAGATGGGTCCGTCTCCCAAAGCGACCGGAGCGACCACATCCACCTGGAATCCCATCTCGCGACCCAACGAACGAAGGGTCTCCGCATCTCCCGAACGTCCCTTTCCGAACCCGTGGTCGTATCCCACCACCAACTCTTCCACCCCCAGGCGCTCGACCAGAATCTCACGAACGAACCGCTCGGGTGGATACCGGGACAGTGCTGGGGTGAAGCGAAGAAAGACGGCGTAGTCCAGGCCGCTCTCGGCCAGGATCTCCTTCTTTTCGTCCGGCGTGGTGAGGAGTGGAGGAGCGATGTCCGGCTTCACGATCCGGAGGGGATGGGGATCGAATGTGACGAGGATGGCTCGCCGGGCGCCCACCCGGGCCCGGCGCTCGATCTCCTTGAGCACCTCCCAGTGCCCCCGATGGATCCCGTCGAAGGTCCCGACGGTGACCACGGCGCCTCGACCATCCGAGGGGATCCCCCGCTCGCCGAATCGAACGCCCTCCACCGGTTCGTTACTCCTGGACAAAGACCCTCCGAGGTCGAAGCCAGTCGCCCGAGATCTCGCCCACTGCCAGGAGACGACCCGAGGCGATGATGGCCACCGGCGCCCCCTCCGGACGCACCGACGATGCGAAGCGAAGGCGTTGCCCCGATGCCAATCGCACCGCCTCCTCTTCATCCACATCCACGCGGGGGAGATGTCCCACCGCGACCTGGGGATCGATCCATGCGGCCTTGATTCGCGTTGGGTCCTCAAGGCCATCGGGAGGCAGCGCATCGTCGACCGAGAACCCCCCGATCGCCGTTCGTCTGAGTTCGGTCAGGTGGGCTCCCACTCCGAGCTCGACGCCCAGATCCCGGGCGAGGGCCCGAATGTACGTACCGGTGGAAACAGAGGTCCGGAAGCGAACGAAGGGGAGATTCAGAGCCAGGAGTTCGATCCTGTGGACCCGAACCGACACGGCCGGGAGGACCACCTCTTCGCCCCGTCGGGCCCGCTCGTATGCCGCCTCTCCGCCCACCTTCTTCGCGGAGAACGCCGGAGGCACCTGCTCCAGGTCGCCCTCCAGGGCCTTCAGCGCCTCCAGGATCCGACCCCGATCCAGGCCCCTCCAGTCCTGGCTCTCCCGGACCACCGGACCCTCGATGTCCTGGGTGGATGTCTCCTGACCCAGGCGCGCCACCGCCTCGTACTCCTTTGGAAGATCGTGCAGGTAGGGAACGAGCCGGGTCGCCCGGTTGATGCACAGGAGAAGCAAACCCGAGGCGAACGGATCCAGGGTTCCAGTGTGACCGATGCGGCGTGTGTTGAGTCCGCGCCGGGCTCGAGCAACCATATCGTGCGAGGTGGGCCCGGGCGGCTTGTCCACGGGGAGAAGCCCGTCGGGAAGGGTGCCCATCACGGGGCCTCTTCCTCCGGGCTGGATCCGTCACCTGCCTCAGGCTCGTTCCGAAGCCCCTGGGCCGCGTCTTCACCGGCCTCTTCGTCCTCGGCCTCACCCTCTCCGGGCAGAACTTCGCGAAGGATCGCTTCGATCCGAAGAGCCCGGTCCAGCGTCTCATCGAGTTCGAACCTGAGTTCCGGGACGCGTCTGAGCGTCAGGATCTGTCCCAGCGTTCGGCGGATGAACGGGGTGGCAGCCCGAAGTCCAACGAGGAGCTGCTCGTCGGCGTCGGGCTTCTCCGAAGCCGGGCCCGGCCGCACGAAGATCTTGGCGGACCACAGGTCCGGGGTCGCCTCGACCGCGGTGACGGTGGGAGCGCCGATGCGCGGATCGTGCACCTGGGTGCGGAGGATCTCGGAGATCTCCCGTTTGAACTGCTCGTTCAGACGGGCCCTGCGGCGCTGACTCATGTTGGCTTCCTGGTGAAAGACCGTCCCGGTTTGGATCGTGGATCCAGGACGCAGGGAAAGAGGGCACTCCAGGGAGGGATGGCGGGACCCCTGATCCCACCGAGCGATCACACCCGCTCTCGACGGAACGACACGATCACGAGGCGCCCGTCATCTTCGACGAATCCATCGATTCGATCGGACAGGGAGTCGGCCTGGCGACTGTCCGAAGTAACCAACACCGCCGTGACACGCGCCCGATCGTGAACGTCCTGAAGATCGGTTTCGGCCACCGAAAGGTTGAAGCGGTTCCGAAGGCGGTCCAGGAGAGACCGGAGCGCCATACGCTTCTCCTTCAGGGATCGGCAACCGGGGATGGAAAGGTCCCAGGTGAGTACCACCACCGTTGCGGCCACGCTCGCCTCCCCAGTTCTGATTTGCGCTGCGCTGATTCCTCAGTCGGAGGCTGTGGAACTCGTACTGGCGAGGGTTCGGGCGAACTCCTCCACCTGGAAGCACTCGATCAGGTCACCCACCTTGAGGTCGTTGAAGTTCGCGATCCCGATCCCACACTCGAAGCCCTCCCGAACCTGCTTCACATCGTCCTTGAAGCGCTTGAGCGATTCGATCTCGCCGCCGTAGACGACCGACCCATCGCGAATCAGGCGGACCTGGCTGTTCCGGTCGATGATTCCATCGGTCACGTAGCAGCCTCCGATCGTCCCCACACGAGAGATCTTGAAAACCTCTCGAACCTCGGCCGTACCCAGGACGGTCTCGCGTTCCTCAGGAGCGAGCATTCCCTCGAGGGCCTGGCGCACATCGTCCACCGCCTCGTAGATGACCTCATAGTTTCGAATATCGACTCCGCTCTGCTCGGCGAGCTGCCGCGCATTGCTGTCCGGCCGGATCCGAAAGCCGATGATCACGGCCCCTGCGGTCTCGGCCAGTAGGACATCGGATTCATTGATGGCACCGACCCCTCGATGGACGATCTCGACCCGCACCTCTTCCGTGGAGAGCTGCTCGAGGGAGTCGGCCACGGCCTGCACCGATCCGTCCACATCACCCTTCACGATGATGGGAAGCACGCTCACCTGACCCTCGGCCAGGAAGTGGGCAAAGTCACCCAGCTTCAGGCCTCGGTCCTTGATCCGGAGCTGCTTCTCGCGCTCCAGACGCTGACGGGTCTGGCCGATCTCGGCCGCGCGATCCGCGTCCATGACCAGGAGGGTGTCTCCCGCCTGCGGCACGCCGCCCGAACCCAGGATCTGAACGGGCCGGCCGGGAGGAGCGGAGTCCACCTGCTTGCCTCGCTCGTCGAGCATGGCACGCACCTTCCCGTCGAACTTTCCGCAGATGAAGGAGTCGCCCACCCTCAGCGTTCCCTTCTGGACGAGGACCGTGACGACCGCTCCCTTCCCCACGTCCAGCTTGGATTCGATGACGGTGCCCTGGGCCTCCCGGTCCGGATTCGCCTGGAGCTCCAGGAGCTCGGCCTGCAGGAGGATCTTCTCCAAGAGGTCGTCGATGCCCTTCCCCGTCTTGGCGGAGATTTCGGCCACGAGCACCTCACCGCCGAAGTCCTCGACGGTGACTTCGTGCTGGAGCAGCTCCTGCTTCACCTTCATCGGATCCGCAGCGGGAAGGTCCATCTTGTTGATGGCCACGACGATGGGCACACCCGCGTTCTTCGCGTGGGAAATTGCCTCCTTCGTCTGAGGCATGATGGAATCGTCCGCCGCCACGACGAGGACCACGATGTCCGTCACGTCTGCGCCTCGGGCCCGCATCGCCGTGAAGGCCGCGTGACCAGGCGTATCCAGGAACGCAATGGATCGATCCCCATCCAGTTCGACGTGATATGCGCCGATGTGCTGTGTGATGCCACCGGACTCGCCGGCCACCACGTTCGTCTTCCGAATGGAGTCCAGCAGCAGGGTCTTTCCGTGATCCACGTGACCCATGATCGTGACGACCGGGGGACGTGGCCTGAGGAGTTCGGGATCCTCGACCTCTTCCTCCTCCTGATCCTCGCCTCCGGTGTACTCCTCTTCCTTGACGGCCTGGTAGTTGAACTCGTCGAGAAGAAGTTCGATCTGGTCGAAGTCCAAGCGCTGGTTGATCGTGACCATGAGGCCGAGATTCTTGAAGGCCGCGCTGACCAGGTCGGTGGACGGCGTATCGATCAGCTCGGAGAGCTCCGCTACCGTAAGGAACTCATTGACCCGAACGGTCTTCGCCTCTTCCTCCTCCTGCTGGCGAACCTCCTCCTCCTGGGCCTCCCGCTCTTCCCGACTGGGCCGCGAGGAGCTCTTGCGGCGGCGCTTCTTGCCTCCACCGCCCTTGAGCTCGGCCATGACCCGCTGGATGTTGTCCTGCACGGCGTCCTGGTCGACCCGATTCCGGCGCTTCCCCTTCTTCTTACCCTTTTTGCGTCCATCACGAGTGTAGCCACCCGCCTGGATGCGGACCTGCCCTCCCGGACCCGCGCTGGCGGCCGGCACCGGCTTCACTTCGTCGTCCGTGTCCTTGGAGGCGGCCGAGGCGGGCTTCTTGCGTCGGGCCGACGATCCTTCGGCGCTTTCCCGGGCCGAAGGGACCTTCAGGCGGCGTTTGGGCCGGTCTCCCTCCTCCGAAGCCGCCTTGGGCTGGGAAGCTGGTTCGGGCTCGTCCGCGACCTCAGCCTCAGCAGGCTCTGACTCCGCCTCAGCCTCAACCCCCGCCTCGGCCTCTACTACCGAGGGGGTGGGCTCCTTCGGCGCGTCCTCGGACTCGGCCTTCGGCGGGCCATCGGCTTCCACAGCGACCTCATCGGCTTGCTGGTCTTCGGCGGCCGCCTCGGGCTCACCTCCGGACACCTCGGCAGCCGTCTCGGTCTCCTCCGACGCCTCCAGGGCCTCGGGTTCGTCCTCGTCGTCGCTATCGGCCTGAGCCGAGGCGGGGACCGACGTGGCGTCGGGCTCCTCTGATGCCGGTTCAGGATCCGGCGCCGCCGAGCGTCGCCGACGACGGCGGCGCTTGGTGGAGCGGGACTCCTCGATCGCGGCTTCCAACGCCTCGGAGGCATCCTTCTTACCCGATCGACGCTCCCGTTCCACCCGTGCAAGCACGCGGGCCACATCGGCATCCTTGACCCGTGCCTCCGCATCGGACACAGGAATACCCATCGCCCGGAGAAGGGAGAGCATGGCCTCCTTGGAGACCTTGAGGTCTTGTGCTAGTTCAGCGACCCGCATTGGTACTGGATTCCTCCTTGGGCTCCTGTTCAGCGCCCCGGGTCGCCGATCCGGTTCGGGATCGGCGGGGCAACCTGATCAGGAGCTGTTCTACAAACGATTGTTTGGTGATGGCCACGGCCGACAGCGCCGGGATTCCCATGGGGACCCCCAGCGCCTCACGACTTTCCATCCACCGTACCGAAACCTCCCGATGCTCCAGAAGGCCTTCCAACTTTTTCAACTGACCAGGAGCGGCGTCGGCGGCCAGGATGACGAGACAGGCCTCTTCGGCCCGGATCGCCTGCCGCACCGCAGCCGTACCCAGCGCCACAGCTCCAGCTCTGCGGGCGAGCCCCAATAGACCCCCGGGGTCAGGACTTCTTTCCGGAGTCTCCACCCGCCTCCACTGAAGCTTCCGCTTCGTCGCCCTCGTCGTCCATGACCACCGCAACCGGTTCCTCCTCGTCTTCTTCCGATCCCTCGACGTCATCGCCGGGTTCCGGATCATCGGAGGAATCGGGGGCGACCGCGGCGTCCTCTTCCTCCTCGCCAACCTCCACGGTCAACTCATCGATGATCCCGAGGAGCTCCTCGATCCTCTTCTCTCCGAGGCCCTTCACCTTCTCGAAATCTGACCGCTCCAGATCGATGATATCCAGAAATGTACTATACCCGGCGGTTTTGAGGGCCGCCAGAGCACCGAGGGACAGGTCGAGTTCCGAGAGGGGAAAGTCGGCGGTCTCCATGCTGTCATCGGTGGGCTCGGAGAAGAGCTTGGCATCCGCGCCTCGCTCCAACCACTCCCTGGAGCCGTAGAGGTCGATCTGCCAGCCGATCAACTGCGAGGCCAGACGCACGTTCTGTCCGTTTCGTCCGATGGCCAGAGACAGCTGATCCTCGTCGACGATGGCCGTGATGACCTGCCGCTCCGGGTCCGACATGACCTTGGAAACCCGAGCTGGAGCCAGAGCCCGTCGGGCGAAGATCTCCGGGTCGGGATGCCAGGGCACGATGTCGATCCGCTCACCTCCGAGCTCGGAGACCACGGCCTGCACCCTCGAACCTTTCAGACCGACGCACGCGCCCACAGGGTCGATGGATTCGTCCCTGGAGGATACGGCGATCTTGGTGCGACCCCCCACCTCCCGGGCTCGCGCTCGGATCTCGACGATTCCCTGGTAGATCTCAGGTACTTCCAACTTGAAGAGGGCCTCGACGAACAGTGGGTCCCCCCGGGAAAGGATGAGCCGGGGCCCCTTTGGCGTCTCGTCCACCTTCTTCAGCACGGCCCGAATCGGATCTCCCTGACGGAAGCGCTCCCGTGGATTCTGGTCCTTCCAGGGAATGATGGCCTCGGCGTCCTTCGCCAGGTTCATCATCACCACGATCTTGCCCCGCTCGATCTGCTGCACCTCACCGGAGAGAAGCTCTCCCACCCGATGGGAGAACTCTTCCCTGATCTTGTCTCGCTCTCCCTCGCGCACGCGCTGTACAATACGCTGCTTGGTGGCCATGACGGCGTTGCGTCCGAACTCGGTGAAGTCCACCGGAATCTCCATGACATCGCCGACTTCGAAGGTGGGATCATCCCAACGCGCCTTCTCCAGCGAGATCTCGGAGGAAGGGTCTTCCACCTCCTCCACCACTCGCTTGAGAACGATGATCTCGATCTCTCCCGTATGGTCGTCGATGTCGATCTCCGCCCTGACGTTGGGGCCATAGATCCGGCCCAGACCAGCCAGGATTCCATCCCGGATGAGGTCGTTCATCTCCTCTGCGGAGAGGCTCTTCGTGGCCGCCATGTCTCGGATGGCAGCAACAATCTGTCCGGCGTTCGCCATAGTCACCTCGTTCCAGAATTCGGGTCCGGCTCGGGGACACGCCCCTGGCTCCCCTCGATGTCAGTCCTCATCCTTCCAGCGAAACACGAGTTGCGCCCGCTTGATCTCCTCTCGCGGGACCGACACCACGTCTCCCCCCTTTCGACGAATGAGGACCATGTAATGTTCCTCGTCCGGCCCCTCCTCAATCCCCACGAGCTGGCCCTCCAGCCGGGAGGACCGCCCCCCGGCCAACGGACCCTTTCCTTTGATCGTGACCTCCTCACCGGCGAAACGGCGAAAGTCACGCTCTCGAATCAGGGGCCGCTCCACCCCGGGTGAGGACACCTCCACTGTGTACTTTTCCGGCAACAGAGGGTGCTCATCCAGCCACGGCTCCAGGGCCCGACTCGCTAGCGCGCAGTCCTTCACCGTCACTCCCGCCCCTGGCTTCGAATCCGGGAAATCCACCCGAATCCGAAGAATGGGCCGGCGATCGCTCCCCGCCCATTCGATCTCCACCAGCTCCAGGCCCAGGGCTTCCAGCCTGGGGTCGAGCTCCGCGTCGATCTCGGCAATCGGCTTCGCCACTACCTGTCTCCACCCGGTCCTGACCCCGCTTTGGAGGTCCCGGTTACCCCGGGCACCGGAGTAAAAAAAAGCGGGGGACACCCGCTCCCCCACTCCAATAAAAGTCGCCGCGTCGGCAGCTTGGACCGACTTCTATGATAGAGAAATCTCAGATTTCGTTCAAGGTGCCTCCCGTTCCTGCAGGAGGAGAGGGAGGCCGCCGCTGGTAGAGGGAGTCGCGACGAGAGGCACCGGGACAGGCTACTCCTCGCCTCCGGCGACTCGTTCGATCTTCGCCCCCAGGGCCTGTAGGCGCTCATCGATCCGCTCATATCCCCGCTCGATCTGCTGGATGTTGTGGATCCTGGACGTGCCCCGGGCAGCCAGTGCCGCCAGCAGGAGGGCCATGCCCGCCCGGATGTCGGGACTCTCCAGAGATCCGCCACGGAGCTCCGACGGTCCCACAACCACGGCTCGATGGGGATCACAGAGGATGATCCGCGCGCCCATCCCCACCAGCTTGTCGGTAAAGAACATCCGGGACTCGAACATCTTCTCGTGGATCAGCACCGTCCCGGTGCAGCGGATCGCAGTGACCAGGGCGATGGAGGTGAGGTCGGCCGGAAACGCGGGCCAGGGACCATCATCGATCTTCGGCACGTGCCCGAAGGCATCCTGACGAACGACCCGGTTGCGGTCGCCCAGGACCAGGAGCTCTCCCCCTTCCTCCCGGCACTCTACTCCGAGCCGGCGGAATCCCAGGAGGGTGGAATCCAGATGCTCCATTGGTGCGTCGGGGATTCGAAGCACACTTCCGGTCACCGCCGCCAGCCCGATGAAGGAGCCGGTCTCGATGTGGTCTGAGCCGATCCGGAAAGTCGCTCCCCCCAACTCGTCGACTCCCTGGATCTCCAGGGTATGCGTGCCGATCCCCTGGATCCGCGCGCCCATGGAAACAAGGAGGTTGCAGAGATCCTGAACATGGGGCTCGGCGGCGGCGTTCCGGAGTCGGGTCAGGCCCCTGGCCCGGACCGCCGCCATGATCGCGTTCTCCGTGGCGGTGACGGAAGGCTCGTCGAGGAAGATCTCGGCCCCTGCGAGGGCTCGAGCCCGGATCCGGAAGTCCTCGGGCTCGAAGGTGACCTTGGCGCCCAGACCCTCGAACGCCAGAAAGTGGGTATCCAACCTGCGACGTCCGATGACATCACCCCCGGGGGGGGGCAGCGTCACTTCCCCGAAACGAGCCAGGAGAGGACCGGCGAGAAGGATGGACGCACGGATGCGCTCCGCCAGGTTCGGGTCCGGGCGGCCCACCTCCACATCGGCCGCCTGCACCTCCACGGAGGAGTCGTCCACCCATTCGACCCGGGCCCCGAGGGAGACCAGAATCTCGATCAGGGTCTCCACATCGCGGATCCGGGGCACGTTCTCCAGCCGCACCGTCTCCGAGGTGAGAAGGGTGGCCGCAAGACAGGGCAGAGCCGCATTCTTGTTGCCGATCGGACGGATGCTCCCGGAAAGCGAATGTCCGCCCTCCACCTCGAAGTAAGCCATCGTGGAATCCGTGAGAAGAGGAGATCAGGTTGCGAAAGCCGGAGCGGTGGGGTGCACCGCCTGTGCCCACCGGCCGCCGACGCCGGGCAACCGGCTTCGTCAGGCGCGCCGGAAGCTACTTGGGGCTCCCTTCGGCTACAACCGGAGGGGCGCCAAGATCCCCTTCGGGCGATCGTCCCGGGCACGGTGGGGTGGAACGTTCGGAGGGATCGCCGTTATTCTGTGGGCATGAATGTGACGATCCTTGTGTTGGCAAATCGATTCGAGGTCATGGCCGCCGATACCGTCGTGGCCATCCCCGTGCGGGATGGGTTCGACGTCATCGCCGCCCTGACGGCCGGGCTCATAGGAGCCACCTTCCTGGCTATCCTTCTCACCTTCCTCTTCGTTCTCTTCCAGGTAAGGAACCTGGCGCGGGTGGCGGACGATGCCCGCAAGCGCCTGGCTTCGGACCGGGGAGTCGAGCATCTGAGGGGTGCTGCCGCCAACATCGAAAAGATCTCCGAAACGCTGCGCGATGAGGTTGGGAAGCTGAGTTCTTCTGTGACCCATCTGTCGGAGCGCCTGGACCAGGCATCCCACCGGATGGAGGAGAGGATCGAGGAGTTCAACGCCCTCATGGAGATCGTGCAGGCGGAAGCCGAGGACGTCTTCGTGGACACGGCCAGCACGGCCCGAGGAGTCCGCCGCGGGGTGGGCAAACTGACCGACTCCAGGCGGGATGCCCCTGGCCGAGGAAGGGGATCTGCTCGCCCCGGCCGTCCCGCCGCCTCCCCTGGAGGACCGGCGCCTCACTCGACCCAGGCCGCGCCTACGACCACGCCGCCGGCGGGAGATCCTCTCCGGCGCGGTGCAGAACCGAGCCGCACGGGCTCACCAGACGAGGAGGACGAATCTTCGACCCAGACCGAAGAGAAGAACTGATGGCACTGACCCCCGAGCGTGATACGATGGAGTTCTCATCGGGCCTGCTGGCCGGACTCGTCCTGGGTGCCGGCGTCGCCCTGCTCATGGCTCCGGACCGCTCTCCACCGGCCCGGATCCGCCGACGCCTTCAGGGCCCTCGCCGAAAGGTGCGCCGACAACTGGACACCACCCGTACGTCCTCGGCAGAGGCGATTCGTGAATCGGATCGGCTCCGACAGGACCTGGGGCACCTGGGAGCCGAGTTCCTTCGGGCCGCTCGGGAGGAGTTGCTTTCCAGGGGCCTCGAGGGACTGGGCCTCAGAGGAGCCAGGGGTCAGGCAAGGGGCCCGGTCCGCACGGGACTCGTCGAAGCTTCCCAGCGATTCAGGGAGCTGCGGGATTCCGTTGGGCGGGATCGGGGTTCCTGAAGCACAGCCCACTGCTTCTCTCCAGTAGCCGCCATATGGGTCTTATTCTCGGGTCCCTGATCTGGGCTCTCGCCTGGCTCCTCCTCACCCCCCAGGACGCCTTCGCCTGGGGACCCGGAACCCATGTGGCTATCGGGCAAGCCGTCCTGTCGTCTGCCCACCTCCTTCCGCCCGCCATCCAATCGGTCCTTCAGCGGCATCGGATTCCCTTTCTCTACGGATCGGTGGCCGCCGACATCTCCTTCGCCAAGAAATACGCGGAAACGGGACGTCACTCCCACAACTGGCACATCGGCGAAGAAATCCTCGCTTCGGCGGATACCGAAGAACTCCAGGCGGTGGCCCTCGGCTACCTCTCCCACCTGGCTGCCGACACCGTGGCGCACAACCTGTACGTTCCTCGACGCCTCCTCCTGACTTCGACCACTCAGGCCGTAGGTCATACGTACTGGGAGCACCGAATGGACGTGCAGCTCGGCGAGCGCTACACGAAGCGCGCCCGACGGATCGTGCTCCGCCACGACCATGCCGAAGCTGACGAACTCTTCGACCGGGTCCTGTCGCGGACCCTGTTCTCGTTCCAGACCAATCGCCGGCTCTTCCGCGGCATGATCGCGTTCCAGGATGATACCCGGTGGCGGCAGATCTTCGACGAAATCCTCCGACGATCCCGCTTCGACCTTCCTCCCGAACTCCGCGACAGATACGTCCGTCTCTCCTTCGAGGCCGTCATGGAGCGTCTCGCGGAGGGCCACGCCTCTCGTGCTCGGGGAATGGACCCCATCGGCGAAGAGAATCTCAAGCGGGCGAAGAGGCTCCGTAGGGAGACCATCGCCGCATCCAGGGGACGGGTCGACCCAGAGACCCTTCTGAGTGCCGCGAATGAGTTCTTCCCCCTTCCAGGGGATCCCCTCCTGTACTTGCCGAAGACCGAGGGGCTTCACGTACCCGGCCTCCGGGTTTCCGATCTGGAATTGAGTCCGGATGAAGGAGATTCCGACGACTCGTCTGGCCCCCGGTCGGGGCGGGAGGACCCTTGATGCGGCGCTGCGGGTTGCTCTCGGTGTGCATCCTCTCCGGCCTGGCCCTGATGGCGTGCGGGCATAGGATCCCCCCTGAACTGGACCGACCCCCTGAGACGTATACGGTGACCACCGGGGGGCCTCAGAGAAGCATGATCCACCTGGCCCGGGTGGAGACCGGCATCGTGGTGGTGGATCTGGGTTGGTGGGGCGCGGAGGGAGCGCTGGAAGAGGGATTGGAGACCATGGGGGCGAGCCGCGAAGATGTGATGGCCGTCTTCCTCACCCACGCTCACCGCGACCACGTGAAGGGGTGGCCCGCGCTTCGGAACGCCCCCTTCCACATGGTCGAGGCCGAGGTTGAACTCTTCCACGGCGAGGTCCATCCCGCGGGATGGATCCCCCGATGGGCGGAACGGATTGTCCGAACCGACCTCCCCGAACGGGGAGAGGTGGAGGTCCGGGCGTTTTCCGGCGACACCGTATTCACGTTCGGAGCGGATACGGTTCGGGCCTTCCACGTCCCGGGCCACACCCCCGGAAGCGCCGCGTATCTCCTGAACGGCACCCTCTTCGCGGGTGACGCCATCTCCTCGCCTCCCACCGGCGACATGCAACCGGCGATGGCTGGGTTCTCCGACGACACCTCGGAAGCCCGGCAGAGCCTGCACCTCCTCCGGGCCCGCCTGGAGCCCCATCCACATCAACTGGTATGTACGGCCCACGCGCACTGCAGTGAAGCCGGCCCGGACTTCTGGGCGCGGGTACTTGGTCGATAGACGGCGTGTTGGAAGGCCGTGAAAGAGTTTCGGAGAGGCCTTGAATAAGGGTGTCCGCTCTGCCCTGGGCCCGTCCTACTCCTTCTCCCCCTGGAGGTGGGCGCTGAGAATGCGGGCCACCTCACCTGGGTCCGCCTTTCCCCGACTCCTCTTCATCACCTCACCCATGAAGAACCCCCGGAGGCGGGACTCCCCATCCCGGAAGCGACGGACCTCCTCGGGGTGGGCGGCCAGCGTCTCGAGGACCCAACCTTCGAGTTGGGAAGAGTCGGACACCTGTGCCAGCCCTTCCTCCTGGACGATCTGCGACGGGTGTCCCTCTTTTCCACGCCCGGTCTGCACCATCCGGTCGAGAACGGTGTGGGCGCCCCGTCGGTTCACCACCCCTTCCTCCACGAGGCCGATCAACTCGGCCAGTGCACCAGGGGACACTGGGAAGCTCCCCGCCCCTCCGTCCGCCTCCTTCATGGCCGCCAGTACCGGACCCATGACCCAGTTCGAGGCCACCTTGGCGGAGCCGGCCCGCTCCGCCACGCCCTCGAAGTAGTCGGCCAGCTCGCGGTCGGAGGTGAGTACGCCGGCGTCGTACGGCGGAAGGTCATAGCCCTCGATGAAGCGGGTGCGGCGAGCCTCGGGGAGTTCCGGGAGGGTCTCCCGGGCCCGCTCGATGAAGGCGGACGTCAGCTTCAGGGGAGGCAGGTCCGGGTCGGGAAAGTAGCGGTAGTCGTGACTCTCCTCCTTGCTCCGCATTGGACGCACCTCGGCCTTCCGCTCGTCCCAGAGCAGGGTCTGGTGCTCCACAGCCTCTCCCCTCGCTACTAGCGATCTCTGACGATCGATCTCCACCCGCAGGGCCTTCTCGACTCCTGAGAAGGAATTCATGTTCTTGAGTTCGGTCTTCGTCCCCAGCTCGAGGGTCCCCCTGGGCCGGATCGATACGTTCGCATCGACCCTCAGGGATCCTTCCTCCATGTTGCAGTCCGATACGCCCAGGTATTCGAGGGTCCGTTTGACCTGATCCAGATAAATCCGAACCTGGGCCGGCGAGCGGAAATCCGGCTCGGAGACCATTTCGACCAGGGGCGTTCCGGTTCGATTCAGATCGACCGCGGTGGCCCCCGGAAACCGGTCGTGGATGGACTTCCCCGCGTCTTCCTCCAGATGGATCCGGCGAATCCGGATCGGGACCTCGGTGCCCTCCTCATCCATCCGCACCCGCACCCCTCCCCCTGTGGCCAGGGGCCGCTCGAATTGAGAGATCTGGTACCCCTTCGGGAGGTCCGGGTAGAAGTAGTTCTTCCGTGCGAACACGCTGACGGGGTGGACCGTGCACCCGAAGGCCAGGCACGCTCGGACCGCGAGGGCGACCGCTTCCCGGTTCACGACGGGCAGGGCTCCCGGCAGACCCAGGCAGACGGGACAGACCTGGGAGTTGGGCTCGGCTCCGAAATCCACCGGATCCGAACAGAAGAGCTTTTCCCTGGTGCTCAGTTGAATGTGGATCTCGAGGCCGATGGCGGTCTCCATCGGCTGGTCCTGTTCGGGCATCATCCTCCTCCCTCCGCCAGGTAGCTGGCCTCCAGCGCCCCGGCGGCCGCGACCAGCGACCCCTCGTGCCAGGCCGGTGCCAGGAGCTGGCCTCCCACCGGAAGCCCCTCCACGGAGCCGATGGGCTGTGAGAGTGCCGGAATTCCGGCCAGGTTCGCCGTGACGGTGAAGACGTCGGAGAGATACATCGACACCGGGTCATCGGCCTTCTCCCCCAGGGGGAAGGCCGGCGTCGGAGCGGTCGGAGTGAACAGGAGGTCGATCCCCTGGTCCCACACCTCCTGGAAGTCGCGGGCGATGAGGCGTCTCACCTTCTGTGCCCGTCCGTAGTACTGGTCGTGGTAGCCGGCCGAAAGACCAAAGGTGCCCAGGATGATTCGCCGGACGACCTCAGGGCCGAACCCCCGTGTGCGGGATCCCTCGTAGACCTGAAGGGTCGACCGAGCCTCCGGAACCCGCTGCCCGAATCGGATCCCGTCGTAGCGAGCCAGGTTCGAGGAGGCCTCGGCGGGAGCCAGGACGTAATAGGCGGGAACGGCATACCTGGTATGGGGAAGGGAAACCTCCCGAATCTCGGCGCCGGCCGCACGAAATCGCTCCCGGGCCTCGTCGAAGCGAGCCTGGACGCCGGGATGGAGGCTGTCGGGAAGATACTCCCGGGGAATTCCGATCACCCGTCCCCCGACCCCGTCTTCGAGCCGTGCACCCAGATCGGGAACCGTATGGGACGCTGAGGTGGCATCGCGGGGATCGTGTCCGGCCACGACCTCCAGGAGGTACGCGGCGTCGGCCACCGTGGCCCCGAACGTCCCCACCTGGTCCAGGGAGGAGGCGAAGGCCACGAGCCCGTAGCGACTCACGCGTCCGTAGGTCGGTTTCAGCCCTACCACCCCGCAGAACGCCGCCGGCTGCCGAACGGACCCCCCGGTATCCGAACCCAGTGCGCAGGGAACCACCCCGGCGGCTACGGCGGCCGCAGAGCCCCCTGAACTCCCTCCTGGCACCCGGCCGGGCGCCGCAGGGTTCATCGTGGGACCGAATGCGGAATTCTCGGTGGACGATCCCATCCCGAACTCATCCAGATTGGTCTTGCCCAGAACCTGGGCCCCGGCCTCGCGGAGTCTGCGAATCACGGTGGCCTCGTAGGGCGATCGATACCCCTCGAGGATCCGGGAGGCACAGGTCGTGGGAAGCTCCAGGGTGCAGATGTTGTCCTTTACGGCCACGGGCACCCCGGCGAGAGCCCCATTGCGGCCCCCGCTTCCGTCCTCGACTTCCGGATTCTCCACGGGTGGGCCTCCATGATCCACCAGGCTGAGGAAGGCGTGGAGACCCTCGTTTTCCGCCGCACGGGCCCGATCCAACGCCCCCTTCAGCACGTCCTCAGCCGAGGTCTCCCGCGACCGGACGGCCCGGGAGATATCAGCCACGGTGTCCAGAGACTTCATGGGCCGTCCTCGTCCAGTCCAGGGAGGCGCGTCACGAGGAAGAAGCCCTCGCTCCATTCCGGCGCCTGATCCCCGGGGGCTCCAGGTGTCAGGGGATCGGGGGGCAGCATGCCTTCGCTCCTGCCAGGACCGGAGGGCGATGAGGGCTCCCGGTCCGAGGCCGGGGCCGGATGCTCCTGGGCCTCCACCTCGGAGACGTCCACCTCCAGAAGCGACTCCACATGGTCCAGAATCCCATTCAGCTCGCCTCGAAGCCGTTCCAGCTCCTCAGAATCCAGTCGAATCCGGGCGAGCGCTGCGATCCGGCGCACCTCGTCCTCCGTCACCGACATGATCGATTCTCCTCTTCTCGCTGCAGGGTCAAGCTCCCCCCATCCTCCCTCGGTCCGGCAGGCAGCGCCTTCACGGTCGTGCCCGGGGAGGGTGGGGTGCGCATCTCAGAATTCCTTCTCCAGGCGGGCGTAGCGGGCCAGCAGCTTCTTCCGCCCTACCGCATCGAACTCCACCACGATCCGGAGGTCGCGCCCGAATCCCGAGACCTCTCGCACGGTCCCGGAACCGAAGGTCTCATGTCGAACCCGCTCACCCTTGACCAGGTGTGGGAGGTCTTGATTGAGATCCTCCTCGAAGGCCTGTGGATCCGGGGCACGCCGGCTCCGTCCCCTTGAGGCGGAGTCTCGATCCGCGCTGCGAAGTCCAGCTCCGAACTCGTCGCCACCTCGCCTGGAAAGCGCCGCCTTCTCCCGATTCAGGCGGGGGCTCCGCCGCTCCTCGAGGAGCTCCTCGGGTACGTCCTTCACGAATGAAGAGAGGGACCCGAAGGTGAAGTCCCCGGCCCGCCTCCGCTCCCTCGCCCAGGAGAAGAAGAGCTTCTGCTTGGCCCGGGTGATGCCCACATAGAAGAGACGTCGCTCCTCCTCGAGCTGGGACGGCTCGTCATAGGCCCGACCGAGAGGAAAGAGCCCGTCTTCGAGTCCAGCGATGAAGACCACCGGAAACTCCAGTCCCTTGGCGTTGTGGAGGGTCATCAGGGTCACTGCATCGGAGTCGGGGTCGTGGCGGTCCACATCGGTGATGAGTGCCACGTGCTGGAGAAAGAGGTCCAACTCGGTGAAGTGGTCCGGCGGCCCGTCCTCCCAGACCTCCACCCGCTCCGCATCGAAGTCCATGGCCCCGGCGATGAGCTCCTTGACGTTCTCGGCCCGATCCTCTCCCTCCGGCCCCTCATCCCGGAGATGGGTGAGGAAGTCCAGCTCCTCCACCAACTCCTCCATCAGGGGTCCAACCGAGAGATTCGCGGCACGGGCGCTGAACCGCTGAATCAATTCCGCAAACCGCTGAATTCCCTTCACCCCGCCGGCGTGAAGTTCGGATACCTCATCGGCCCTCTGGGCAGCCTCCAGGAGCGGCACGCCCTCTTCGATCGCCCAGCTCACCAGTCGTTCCTGGCTGGTCTTCCCCACCCCCCTCCGAGGCACGTTCACCACCCGAGCGAGGGCGGCCGAGTCCCGGGGGTTGGAGATGAGTCGGAGGTAGGCCAGCACGTCCTGGATCTCCCGGCGCTCGTAGAAACGGACCCCACCCACGATCTGGTAGGGGACACCTCTCCGGCGAAACGCATCTTCCAGAGCACGAGATTGGGCGTTGGTCCGATAGAGGATGGCGAAGTCGCGATAGCGATCCGCGTCGCCCTCCCGAATCCGGGTCTCGATCTCCTCGACGATCCAACCGGCCTCGTCGCGCTCATCCGCACACTGCACCAAGGTGAGACGTTCGCCGGCCTCCTGCTCGGTGCGGAGGGTCTTCTCCTTCCGGTGCAGGTTCCGACGGATGACCTGGTTCGCTGCGGCCAGGATGTTGGATGTGGATCGGTAGTTCTGCTCCAGGCGGACGGTGTGGGCCCCGGGAAAGGCCTGCTCGAACTCCAGGATGTTCGTGACGTCGGCCCCCCGCCACCCGTAGATGCTCTGGTCGTCGTCCCCGACCACCATGAGGTTTTCGTGGCCCCGTGCAAGGAGCTCCACGAAGCGGAACTGCGCGTGGTTGGTATCCTGATATTCGTCGACCAGGATGAAGGCGAAACGCTCCCGGTAGCGGGCCAGCACCGACTCGTGTTCCTGGAAGAGCTCCACGGGCTTCACCAGGAGGTCATCGAAGTCGAAGGCGTTCTGATCCCGAAGGGCCGCCTGGTAGCGCGGATACACCCGGGCCACGTTCCGGAGGAAGATGTCGAACCCGTCGGCGTGCTGGTCGACGAACGCCTTCGGGCTGATCAACTGGTTCTTGGCATCCGAGAGCGCCGACCGGATCGCCTTGGGCTTCCATCGCTTGGGGTCCAGCTCCTCTCGTTCCAGCGACCGCTTGATCTCCCTGAGGCTCTCCTCGGCGTCGAAGATCGTAAAGGTCGAATCCCAACCTACGAGATCGGCGTGCCGGCGAAGGAGCCGAGCCCCCAGCGAGTGGAAGGTGCCGATCCAGGCCCCCACGGGATCGCGTCCCAGCTGGGCCCGGATCCGTTCCCGCATCTCGCCGGCGGCCTTGTTCGTGAAGGTGACGGCAAGGATCCGGTCAGGAGGCACTCCGTGGTTTTGAATCAGGCGGGAGACTCGAGTCGTGAGCACCCGTGTCTTACCCGAGCCGGCTCCAGCCAGAACCAGGATCGGGCCTTCCAGGTGGGTTACGGCCTCCTGCTGCTCGGGGTTGAGGGACTCTACGGATGGTGGGGTCTGGGAATCGAACACGAATGAAGGGGTCGTGGGGTTCAGGAGGGGGGCGTCCGGTACTCCCGGTCAGCTCTCGCCGTCGGATTCGGCCCGGGGGAGGAGGAACTGGAAGGTCGTACCCTTCGATCCGCTGGACATGAGTTCGATCCGTCCGCCGTGGATCCGTTCCACGATGCGTCGAGAGAGAGAGAGTCCTACTCCCCATCCTCCCGATTTCGTCGTCACTCCCGGATCGAACAGCTTCTCCCTGATGTCCGGATCCACCCCAGGGCCGGAATCTCTGACCTGAAGGGTGACCCAATCCGACTCCCGATGGAAGGCCCTGAGGGAGATCACACCTCCCCGGCCCGCAAGCGCATCGAGCGCATTCTTCACCACGTTCTCGAGGGCCCAGGCCAGAAGTACCGAATTTCCTCGCACGGGCGGGAGATCCCGCTCCACCTCGACTTCGAGCCGCACGCCCGGGCCGAGTCGGGGCATTCGGTTTCGAAGATAGCCCTCGACCGAATGCACGACCTCGCCCAGGTCCAGTGGGCCCAGGTCCGTTTCGCGTCCGATGAGTTCGAAACGGCGGCTCACCCGCTCGAGGCGATCTACGTCCTCTCCGATCTCCTGCGCCACCTCTCCCTCGCCCAGCGAACCCGGGCGGTCCCCCGGGGGCAACCGAAGCACCTGCAGCCACCCCTGCAGCGACGATATGGGAGTACCCAACTGGTGTGCCAGCTCCCGGGCCATGGAGGTCCAGGCTCGGTCCTCATCGGCCCGGCGCTGGAACCGGATGACCACGATCCCAGTCACGAAGGTGATGAAGAGCCCGGTCACCTGAAGCCAGGGAATCCACCGGAGTCGCTGGAGCTCCGGCGGATCACCGAAATACAGAAGGGCTTCAGCGGGCTCGCCCACGGGGGGGTTCCGCTCGGCCAGGCGCTGAGCGAAGGCCTGCACCTCCTCCTGGCCTTCCCGGGTCTCCAGATCCACTGCGAAGGGAAGGTTCACGGCCGCCTGGATCGTGTCGCCCGGTCCGGAAAGAACCAGAGGCACCCCCGACTCCACAATGATCCTCTGGAGGTTGACCAGGGCCTCGTCGGCTCGGATGGGATCCTGGGCGCTCAGGCCGCGTTGGACCTCGGCGAACATCCGGGTCATCGTCACCGTGTCCGACCGGAACGCGTTGACGATCTGCTCTGTGTAGACCAGATACCACCCGAGGAGGGCCAGGAAGAGGACCACCAGGACCCCCGTCCAGCGTGCCCGGGTCATGTCGGCCTCCCCTCAGGCCTGAAGCCGATCCGTCCCGAACCGATCCGCCAGCACCTGGGGAAGCTGGACACTCCCGTCCGCCTCCTGTCCCACCTCCAGCAGGGCGACCAGGAGCCGGGGGAGGGCCAGCGCCGAGCCGTTCAGGGTGTGGAGGAACTCGGGCTTCTCCCCGATGGCGGGGCGGAATCTCAGATTGGCCCGACGGGCCTGGTAGTCGGTGAAGGTGCTGCAGCTCGAGACCTCGAGCCACTGCTCCACGCCGGGGGCCCAGACCTCCAGGTCGTAGGTCAGGGCCGCCGAGAAGCCCAGGTCCCCGCCGGCGAGACGGACCACCCGATACGCGAGGCCAAGGCGCTGGAGGATCGTCTCCGCATGAGAGGTGAGCTCTTCAAGGGCCTCCCGGCTTCGGTCCGGACGCTCCATCCTCACGAGTTCGACCTTGTCGAACTGATGCACCCTTAGCAGACCCCGGGTGTCCTTCCCCGCCGAACCGGCTTCCCGGCGGAAGCAGGGAGAGTAGGCCGTGTAGTGGAGCGGCAGCACGTCGGGTCCCAGAAGCTGGTCACGGTGAAGGTTCGTGACCGGCACCTCCGCCGTGGGGATCAACCAGAGTTCATCCTGCTGGGTCACATAGGAGTCATCGGCGAACTTGGGGAGCTGGCCGGTTCCGACAAGGGCGTCTCGATTCACGAGATAGGGCACCCGCAGTTCCTCGTACCCGTGCTCCTCCACATGAATGTCCAGCATCCAGTCGATGAGGACCCGCTGGAGTCGAGCTCCCTTTCCCTTCAAGACCGGGAACCCGGATCCCGACATGCGGGCGCCGGCAGGAAGATCCAGAAGTCCCAGTGCCTCGCCCAGCTCCCAGTGGGGCTTGGCGTCAAAGGAATGCCGCACGGGTTCACCCCAACTACGCAGCAGCTCGTTCGCCGACTCGTCCCCCGCAGACACTTCGTCCAGTGGGGTGTTGGGAATGGCCAGAAGGAGCTCCTGGATCCGGGCATCGGAGGAGGAGGTGCGCTTTTCCAGCTCTCCGATCTCGGCCGCCACGTCTCGCATCTCGCTGATGAGCTCGTCGGCGTTCGCACCGTCGCGCTTGAGCTCGCCGATGGTCCGGGAGACTTCGTTTCTCCGCGCCCGGAGTTCATCGCCTCGGGTGATGGCCTCTCGGCGGACTTCGTCCAGGGTGAGGATCTCATCGACTGCGGTGGCGGCCCCCTCGTCTCCCCGTCGGCCGAGGCTACGTCGAACTGCATCTGGCTCGGAGCGGATGCGCTTCAGGTCGAGCATGGCCGTCAGCCTCCTGGAGGCACGAGGCGCCGACTGTTGCACTCGGGGCTGGTATCGTGAAGGAAGATGAGCACGCCAGCCTCCTGATCGATGCGGACCGCCTCCAGCTTTCCGTAGTAACGACAGCGCTGGCCGAACCGTCCGGTCTGCTGGCGCGTCTGGACTGCGTAGACCATGCCGTACTCCACGGGGACCGCCTCTCGAGTCACGTAAAGGGCGGAGTCTGCCGGGGCGTCGCGGAGTTCTTCGAAGGTGACCCCCGGGACGGGAGCGATTCCGGCTCGGGAATCCACCCCAAGCGCCCGGGGCGGAAGCAGCACCAACTGTCCATCCAGGCGGTCCACCGCGAAGTCCCACTGACCCTGCGACTGCGCGCTCTCCACGACCACGCGTCTACGCTGGAGCATGTCGAAGGCCGAGGGTCGATTCAGCTCCTCCCGGTCGAGGGCGAAGAGCTCCGCCTCGAGGGGGTTCTCGGACCAGTCGATCTGGAACGGGTCGTCGCCGCATCCCACCGCCACCAGGGCGAGGAGGAGAAGGCACGACCCCATGGATGCGAATCGTCTCACGAAGTCGGACTCCTGGGGCTGAGCGCCCCCTGGGGACCGGAGGCAATGCCCCGATCAGGTACGGTTGGCCTATGTCCCGTGGCTCCTTTGCTCGGAGCCGGGAACGTGGGTCGAAGAGTATCCGAAACCATTCCGGAGTGTCAACCCTGAAAGGCGCATGATTACTTGACTTTACACCCCCTGTCGGATAGGTTCCGCGCCGCGGTTCAAAGGGGTCTCAGAGCAACTGCAGACCGCTCCCGGACCCGCTTCAGGAATCCAGCGACTCCCGCCCCTTCATCCAGGAAGGCGCCATGTCCGAAGGGACCTTGCGACCCGCGGGCTCCCTCCACCTCCTCGTCGCCGAGGACGAGCCCCATATCCGGAGGATCCTCACCACCCTCCTCGAGGCTGCAGGTTTCCAGCTCACCGTGGTCCATGACGGCGCGGCCGCCCTCGAGTGCCTGGAAAGCGAAGCTTCCTTCGACCTGGTCCTCATGGACCTCCTCATGCCCGCCCTCACGGGCCTCGAGGTCCTGGAGGCGGTGCGGGACCTACCCCACCGCGAATCCCTTCCGGTGATCATCCTGACCGCGAAGGGTCAGGACATCGACCGAACGACGGCCTTCGCCCTCGGAGCGGATGACTTCGTCACGAAGCCGTTCAGCCCGAAGAAGCTCCTTTCCAGGGTGGATCAACTGCTGGCCCGTCCCTGACCTTCCACTCCGTCCCGGCCTCTCGCGTGCTCAAACCCGACCCCCACCTCCACATCGTCATTCTCGCCGGAGGTATCGGCTCCCGCTTCTGGCCCGCCAGTACCCCGACACGCCCCAAGCAACTCCTCCCCCTCGCCTCGTCCCGTTCTCTCATCGAGGACACCGTGGGTCGGGCCCTCGACCTCGTTCCGAGAGACCGACTCCGGATCCTGGCCGGCGCCCACCTCGTGGACCCCTTCCGGACAGCTCTGGAGGAGGAGGGTCATGAGCTCTTCTGGATCGAGCCCCGCGCCAGGGGAACAGGCCCCGTGCTGGCCTGGGCCGCCGCCCGTCTCCTCCAGGAGGATCCAGAGGCGGTGATGATTTCGCTCCACGCCGACCACTACATCTCGCCCAAGGACTCCTTTCTCAAACTCCTGTCCGATGCGGGGGAGTTGGCGCGAAGCTCCGACCTGCTCCTCACCGTGGCCGTGCCCCCGGACCGGCCGGAGACCGGGTACGGCTATCTCCGGACCGGCGAGCCCCTCGCCTCTCCCTCCTCCGGCGGCGACGGTGACCGTCTGAAGGCGTGGCGCCTGGGCGCCTTCGTGGAGAAGCCGGACCGGGCCACCGCAGAGGACTACCTCCGGCGCGGGTACCTCTGGAACAGCGGGATCTTCATATGGCGAGCCCAGCGCTTTCTGGAGGAAGTGCGACTCCATGCTCCGGAGATCGGAGCCCACCTCCCCCTCCTCGAGAGGGGTGAGGATGAACTCTTCTTCGAACGGGTGCCGCACATCTCAGTCGACGAAGCCGTCCTGGAACGGAGTGGACGGATCGGCACGGTGCAGGCCACCTTCGAATGGGACGATGTGGGGAGCTGGGACGCCCTCCCGCGGACTCGGACAGGTGACGAGAACGGGAACGTGCTCGAAGGGGAGGCGCGGGTCGTCGAGGGCACCGAAAACGTGGTGTGGGCCGAGGACGGCCCGGTCGTCCTGTTCGGAGTAGACGGGCTGGTAGTCGCCCGTTCCGGTGGCGTGACCCTGGTCACCAGCCGGGAGCGGGCCGTGGATCTCAAGGAGTTGGTCGGCCGTCTCCCCGTCCATCTGGCTGAGCCTCGTCCTTCCGAGGGAGATCGGGAGGGATGAGCCGGCGGCTGTATCTTCTCGAAGACGAGGCCTGCAGGAGATGGCATCCGTTCCAGGAAACGCGGCCCGTGGCGGAGATCCTCCACGGAGGCCTTCTCCTGCGCGAACGGATCCAGCGGGCGACCGGCCTCGGAACCACCGGGATCCTGGGTCGTCCCGAACTCGAAGGGTTCAGCGAAACGGGGACCCCCCCGGTGCTGAGCGCGCCTCCACCGGAGGATCACGAGCGCCTGGTCTTCCTCAGCCGATACGTGCCTCCTCTTTCTCCCAGCGGGCAGCCCCCCTCCCTCCCACTGCCCTCGCGGGACTCCTGGGTGGAAGCAGGGGGCTTGCGCCTGATCACGGAGGGCCGGACGACCGGATGGATCATCCCTCCGGGCCGCCCCCTCCCGGCCGAGTGCACGCCGGGACTCGGGAAGGGCTCGGGCGGACCGGAAGACTCCTCCGACGATGGAGGGCTTCCCACCCAGTCAGTGCCGGGCCACCTGCTCCCGGACCCCTGGACCCTATTGGAGCGAAACCCCCACCAGATCGGCAGGGACATCATGGCCCTTCACCATGACCGGATGGGAAGCGGCGTCCGTGTCCTGCCTCCGATCTCCGGTGTCATGCACGTGGGAGACCTGCCCGTGACGGTGGAGGGCGACGTAGAGATTTCCCCCGGTGTGGTCTTCGACACCCGGGGGGGGCCCATCCATCTGGGTCCCGGGGTGAGCGTGGCGCCCTTCACACGCCTCGAGGGGCCCGCATGGATCGGAGCCGGGAGCGCGCTCCTCGGTGGCTCGATGGGTCGCGTGTCCTGCGGCCCCGTCTCCAAGCTTCACGGCGAGATCGACAGCTCGGTGATCCTGGGATACACGAACAAGGCCCATGACGGATATCTGGGCCATGCCCTCGTCGGACGGTGGGTCAACCTGGGTGCGTTCACCACGAACTCCGACCTGAAGAACACCTACGGAACCGTGCGTCTGTCCCTCCCGTCCCACGATGCGACACGGGCCGAGGCGAACGGAGCGCTGACGGAGGTGGATACGGGCCTCCAGAAGGTGGGCGTGTTCCTGGGGGATCACGTGAAGACGGGAATCGGCACCCTGCTGAACACCGGGACGGTGGTTGGAGCGGGCTCAAGCCTGTTCGCGGGTCCCATGGCTCCCCGCTGGGTCAAGCCCTTCTCGTGGGGTCATGGGGAAGACCTCGGGGTCTGCCGGAAGGAGGCCTTTCTCACCACAGCCCGCAGAATGATGGGACGCCGGGACCTTTCCCTGACACCGGGAATGGAGCGACTCCTCTCTCAACTCTGGGACAGGGAACGGGGCCGATGAGGGTCGCCATGCTCGGGAGCGGGAGTCGGGGGAATTCCACCCTCCTGGTCTCCGAGAACACCCGGATCCTGGTGGACGCCGGCTTCAGCGGACGCCAGCTCGCTCTCCGAATGGAGTCCCTGGGAATCGGAGCTGACAGTATCGACGCCGTGATCCTGACCCACGAACACAGCGACCACACCCGAGGCGCTGGAGTCTTTGCCCGTCGGCACGGCACCCCGGTCTACCTCACCGCCGGGACTCGGGACGTCTGCGCCGATCTCTTCAGGGGGAGCGAGGATCTCCGTTTCTACTCCCCTTCTCGGGCCTTCGAGGTGGGAGACCTCCGCATTTTCCCCTTCCTCACCGCCCACGACGCCGTGGATCCGGTGGCCGTCACCGTCGAGGGGCTCCACTGCGGGACTCGGATCGGTGTGGCCACGGACCTCGGCCGCCCTACGACGGGGATTCGTCACTCCCTTGCCGGATGCGACTTTCTCATCTTGGAGGCGAATCACGACGAGGCGCTGCTCAGAACCGGTCCCTATCCCCCCTCGGTCCAGGCCCGAATCGCGTCGTCGCACGGACATCTCTCCAACCATGCCGCCGCCGATTTCATCGGAGAGCTGGTCCACTCCCGTCTGACCGGGATCCTCCTGGCCCACCTCTCAGCGCAGTGCAACGATCCGAGCCTGGCCCTGGAAGTGGTCGGCACCGCACTCGAACGAGTGGGCTGGACGGGCTGGCTGCAGGTCGCGCCTCAGGACGAGCCCACACCCCTGGTCGACATCCATCTGCTCAGAGAGACCACGGGCCCGGCGCAGCTCTCTCTGCTCTGATCCAACCTGGCCCCACCTTCCTCACGAGCCGCAGAGGCCGGACCTGGCGGGCCGACTCTCGGAGCCAGGCCAGGTTCCCGACCCAGTCCCCACACCAGCTCAGAGACCGAAGAGGCGAAGGAAGTCGTTACCGAGGGCCAACGCCATGATGCCGAGGAGGATGACGAAGCCCACCTGACTCCAGCGGACCCTCTGCTCCACCGAGACCGGTCGTCCCCGGACAGCCTCGATTCCAAGAAAGACCAGATGCCCCCCATCGAGAATCGGAATGGGAAGCAGGTTCAGGATGGCCAGATTGATGGAGAAGAGAGCCATGAAGCTGAGGAAGACCGGAAGACCCTGCGCCGCCGCCTGCCCCGAAGCCTCTCCGATGGTCACGATACTCCCCAGATTCCGGGCCGACACCTGACCAGTCACGAGGTCACCCAGGAACCGGAGAATGAATCCGGTCACGAAGGCGGTCTCGTCCCAACCCGACTTGATCGCCTCGAGAGGAGCCACCGGGGTATAGGTGATGGGTGGATTCGCGGCCTGGATCCCGACCTGGCCGATGGTCTGAACCTCTCCATCGGCGGTCTGGGCCTCCACGGCGTTGGGAACCACGGTGTGGGTGAGCTCGCTACCGTCGCGTAGGACCGTGACCTGCGTCTCCGTCTCGGGGCGCTCCCGAATCAGAGTCTGGACCTCACTCCACAAGGTGACTCGCTGATCGTCCACGGCCACGATCCGGTCACCGGATCGCAGACCGGCTCGATAGGCCGGTCCGCCGGGCTCAACGAAGACCAGGTCCGGTTCGGTCCAGTACCGCAGAGCCCCTGCCACCCGGCTCCGCTCTTCCGCCGAGGCGGGCATCTCCACCCGGACCTCTCCCTCCGGCTCCACGAAGGAGATGGTCAGAGGGCCCTCGGGAGCGTTTCGCAGTGCGTCGGTGACTTCGCCCCAGTGTTGGACGTCTCGGTCGCCGATCCGAGTGAGGGTGGCCCCCTGGGGGATCTCGGCCAGGGCCGAGACCTCCGCCGTCAGCGCCGGGGCGTGGACTTCTCCGAGGCGGGTCGTATCCGCTTCGGCGCTTCCCCACCCCGCCGCCACCGCCGTGTAGGCGAGAAAGGCGAAGAGCATGTTCATGAGCACACCGGCCGAGATGACCCAGGCCCGGGCCCACACTGGCTTCGCGTCGAAGTCCGAGGGGTGAAGCCTTCGTTCCCCAGCGTCACGCCACTCGGGCTCGGGCCCGGCTCCATCCACGGGCGCCGGAGGGCCATCGGGGGAGTCGGCGGCGCCCTCTCCGCCAGTTGCGGACTCCTCGGTCGACGCAGGAGCGCCACCTTCGATCTTCTCCATGACCTCGTCGTCCATCCCCCCCATCTTCACGTACCCGCCGAGGGGAATGGCGCTCAACACGTACTCAGTCTCACCTCTCTGAAAGCCCCACACCCTCGGGCCGAGCCCGATGGAGAACCGCTCCACACGAACGCCCACCGAGCGAGCGGCCAGGAAGTGACCGAGCTCATGGACGAAGATGAGAACGCCAAGAACGATGAGGGTGGCAATAATTGTCATTCGTCCACACCTGCGGAGATGGACCGGCGCGACGCGATACGAGCGGCGGTCCGGCGCGCCGACCGGTCCACGTCGAGGATCACTTCAAGCTCCGATGCTTCCACGGCACCGAGCTGTCCAAGGGTCTCCTCTACGGTGCGGGCCATTCCGGGAAAGGAGAGCCGGCCGTTGAGGAATTCGCTCACCGCAATCTCGTTCGCGGCATTGAACACCGCCGGCGCCGTCCCCCCCACACGTCCTGCTTCCACCCCGATCCGGAAGAGAGGGAAGGCCTCATGATCAACCTCCTCGAACGTCAGGGGTGAAGAGCGGACCGGGTCGAAGGTCCGCAACTCCGCATCGGTGATCCGACGCGGATAGGTCAGCGCGTAGAGGATGGGAAGTTCCATAGTAGGAAACCCCAATTGAGCCAGAACGGATCCATCCACAGTCTCGACGAAGGAGTGGATGATGGACTGGGGATGGACCACGACCTCGATCCGGTCGTAGGGGATGTCATACAGGACGTGGGCCTCGATCACCTCCAGCGCCTTGTTCGCCAGGGTCGCCGAATCGATGCTGATCTTGGCGCCCATGTCCCAGGTCGGGTGCTGCAGCGCGTCGGTCGGCCCCACCTCCGCCAGGCGCTCACGGCACCAGCCCCGGAAGGGGCCTCCCGAGGCCGTCAGCACCAGGCGAGAGACTTCGTCGGAACGGCAACATTCCAGACACTGGAGAATGGCGGAATGCTCGGAGTCGACTGGCACGAGGTCACCCCCCCCACCTCGCATGGCCTGCTTCACGAGACCTCCTCCGGCGACCAACGACTCCTTGTTCGCCAGGGCCAGGCGTTTCCCCGCCTTCAGGGCTTGGATCGAGGGCTCGAGTCCTGCGAAACCCACCAGGGCGTTCACCACCACGTCGGCCTCGGCCAGCCTCGCCAGCTCCAGGAGGGCGTTTCGTCCCCCCCTCCAGTGGGTCCCGTTGTCCCGGCAGTTCCGGTAGGCCTCCTCATCGGCTACGACCACCTGACTCGGCTTGTGCCGGGCAGCCTGCTCCTCGAGGAGCTCCACCGACCGGTTCGCAGCAAGGCCCACCACCTGAAAACGCTCCGGGTGGCGCTCCACCACCTTCAGCGTGCTCACACCAATGGACCCCGTCGAGCCCAGGATCACGACCTTGATCACGTCCGAATTCCGGTTCTTGCTGGAGGGGGAGTCACTGGAGGAGAAAGGGGAAGGCCGCATAGCTCAGGGGGAGAGTGAAATAGATGGCATCGAATCGGTCCAGCACTCCACCATGACCGGGAAGAATCGTCCCGGAATCCTTCACTCCCGCCTCCCGCTTCAGCACCGACTCCGCCAGATCCCCCACCTGCGCGACCGCGCCGATGACGGCCCCGAGCAGAGCCGCGGCCAGGAGAGGGAGCACCGTGGGATCGCCAGGGCCCAGGAAGAGGGCGGCAAAGGCCATGGCGCCGAGGGTGGATCCCAGGAGCCCTCCCACCCCACCCTCGATGGTCTTCTTCGGACTGACGGAGGGGAGGAGTCTTCGGCTTCCCAGATGCTTCCCGGTGAAGTAGGCTGCGCTGTCGCCCATCCAGGTCACCACCAGGGGAAACATGGCCAGGTAGGCTCCGGTCCACCCCGGTCCGGAAGCCAGGTCGCCAGGAAGCTCTCGGAGAAAGATGGCGAAGGCCAGTGGGACCCCGGCGTAGGCCACGCCCAGGACGGTGGTGCCGGCGGCCAGGAGGGGATCTCCGTCCGGTCCCCTTCTGAAGACGGCGCCGGCCAGCGACCCGAAGGCCAGGAGCAGAAAGAGGCCGAGAGCCCACGGCGCCCAGTCCACGAAGTTTCCGGTGAGAGCGGCCAGGACGACCAGGGCGACGCTCGCGGCCACACCCGCCCACCGGAACGGGCGCCAGCCCCGTTCCATGGCGAGGCGGTAGACCTCCAGGGTCCCCAGAGTCGAGAGGAGAATCACCACGCCGGCGAGGATCCACCCGCCCATGTAGAGAATCCCGACGCCCAACGGAATCCCGACTCCGGCCACGGCCACGCGCCGGCCCAGATCACCCATCGCCATGCCTCGGAAAACCGGCCTCAGCCCGTCGGAACGCGGCCGAAGCGACGCTCCCGGCGCTGGTAGTCCTCAACCGCGGCCATGAACTCCCGCCGGGAGAAGTCGGGCCAGAGGACCCCGGAAATGTGAATTTCGGTGTAGGCGAGCTGCCACAGCATGAAGTTCGAGAGCCGAAACTCACCCGACGTACGGATGAGGAGATCGGGGTCTGGGAGCCCACGTGTATGAAGATGGGCCTCCACCGTGGCATCGTCGATCTCCTCGGGCCGGAGCGTCCCCTCCGAGACCTGCTGAGCCACACCTCGCACCACCTTGAGAATCTCGGCACGGCCGGAGTAGGAAATCATGAGGTTCAGGCGCATCGCCTGCCCTCCTCGGGTGGCCGCTTCGATCTCCTCCACCGCCATCCGGGTCCCGGCGTCGACCCGGGAGAGGTCGCCCAGAATCCGGACCTCGATGCCCTGATCCATGAGTTCCTCTCGCTCGCTCTCCGCGTAGAGCTTCAGGAGGGACATCAGGGCCAGAATCTCTTCCTCGGGCCGGTTCCAGTTCTCAGTGGAGAACGCGAAGAGGGTGAGAATGCCGACTCCGGCCTCGAGGGCGGACTCGATTGCCTCCCGAACGGCCTTCATCCCTTCGCGATGCCCCGCATGCCGGGGAAGGTCGCGATCGCACGCCCAGCGGCCGTTCCCGTCCATGATGATGGCCACATGGTTCGGGACCGGACCATCCAGGGGAAGGGGGGATCCGTTCCGTTGGGTACTCATGCCTCGAAGATGCCCGGAAGCGAGGATGGAAGTCAAAAGGAGGCCGACCGCCTCCCGGCGCTCTGCCCCGAGGAGGGGGTGAGAGGGTCAGACCGTCATGATCTCCTCTTCCTTCGCCTCCATGAGTTGGTCGATCTTTTCAATGTAGCGATCGGTGAGCCGCTGCACCTCGTCGAGCTGACGGCGCCCTTCGTCGTCGGAGAGGTCGCCTTCCTTGGTCTTGGCCTTGATCTCGTCGTTGGCCTCCCGGCGGGCGTGGCGGATGGACACACGTCCCTCCTCGGCCATCTTGCTGAGGAGCCGGACCATCTCGCGACGCCGCTCCTCGTTGAGTGAGGGCACCGGCACACGGATCACATTCCCGTCGTTGGCAGGATTCAGGCCCAGGTCGGCCTGCATGATGCCTTTCTCGATCTCAGGGGCCAGGCTCTTGTCGAAGGGCTGCACCACGATGAGCGAGCCTTCCGGGATCGAGATCGTAGCCACCTGGTTCAGCGGCATGGACGACCCGTAGGCCTCGACACGGACGGTGTCGAGAAGGGCAGGGGTGGCCTTCCCCGTTCGTACCGTCCCGAACTCCCGACGCACGGCGTCGAGGGTATCCTCCATCCGCTTGGTCACCGATTCGATCGTGGACATGGATTTCACCTGGTCGGGGCGCCCCGCTCGGGGGCGCGTGCATGAAGGTTCTCCGGTTCGAACCGGATCGAGGGCCGGCAGAGGACCGAGACTCAGGACACGAGCGTGCCCACCTCTTCCCCCCGTATGGCCGAAGCCACCGCACCCGTCCGGGACAGATCCAGGACGATAATGGGAAGTCCGTTCTCTTTGCAGAGCGAGACCGCAGGGGCATCCATCACGCCTAGCTCTCGGCTCACCACCTCCTGAAAGGTGATGGACGGGATGAAGGTGGCGTGCGGATCCTTCTCCGGGTCGGCAGTATACACCCCCGGCACCTTGGTCGCCTTGATGATCACATCCGCATCCATCTCGATGGCGCGGAGCACCGCAGCTGTATCGGTGGAGAAGTACGGATTCCCCGTGCCCCCGGCGAAGAGCACGACGCGCCCCTTCTCCAGGTGCCGGAGCGCCCGCCTGCGAATGTACGGTTCGGCCAGCTCCTCCATCCGAATCGCCGTCATGACACGGGTTTCGACTCCCTTTCGCTCCAGCATGTCCTGGAGGGCCATGGCGTTGATGATGGTGGCCAGCATCCCCATGTAATCCGCATTGACGCGATCCATCCCCTTCTGGGATGCGATGGTTCCGCGGACGATGTTTCCCCCCCCCACGACGAGGCCCAGCACCGCCCCCATGCCGTGTACGCCCTTGATCTCGTTCGTCAGCCGGTCCACGACAGGGGGGTCGATTCCAAAGCCCTTCTCACCGGCCAGGGCCTCTCCCGACACCTTCAGGAGCACCCGGGGGTATTTCAATTCCTCACCGTCCGTCATCTGACCTCCCAAGGTCGCGGCCGCAGGTCACCCGTCGGCTTCACCCACAGCGAATCGGGCGAATCGAGCTACACTGATCTTTTCACCCGTCTTCGCAGAGACGCTGGTGATGAGTTCCTCGATCGTCTGGTCCGGATTCTTCACGAAGGGCTGCTTCAGGAGCGCGCTGTCCTCGAAGAACTTGCGCAGCTTCCCCTCGACGATCTTCTCCTGGATATTCTCGGGCTTGCCCTCCTCCCGAACCTGTCCGAGGAAGACCTGACGCTCCCGTTCCACGACCTCCGCGGGCAGATCCTCCTCGCTCACGGCCAGCGGGTCGGCGGCGGCGATGTGCATGGCCAGATCCTTGGCCAGATCCTGGAAGTCGTCGGTGTTCGCCACGAAGTCGGTCTCGCAGTTCACCTCCACCAAAACGCCGATCCGACCCCCGTGGTGAATGTAGTGACCCACGATTCCCTCGTTCGCCGCCTTCTCGGCTCGCTTCGCCGCCTTGGCGGCGCCTCGGCTCCTGAGAAAGTCGACGGCGGCCTCCATATCTCCACCGGTCTCCTCGAGAGCCTTCTTGCAATCCAGCATCCCGGCTCCCGTCCGGTCCCTCAGTTCCTTCACTTCCTTGGCGCTTACGGTCATCGTGCCAGGCCCCTCTCAAGCGGTTGGCGTATGGTCATGAAAAGAGGCGGGAGCTCGGGTGGCCCGGGATGGGGTCTAAACCCCTCCGGGCCACCCGTGGGCTGCCGCCTCGGTGGTTCCACAGTAGATCCATGGAGATCAGCCGTCGGCCTTGCTCTCCTCCTCATCGGGCGACGCATCCGAATCGGAATCCCCGGCCTTCGCAGATTCCTTCTCGGCCATGGAGCGAGGAGCGGTGGCCTGCTTCTTCGGCTGCTCCGGCGTCCCGGCGTCTTCCGGCTCCTTCGACTCCTTCACCTCGGCTCCTTCCTTAGCCTCGACCTTCTCGGCTGAGGCCGACGACTCCTGGGGATCCGACTGAGACTCTTCCCCGTCTGCATCGGAGTCCTTGTCGTCGCCCTTGATCTGGGCGATGACCTCGGGCCGAGGCTTCCGGCGCCGACGAATGCGACGTTTCGGGGCGTCCTGAGCTGCAGCCGCCTTCTCTCCCGTCTCCGTCGAATACGTCGTGGCCTCCGCCTCGGCGCTCTGACGACGCTCCTCTTCAGGCACCTCTCTTCGCGCAGACAGGACCGCGTCCGCGATAGACCGCGCGATGAGGGTGACCGACCGGATCGCATCGTCATTTCCGGGAATCGGATAGTCGATGAGGTCCGGATCGGCGTTCGTGTCGGCGATGGCGATCACGGGGATGCCCAAGCGGTTCGCTTCACGCACGGCGATGATCTCCCGCTTCGCGTCGACCACGAAGAGGGCACCGGGCACCCGGGTCATGTCCTTCACTCCGGAGAAGTACTTGTCCAGCTTCATCCGCTCCCGATCCAGGAGGAGCTGCTCCTTCTTCGTGTAGAATTCGAACGCGTTCTCTTCCTGACCGCGCTCGAGTTCCTTGAGCCGCCGGATCTGCTGGCGGATCGTCTGAAAGTTGGTCAGCATGCCTCCGAGCCAACGCTCGGTCACATAGAACGATCCGCAACGAGTGGCCTCCTCCTCCACGATGCCCCGAAGCTGGGGCTTCGTGCAGACGAACAGGACCCGTTCACCCTTCAACACCTTCTTCCGGGCCAGATCCTCGGCCGCCCGGAGACGATCCACCGTCTTTCGGAGGTCGATGATGTGAATGCCGTTGCGCTCGGTGAAGATGTACTTGCGCATCTTCGGGTTCCACCGTCGGGTCTGATGCCCGAAATGAACCCCGGCCTCAAGCAGTTGGTTGAGGCCGACCTCTGATTTCTGCTGCTGCTCCATACTGGACCAGGTCCTGGGAGTGGGGATTAACGCTTGGAGAACTGGAACCGCTTCCGTGCCTTGGGCCGACCGGGCTTCTTTCGCTCGACCTTCCGGGAGTCCCTGGTAAGGAGTCCGAAGCGGCGAAGTGTCGACCGCAACTCTTCGTCGGATTCCACGACCGCACGGGCCACGCCCAGGCGAATCGCATCCGCCTGGCCGGTGATCCCGCCGCCATGGACACGGACGAACACGTCGTATCCGCCGTCGTACTCGGACACCTTGAGGGCTTCCTCCGCCCGCTTCCGATGAAAGAGGCGGGGGAAGTATTCCGTGAGGGAACGACCATTGATCGACCACTCACCCTGACCTGGTGTCAGGGTGACCCGGGCGACGCTCGACTTCCGACGCCCGACGGCCTGATATCTTTCGGTGGACTGCGCCATGCCGTGCTAGACTCCGTTCGATGAACTTCGAGAAGACAACTCAGAGCTCCAGGGGCTGAGGCTGCTGACCCTGGTGCGGGTGCGAATCATCTGCATAGACCTTGAGCTTGCTTCGCATCTGGCGGCCCAGGGCGTTCTTGGGGAGCATCCCCCGGACTGCTCGCTCGATCACCCACTCCGGGCGCCGGGCCAGCATGACCTTGAAGGGGATGTGCTTTTCGCCACCCATGTAGCCGGAATGGCGGAAGTAGGTCTTCTGATCCGCCTTGTTGCCGGTAAGGTGGATCTGAGACGCATTGATGACCACGACGTAGTCGCCGGTGTCCAGATGGGGCGTGTAGATCGGCTTGTGCTTGCCCCGCAGGATCCGGGCGATCTCGCTGGCGAGACGGCCCAGGGGTTTGCCTGCGGCATCTACGACCCACCACTGGTGGTCAATGTCGGTTGCTTTTGGTGTCAGGGTCTTCATGTACCGTTTCCGGTCGGGATCGACCATTTAAAGACAGAGCATTCAAACGTATTCTGAGCCCCTGCGGATGTCAACTCCAGGGCTCATGGGGAAACGGCGACTCCCCCAGATGGGGACCACCTCGATTCAGGAACTGAAGGTGCCCAGAAATCTGGATCGGGAGGCGTGCCGGAGACGCTGCAGCGCCTTCTCCTTGATCTGCCGCACCCGTTCCCGGGTGATCCCCAGGAGCGTTCCGATCTCCTCGAGGGTCATCGGCTCCTGGTCGTCGAGCCCGAAGTACAGACGCAGCACCTTGGCTTCCCTCTCCTTCAGGGTGGCGAGTGCGCCGTCCACGGTCTCTCGGAGCGCCTGTTCGTAGGCGCCGTCTTCCGGATCCGGGGTGAACTGATCGGGGAGATAGTCCAGGAGGCGGTTGTCCTCCCCCTGCCCCACGGGCGCGTCCAGGGAAAGATAGGACTGGGAGATGGCCAGCGTCGACGAGACCTCTTCCTCCGTCACGTCCATGTCGTGCGCCAGCTCCTGGACCGTCGGTTCCCGGCCCAGCTCCTGGAGGAGGGCGGAGGACCGACGACCGATCCGGTGGAGGGCTCCGGCGCGGTTCAGCGGCACCCTCACGATGCGGCTCTGTTCCGCCAGCGCCTGGAGGATGGCCTGTCGGATCCACCAGACCGCGTAGGAAATGAACTTGATCCCTCTCGACTCATCGAAGCGGTGGGCAGCCCGGATGAGTCCGACGTTCCCCTCGTTTATGAGGTCCGACAGGGGAACGCCTTGATTCTGGTATCTCTTCGCCACGGACACCACGAACCGGAGGTTGGAACGGACGAGCTTGTCCAGACACTCTTCGTCGCCCGCTCGGATGCCGCGAGCCAGGCGCGCTTCCTCATCTCGATCGATGAGGGGGTAGAGTGCAATCTCCTGAAGGTACTGGTCCAATGAACCGTCCCTTCTGTTCGACCGTCGGGGCGAAAGGCTCATCATCCTACCGGGCTTGGGACCGGGGCGTCGGCTTTCACCTTCACCGGAAAGGGCTCGGGCTCGGACGCCGCAGGTTTCATCAATGGGGCACCGGCGCCCTCTTCGCAACTCCTCCCAGCGGCGCCGGGGCGGGGTCAATGCCCGAAAACCCGACCCCGGTCAGCGAATCCGTCCTCCGATCCGCTCCCATCTCACCTCCCGCAACCAGCCCAGCCCGGGACTGAGTTGGGGCTCCGACGAGTAGTATACGATCCAGGGACGACCCCGAATGTTCTCACGGGTCACCAGCCCCCAGTAACGGGAGTCCTCGCTGTTGTCACGGTTGTCCCCGAGAACGAAGTACCGGTCGCCGGGGATCACGATGGGGCCCCAATTGTCCCGAGAGGGCCGGTATCTGCCCGGCCTTGGTCCGTCCGCCAGGAAACGCGACTGCCACGCCATTCCCGGGTGAACCGCATCGCCGTGGGGATCTCCGTAACGAGCGTAGGGTTCGGCGAGGGGAGTGCTGTTGAGGTAGAGCGTCTTGTCCCGCATCATGAGTGTGTCGCCAGGCATTCCAACGAGGCGCTTCACATAGTGCTTGGACGGTTCGTGGGGCGGGTTGAAGACGATCACCTCACCTCGTTCCGGATCCGCCAGGGCCGGGAGGGTCATCCCCACCCCCGGGATCTCGGCGCCGTAGACGGCTTTGTTGACCAACAGGAAGTCCCCGGCCAGGAGGGTTCCCTCCATGGACGACGTGGGGATCTTGAAGGCCTCCACCACGAACGCTCGCACCACCAGAAGAACGAGCAGCGCCAGAACGACGGACCGAGCGGCATCGGCGACCGCCCGAAGCCACGGGGGGGCTCCCCGTTCTCCGGGAATCCTGGGTGGATCGGAGGGACTCGGACCGGGTCTGCCGAAGGCTCCGGCGTCTTCCGCAGGCCGAGGTTCATTCGTCTCGTGCATGGGCCTCAGAGCGACCGGCTCAGGACGGACTTAAACTGGGCCTTTGGTCGCCAGGTCGAGTCTGGAAGGGGCCCCTTCGATACGGAGCCAACGGGAATCATCTACCCGGAGCGTGATGCCCACGTTCCTCGCCCGGACCGCAGGCAAGGCTCCGGAACGAATGCGGCAAGAAGATGCACCTCCCATATTGCGGCTCACCTCAGGGGCACGCAATATCAGGCGTCATCCTCGGGTGGGGGCGGAGACCGATTCCGGTACGTTCTGATCCTCGCCCACGTCCGGAGTGGCTGACATGTCCATGCGCTCCCTCTCCAGCATGCTGACCTTGATCGCCCTGTCGGGAATCCTCACCGCCTGTGCCCCGAGTCCACCCGGCGAGCGCAACTCCCGGGACCGGAACCTCATCGCCGCCGAAGAGATCCAACGGTCCAATTCCAACGATCTGCACGCCCTGGTGGCACGCCACCGTCCCCAGTGGATCCGAGGACGAAACTCAGCGGCCATTTCGCTCCAGCCAGGGGAGGAAGTGGCCGTGTATTTCGACCGTACCCGATACGGCGGACCGGAGGCCCTGAGGGGGGTCCCCCTGGATGGGGTTCGGTCCATTCGCTTCTTTTCGGGCCCCGATGCCCAGCAGCGCTTCGGCCTGGATCATCGAAGGGGAGCCATCGTGGTGAGCTTTCGCCCGGACGGCTGAGCCACGGACCCGAAGGCTCAGCCTTCCCGTTGAAGCCCGTACTTTTCGATCTTCTTGTACAGGTTCGAGCGGGGCATCTCCAGGACACGGGAGGTCTCGGATACGTTCCAGTCGTTCTCCCGGAGCTTCTGAAGGAGGAACGCCCGCTCGGCCCGATCCTTGAACTCGCTGAAGGTCTGCGCGGCCAGGAGCTCACTTCCCAGTCCACTCGCTCCCGAGGCCTTTCCCACGAGGAGTTCCACGTCGTCCGCGGTGATTTCGTCGTCCGGGGCCAGGATGAGGAGGCGCTCCACCGTGTTCCTGAGCTCCCGAACGTTCCCCGGCCAGGGCAGGGACTGGAGCCGCTCGATCGCCTCGCTGGTGAAGTTGCGGGCCGGGAGGCCCTCGCCCTGAGCCATCTGCTGGACGAAGTGCCGCACGAGCATGGGAATGTCCTCTCTTCGCTCCCGAAGTGAGGGGAGGCGGATAGGGACCACGTTGAGGCGGTAGAAGAGGTCCTCCCGGAAGCGCCCGGCCTCGATCTCGTCCTCCAGCTCTTTGTTCGTGGCGGCCACGACCCGCACATCGACCTCCCGGGTCTTCGCTCCGCCCACTCGGGTCACCTTCCCCTCCTCCAGGGCACGGAGGACTTTGGACTGGGCCGCCAGCGACATGTCTCCCACCTCATCCAGAAACAGAGTCCCCTCGTGGGCCTGTTCAAACTTTCCTGGACGATCCTGCACCGCCCCGGTGAACGAGCCCTTCATGTGGCCGAAGAGCTCGCTCTCGATGAGTTCCGAGGGTATGGCGGCGCAGTTCACCTCGACGAAGGCGTTGTCCCGACGGGGCGAAAGGCGATGGAGCGCCCGGGCCACCAGCTCCTTTCCCGTCCCGTTCTCTCCGGTGATGAGGACCCGGGAGTCCGTCGGCGCCACCCGCTCGATCCGGTCCAGTACCTTCTGAATGTGGAAGGACGACCCGACGATGGCGTGGCGGGACTCCACCTGGGACCGGAGGGCCGCCACCGACTCGGAGAGCCCCTTCACCTCCAGGGCGTTGCGCAGGGTCAGGAGGAGGCGATCGGTGTCCAGGGGCTTCTCCAGGAAATCGAAGGCGCCTCGCCGGGTGGCTTCCACCGCCGTGTCGATGGTTCCGTGCCCCGAAATCATGATGACCTGGAGATTCGGCCGTTCCTCCCGAAGGCGGCCCAGAAGCTCGAGCCCATCCTGTCCCGGCATCTTCACGTCGACGAACGCCACGTCTGCGGGGGCTTCCGCCAGCTGCTCCAGCGCTTCATTCGCGGAGCCGGCCATGGCCACGTCGTGGCCTTCGTATTCGAAGAGCTGTCGGAGGATCGAGCGAATGGACTCCTCGTCGTCGACGATCAGGATACGGGCCATGTGGCGCTGACGGGATGGAAGGAGAGAGGGCCGGTCTGAGGCGTTCAGGACGCCACTCTGAGGATCAATCTACCGGCCTGAAGGTGGATGGATTCGATCCCGGGTGGAAGGGGAAAGGAGATGGCTTCTGAAGGCAACTCTGGAGAAGAGTCGGACTGAACCCCCTCCGCGATCTGGCCATGGAATCGACCCGGCACTGGAATGCCGGCTACGTCGATACGCCGAAGGATGAGGGCCGCCTCCAGTCCACCGGTGGTGACGAGGGGGCCTCGGAGCTGCACGGAGACCGTATCGGGAAGAACGCTCAGGACCGTTTCCAACTCTGAGATGGAGGGCAGCACCCTGCGCTCCACTCGCACGGTAAGTCGCACCTCCTCACCATGGAAGTGCACCAAAGGGTCATGGACTCCGGGGGGCAGCCCGTTGGGGAGCCGATGGCGGAGGATGCTCTCCACCTCAGCATCGGAGAAGCTCACCTCAGCTTGATCCCCGTCGGCCAGGTCCAGGTACCGGGCCAGGGCGGCGTCGGCCATCTCCGGAGAGCTCCTTGGTGCGGAAGGGTCGGTCCGACCCAGTTCGTCGCCGAACCTCTCGGCGAGGTCCGGCCCGAATCGCCAGGCCATTGCGACCAGGACCATCAGCATCACGAGGGCCGCGATTCGACCCAGGCATCCCCCGAAGCAGCCCTTCACGGACTCATCCTTCCGCTGAGTCGACGCCCTTGAGCGAACCCGATTCCATGAGAGTATAGCGAGGCCCCTTCCTGGACGGATGGCTTCGCATCAGATCCACCTTGTGCACCGGAGTGTTCCCCGAGTAATCGAGGCTGGCGGCCAGCTCGTCGAGGCCCCTGAATACGCCGGCACCCGGATCCCCGTCGATGCGACCCAGGGTCACGTGCGGGTGGAAGGCCCGGGTTTCACGCTCGAACCCATGCTTGGTCAACGCCCATTCGAGATCCTGCTTCAGGCACCTCAGCGCGGGAGTGGGATCGGCTCCCATCCAGATGACCCGAGGGCGGCGGATCGTCGGAAAGGCACCGAATCCGCCCAGGCCCAGAGGGAACGCCTGCGTCTGCGAAGCCACCTTCCGGATCACCTGCTCCACCACCGGAACGACCTCGGAACGGGCGTTCCCAAGAAACTTCAGGGTCAGATGAAACGTCTCGGGCTCGAGCCACCGGATGGGAAACCCCGCGTCCCGAAGGGGCGCTGCAGCATCGTAAATTCGTTGCCGTTCCGGAGCGGGAAGGTTGATCGCGATGAAAAGTCGCATTGCGCCTTGGGCAGTCCCGGTGGAAGAAGGAGGATGACGACGGATCGAGAACGGAGCGGTCAGGCCTGAGGCCCACCTACAGCCACGGGTCTGCAACCTGCGATGGCATCGAGCCCGGCAAGCGCTCGATCCACGTCCTCAGCCGTCGAGGCCCAGCCGAGGGAAAGGCGAAGGGCTCCGGTCTCCGCCGACCCCAGGAGTCGATGGGCTTCGGGTGCGCAGTGGAGCCCGGATCGAGCCATGACACCCCACTCGGTCTCCAGGCGGCGTGCCAGCTCCGATGGCTCCACTCCGTCGCTGACCAGAGTCACGAGCCCTACCCCGGCGACTCCAGGGGGAGAGAGGACCCGGATTCCCCGAATCTGTTCCAGACCATCTCGCAGGCGGCTTTTGAGCGCCATCTCCTGAGCGTGGATCGTCTCCACGCCGCGCTCGAGCACGAAGGTGCAGCCGGCCAGAAGCCCAGCGATGCCAGGGGCATTCGGCGTCCCGGCCTCCAAGCGGTCCGGGAATGCGGTGGGCATCTCACGCCGGGCGGAGTCACCCCCCGTGCCCCCGCAGAGCAGGGGATTCAAGGTGACCCCCTCGCGCACCCAGAGGCCACCGGTTCCCTGCGGACCCAGAAGACCCTTGTGCCCCGTGAAGGCCACTAGGTCAGCACCCGCCTCCGCCACGTTGAGAGGAAGGTGACCGGCGGACTGGGCCGCGTCGACCAGCACCAGAGCGCCCGCGTCCCTCGCC
Source organism: Gemmatimonadota bacterium (assembly GCA_007121555.1). GTDB lineage: Bacteria > Gemmatimonadota > Gemmatimonadetes > Longimicrobiales > Gaopeijiaceae > PWLA01. The sequence continues at coordinate 517 of SKKH01000050.1, read as the reverse complement.
TGCCGGGCCATCTCCTTGAGGGGAAGCGGCGTCCCAAGGACGTTCGAGACCGCATTCACCACGAGAAGTCGAGCCCCCTCCAGAAGTCGGGGAAGCGATTCCAGATCGATGCCGCCTTCGGCGTCACCGGACGCCATCCGTATCTCCACAGGGCAATTCCGGGCGAGCACGTGGGCCGGCCTCAGGACCGCATTGTGGTCGAAGGGCGTGAGAACCACGCTGTCGCCCGGCTGAAGCACGCCGTGAAGCGCAGTGTTGAGCGCGTGTGTGGCGTTGAGCATGAACGCGATTCTTCCCGGATCGCCGGGTAGGCCCATGACCCGAGCCACAGCCCGTCTACATCGAAACGCGATGCGGGCCGACTCCACCGAACGGGAGTATCCGCCGCGGCCGGGGGAAGCGCCCACGCGCTCCAGGAAATCCACCATGGCCTCTGTGACGGCCGGCGGCCGAATCGCGGAGGTGGCGGCGTAGTCCATGTAGTGCATGAAGTTGCTCCCGGAAAGGGGCGTTCCCT